>JBCBJG010000290.1:0-4249 GCA_038523655.1 Pseudomonadota bacterium | reverse complement strand
GGTTTCAACCGTTGCTCAGGGCGGTGGTTCGTACGTTTGCCGGCTTGGCCCTGAAGCGGCGCGCAGGAGCGCGCGATACCTGTCGGGCTGGAGTTTACCGGGTCGCGTGGTTGGGGACCACTCATTCACCGGCTTTCCTTAAGCCGGCCCACCCCTCGGTATGTCATCAGCCTTCACGGATCGCGGTGGAGATCGCACGCACGCGATCCAGCACGGCGTCGACGGTTTGCGACGTCGCGCGCCCCTCATCATCGAGCGTTTCTGCCACGGCGCCGACCAGAGCAGAGCCGACGACAACGCCGTCGGCGACCCCGGCGATCGCCTTTGCCTGCTCGGGCGTCTTCACGCCGAACCCAACAGCTATTGGCAACTGGGTGTTGGCACGGAGTTTTTCAATCCGCGCACCAACGACGGCCGGGTCCGGCGAGGCAGTGCCGGTGATCCCCATGATGGAGACATAATAAACGAAGCCACTGGTGTTCTCGAGGACCGCAGGCATACGGGCGTCGTCGGTAGTCGGTGTTGCAAGGCGGATGAAATTGATGCCGTGTTTCATCGCCGGAAGGCACAACTCGTCGTCCGCTTCCGGAGGGAGATCAACGACGATCAAGCCGTCCACACCGGCCGCGACTGCGTCGGCTAGGAAATCTGAGACAGGATAGACGTAGATGGGATTAAAATAGCCCATCAGCACAATCGGTGTTTCGTTATCGTGCTCGCGAAAAGCGCGTACCATATCGAGGGTCGAGCGGACCGTGGCGCCGGCCTTGAGCGCCCGCTGCGAGGAGACCTGCACGGCCGGCCCATCGGCCATCGGGTCGGAGAACGGCATCCCGAGTTCAATCACATCGGCACCTGCGCCAGGCAGGCCCGCGAGAATATCCGTCGCCGTTTGCGCGTCCGGGTCGCCCGCGGTCACGAAGGTCACGAGCGCGGCGCGGCCCTCTTTTCTGAGCGCCGCGAAGCGCCGGTCAATCCGGGTTTCTTGCATGGAGATATCGCGCCCGCCGTTTGCGTCGGCGGCATGAGTCATGGCACGCGGCGTTATATCTTCATGCCGAGATGGTCGGCAACGGCGAAGATATCCTTGTCGCCACGTCCGCAGAGATTCATCAGGACAATCTGATCGTCGGACAGCGTTGGAGCGAGTTTGGCGACGTAGGACAGCGCATGCGCCGGCTCGAGTGCCGGGATGATGCCCTCGGTCTTGGTGCAGAGCTTGAACGCGTCGAGCGCTTCGGCGTCGGTGGCGCCGACATAGGTGACGCGTCCGGTTTCCTTCAGCCATGCGTGCTCTGGGCCGATACCGGGATAATCGAGGCCAGCCGAGATCGAATAGCCGTCACGGATCTGGCCGTCGTCATCCTGGAGGAGGTAGGTGCGGTTGCCGTGCAGGACGCCGGGGGTGCCGCCGTTGAGGGAGGCACAGTGCTCGCCAGTCGGCACGCCGTGGCCTTCCGCCTCGACGCCGTAGATTGACACATCCTTGTCGTCGAGGAAGGGATGAAATAGCCCGATCGCATTCGAGCCGCCGCCGATACAGGCGACGAGGGCATCGGGTAGTCGACCTTCGGCCTCGAGCATCTGCTCGCGCGCCTCGCTGCCGATCACGGACTGAAAATCACGGACCATCGCCGGATAGGGGTGCGGGCCTGCGGCCGTGCCGATGATGTAGAACGTGTCGTCGACGTTTGCGACCCAGTCACGCAACGCCTCGTTCATCGCATCCTTCAGTGTGCCCGTGCCGGCGGTGACCGGTTTGATCTCCGCGCCGAGCAGCTTCATGCGGAACACGTTCGGTGACTGGCGCTCGATATCCGTTGCGCCCATGTAGACGACGCAGGGCAACCCGAACCGCGCGGCGACGGTGGCGACGGCGACGCCATGCTGACCGGCACCGGTCTCGGCGATTATGCGGGTCTTGCCCATCCGCTTGGCGAGCAGGATCTGGCCGAGGCAGTTGTTGATCTTGTGCGAGCCGGTGTGATTGAGCTCGTCGCGTTTGAAGTAGACTTTCGCGCCGCCAATTTCCTCCGTTAGACGTTCGGCGAAATAGAGCGGGCTCGGGCGGCCGGCATAATGTCGATTGAGCGCGTCCAGCTCGGCGTCGAACGCCGGGTCGGCCTTTGCGGCCGTATAGGCCTGCTCGAGATCGAGAATGAGCGGCATCAGCGTTTCGGCGACGTATCGCCCACCGAAGATGCCGAAGTGGCCATTCTCGTCCGGGCCGGTGCGGAAGCTGTTCAGTTGCGAGGCGTCAGGCTTGGACATGGCGGGGCTCCGCGAGCGGTTTGGCTGCAACTGCCTGATCGGCGAGGCGAACGGCGGTCATGAACTGATGAATAAGATCGACGTCTTTTTCTCCGCGTGCTCGCTCGACGCCGGACGAAACATCGAGCGCCGGTGCGCTGGTTGCCGCGATGGCGTCGGCGACGTTTTCTGCACGCAGACCACCTGACAACATCCAGCTCGAGGTCTGCGGTGCCGCCTCGAGGATACGCCAATCGAACGCATCGCCGTTTCCACCTGGAAGGGCGGCGGCCCCGTCTGCGGGTACTTTTGGCGGCTTGGCATCGAACAGGAGGATATCCGCGAGCCCTTCGAATTCGGCCGCAGCAGCGAGGTCTTCGCGGGTTGCGACCTTGATCGCCTTGATGAGTTTCGCCTCGGCCCGCGTGGCAATCGCACCAGCGCGGTCAGCACTCTCATCTCCGTGAAGCTGCACGTAGTCCGGGCGGACATCGCGCGCGACAGCGTCAACCAGATCGTCAGATGGATCGACGAACAGGGCAACGGTCTTGGCGCGACCCGCGGCGCGACGTGCGAGCGGAGCTGCGTCCGCAACGCTCACGTCACGCGGGCTGGGGGAGAAAAAAACCAGTCCGACATAGGCAGCGCCGGCATCCAACGCGGCGTCCATAGTCGCAGCGGTCGACAGGCCGCAGATTTTTACGTCGGTCACGGGCGACGATGAGGCTGAAGAATGTGCGCGGGTCTGGGCGGAGGACATGTCGGGAGCGATAAGTTCGTCAGGTGTAAAGATCGGTAGATGTCGATGAGATCGTCGGTTTCATGGCCGGACGATCCGGGCTCACCCTAGGAGTGGCTCGGAAGGCTGTCCACGGCAGCTTGGTCGCGGCTCGTACCGTACGAGTTTGATGGAAGAGGCCCGCGCCCCGTGACGTTGGACCGTTCTCACTTCAGTTTCCGCTGACTGCGAGATCAGCGGGCTTTGGCCTGGATGGTCGCCAGATCAGGCGGCGGGCAGACGCTGCTCGACGGCGCCGTCGCGTTCTTGCGTCAGGCGATCGGCTTCCTGCTTCCATTGATAGGCTTCGCGGGTGCGCTGGCGAGCGGTCTTGCGCCACTTACCTTGCGACAACCACGATGCGATCCCGCCGAGCACCATGCCGAGAAGCAGCGCGCCAAACAGATATACGAAGAACGGCGCCGTGACCTGCAACACCGGATTTTCCGGCCGGAACGGGTCGAGGATCAGTGTGGCGTCTTGCCGATTGGAGACGGCGATGGCCACGAACACAATCGCCGTGATCGTCATGGCGAGGAGTTTAATCAGGCGCCAGATCAGGCTCATTGCGTGTTCCGTTGTCGTCTCTCAAGAGACCTGAAGGCGATGGTGCCGACGCGCGGCACTCGCGTCAGCCTTCAGGTTTGCGCCCCGGCCGGTGCGTGGCGGTTGATCCGCTCGCGCAGGTCCTTGCCGGTCCTGAACGCGGGGACGTATTTTTCTTCCACCTGCACGGCCGCGCCAGTGCGCGGATTTCGCCCGTGGCGTGCCGGGCGATACTTCACCGTGAAAGCGCCGAAGCCACGCAGTTCGACACGATCACGCTTCGCCAGCGCGTTGGTGATCTCTTCCAGAATGACGTTAACGATCTGTTCGACTTCGCGATGAAGCAGATGCTGGTTTGCGGCCGCAATACGCTGAACCAACTCTGATTTTTTCATGCGTCCCCCTACCGGCGCGGTCGTCTCCACGTCGTTTGCACAAGCCCTCTAACGCGCCGGACCGTGCCAAACCGACACCAGACCGTCAAGGCGAAGGCGCTGGACGATCGGCTCACGTTCGAGCAGGTCGCGCAGGCTTGACGTGTCAGCACCAAGCGCCTTAGCGGCCCGCGCGAAAAGACCAAATCCCGGTGCATCCCGCTCCGGCCGCCATGTGCGCACGGGCAGGTCCGGAGTGACGTTGCGCTTCGTCTCCAGCCAATCGACGGCACTTTCTTCG
>JBCBJG010000289.1:0-4253 GCA_038523655.1 Pseudomonadota bacterium | reverse complement strand
GGTATCGACCTTGTTCTTCTTCAGCAGGAACGCCACGCCCTCGACGTTCCCCTGAACGCCGTCGGCCTTGAACGCCATCATCTTCGTGAGATCGAGCGTCGGTTTCACCTCGATGCCCATATCGCCCATGCCGTGCTGCGCTTCGGCATACATCTCAGATGCGTGCAGCAGCGCCTTGGACGGAATGCATCCGACGTTAAGGCAGGTGCCACCATGCGCCCCGCGCTTTTCGACAACCGCCACGCGCATGCCGAGCTGGGCAGCGCGGATCGCGCAGACATATCCACCGGGTCCGGTACCAATAACGATGAGATCATACGCGTCAGCCATTGCGCGCTCCTGCCTGTTCAGTCGTTCCGCGGTGCAGCGGGCGCACCGAAAGCCCAGATGTGCGCAAAGGGATCGCGCAACCGTCCATAATATTCTCCCCACCGCATAACGGCGGGACCTGCCGTAACCTCGGCGCCATGACGCACCGCACGCTCGATCAACGCGTCGACTTCCGCCGCGGTTTCGAGACCACAGCGGATCGTCACCGAACTGTGCCCGCCGAGCGATGGCGCGTCGATGCCGACGACTTCGCCGGCGATATGCTCGTGGACCATCACCACCGCACCGGCCAACCGCATTTTTGCGTGCACGACACAGCCGTTCTCGTGCTCGACCAGGTCGAAGATCTCAGCGCCGAACGCAGCGGAGTAAAATACAAGGGCACGGCGCGCATCGACGATCGCGAGGTAGGGCGCGACGGCCATGAGTAAGGTCTCCTGTTCGCCGCGCGCCTCATAAAATTCCCGAGCGCCACCAAAGCACGATCAGCCCGATCGCAATCACCCAGTCGGTGATCGCACAAAAGGGCGGATACCATTTCGGCGTCGGCACCAGGAATTCATCGCCTCGCTTGCGTGCAAGATGCGCCGCATCCCAAAGCCCGTGCGCGAAGTACGCGATCGGGATGATCAGCGGCACGGCGACGGCGCCAAGCAGGGCGGCGAGCGCGAAAACACCGGCCGTGGCGACCTCGACGAGGATCTGCTCCTGCGAGCCTTTGACGAGCGCAAAGCCGATATAGATGCCGGCGATCAGCCCCAGAGAGATCGCAGCATAGGCCAGCGAGACTTGCTCCGGCAGCACCGTATGCGGCGCAAGCACGGCAAGTCCGACGACCAGTCCCAACAGGTAAGGACGCTCAACGATAGATAACGCCATGATCGTTTCCCGCTGCCGACGGCTGCCCGAGGTCGACTAGACCTCCAGCATCAACCGCTGCGGATCTTCCAGATTTTCCTTCACCCGAACGAGGAACGTGACCGCCTCTTTTCCGTCGACGATCCGGTGGTCGTAGCTGAGCGCGAGATACATCATCGGCCGCACGACCACCTCGCCATCGACCACCACCGGGCGCTGCTCGATCCGGTGCATGCCGAGGATGCCCGACTGCGGCGCATTAAGGATCGGCGTCGACATCAGCGAGCCGTAGACCCCGCCGTTCGAGAGCGTGAACGTGCCGCCCTGCATGTCCGCGATCGAGATCTTGCCGTCACGCGCCTTCTCGCCGAACGCGTTGATCGTTGCTTCGATATCGGCGAGCGACAGCATATCCGCATCGCGCACGACCGGGACGACGAGGCCTTTCTCCGTCCCGACCGCGACGCCCATGTGGTAGTAATTCTTGTAGATGATGTCGTCGCCGTCGATCTCGGCGTTCACCGCCGGAATTTCCTTCAGCGCCTGAATGCACGCCTTCACAAAAAAGCCCATGAAGCCGAGCCGCACACCGTGCCGCTTCTCGAACGCTTCTTTATACTCCTTGCGAAGCGCCATGACCGCCGTCATGTCGACGTCGTTGAAGGTCGTCAGCATCGCCGCGGTGTTCTGCGCATCTTTGAGACGCTGCGCGATGGTCTGGCGCAGCCGTGTCATGCGCACGCGCTCCTCGCGTGAGGCGTCGTCGGCCCCCGGTTGCGAGCGCGCAGCCACCGGCACTTCCGCACTCGGTGCCGGGATCGCCAGATCACCGGTTGGCACCCGCGCCTCGGCATGGGCGCCCGCACCGTTCTGCACCGCAGCTACCGCATCCTGCTTGAGGACCTGACCGCGCCGACCACTCCCCGAAACGCTTGCCGGATCGACGCCGGACTCAGCGAGGATCTTCTGCGCAGACGGCGCCGGCGGCATGGTTGTCCCGTTCGAAGCGCCGTTGCCGACACTCGGGACCGCCCCACCATTGGAGGTAGGCGCAGCGGCCGGAGCAGCGGCGGCCGGAGCAGCGGCTGCCGGCGCAGCTTGCGGCGCCGGTGCTTCGGCGGCAGCCGGTTTTTTCTCCGCCACCGCGCCTTCGCCTTCCGCGATCGAGCCGAGGATTGCGCCGACCTCGACCGTCTCGCCCTCGCCCGCATCGATGCCACTGATGACTCCTGCCGCAGGCGCGTTCACTTCGACGGTGACCTTGTCGGTTTCCAGCTCGACGAGGGGTTCGTCGACATCAACCGCCTCGCCGGCCTTTTTGAACCACTGTCCGACAGTGGCCTCACTGACCGACTCACCAAGCGTCGGCACTTTGATCTCGACAGCCATGCCCGGCTCCCTCTCGTGTCTCTCGGTTCGCACTGCCGCCATCTGAGAGCGGCAGCGAATAAATCTGCTCGTAGGGACGTGGCCGCAGTCAGCCGACCGTCAATGCCGCATCGACCAGCGCCGCCTGTTCGCTCTGATGCACACTTGCCGACCCAGTCGCCGTCGCGGCCAGCGCAGCCCGCCCCACGTACGACGGACGCTTGTGGCGCGTATCGAGCGGCTCCAGCACCTGCTCGACCAACGGGTTCACAAAGAACCAGGCGCCGGCGTTCTTCGGCTCTTCCTGACACCACACGAACTCGGCGTTCGGGAACCTTGCGAGCTCTTTGGTCATCGCACGCGCCGGGAACGGATAGAGCTGCTCGAGCCTCAGGAGATACACATCGTCGATGCCCCGCGCTTCGCGCTCCTCATAGAGGTCGTAGTAGACCTTGCCGGAACACATCACGACCCGCTTGATCTGCGCGTCGTCTTTCAGCGTGATCTTCTGGTTCGCCAGCGACTGCGCATCGTCCCAGAGCACCCGGTGGAAGCTCGAGCCGACTGACAGGTCGTCGACCGACGAGCGCACCCGCTTGTGCCGGAGCAGCGATTTGGGCGTCATGATCACCAGCGGCTTGCGGAACGTGCGCACCATCTGGCGACGCAGAACATGGAAGTAGTTCGCGGGCGTCGTGCAGTTCGCGATCTGCCAGTTATCCTCCGCACTGAGCTGGAGGAAACGCTCCAGCCGCGCCGACGAATGCTCCGGCCCTTGTCCCTCGAAGCCGTGCGGCAGCAGCATCACAAGCCCGCACATCCGCAGCCATTTGCGCTCTCCCGAGGAAATGAACTGATCGATCACGACCTGCGCGCCATTCACGAAATCGCCGAACTGCGCTTCCCACAAAACAAGCGCATGCGGCTCCGCGAGCGAGTAACCGTACTCGAAACCCAGTACCGCCTCTTCCGAGAGCATCGAGTTGATGACTTCGAACCGCGCCTGATCCGGGGCGAGATGCTTGAGCGGCGCATACCGCCGTGCCGTCTCCTGGTCGATCAGCACGGAATGACGCTGCGAAAAAGTTCCCCGCTCGCTGTCTTGTCCGCTGAGGCGCACAGGCACACCGTCGGTGACCAACGAAGCGAACGCGAGATGCTCGGCCATCGCCCAGTCGATCCCGACATCACCCTCAACCATCTCCCGCCGGCCCTTGAGGACCCGCGCGATCGTGCGATGCGCTTTGAAGTGCGCGGGGACCGTCGTGATTTCTCGCCCGAGCTCGATCAGCCGCTCACGCTCGACCCCGGTCTCGCCACGACGATCGCCCTCTTCCGCGAAGCCGATTTCCGACCAGCGTCCGTCAAGCCAGTCAGCTTTGTTCGGCCGGTAGCCATCACTCGCGGAAAATTCCTCCTCGAGGTGCGATTTGAACTGATCCTTCAGGGCCGAGACGTCGTTTTCGGCGATCGTCCCATTCGCCGCGAGCTGCTCGCCGTAGAGCTTGACTACGCTCGGGTGCGAGCGAATTTTCTGGTACATCAGCGGCTGTGTGAACGACGGCTCATCGCCCTCGTTGTGGCCGTGGCGACGGTAGCAGAACATATCGACAACCACGGGTTTGCCGAACCGTTGCCGGAACTCGATCGCGACCTTCGCGACGTAGGTAACTGCCTCCGGGTCGTCGCCGTTCACG
>JBCBJG010000288.1:0-4253 GCA_038523655.1 Pseudomonadota bacterium | reverse complement strand
GGCGCGTCGGCCCGCCTTGGCCGGCGAGGCCGGGGAGGCCGGCGAGGCCAGCGCGGCAAGCCCGGCAAGTTTGGTCGGCCCGCTACATCTGCTGGACGAATGCAGACTGCCGCATGATGTCATATTCGCAGATCATGTAGTTCGGCGCCGCCTGGGTCGTGATGAACAGGTACGGGTTTTTGTACCGTGCACGCCACATCATGTGGTTCACCTGCCAGAAGTACACATCGAGGTCGCTCTTGCCGATCACCAGCTTGACCGATGAAGGCTTCGACCACAGCGCCTGCGCCGCATTCGGGTTCTCGGAGCGGCGCGCGCACGCAGCAATCGCTGATTTCGCGTAGGTCCCGACGATCACGTCATATGTCGCCGAGCGATAGATCATCTGCTCGTACGCCACGTGGCCGAGGAAGATCGCCGCGATGATGAACACGAATTTACGCATGGTGACGGGACCGCATACCTCGTTCGCGTCGCCGGAACGGGAGCGCCCGACGCGCGGCAACTGTCCCGGTAAAGCGTGAAGAAAACGTTGCGCAGCGTCGCGTGATGGGACGACGCGATCCTCACGCACATCCGACAGCGGCATGATCGTGGACACGAACGCAGAGAAAAATCCGCTCAGCCGGCGCCATCGAGGATCATGCAGGTCGCGGTGCCATGCGCGAACAGACGCCCGCCATCGCCGATGATGCGCCCCTCTGCCGTCGCGATCCGGCGCCCTCGATGCACGACCGTCCCTTCGGCGCGGACAACCCCGTCCTGCGGGCGCAACCCCCGCACGATGTTCACCTTGTATTCGACCGTCGTATATCCGGCGCCAGCTTCGAGCGTCGAATGCACCGCGCAGCTCATGCAGCTATCGAGCACCGTGCCGTAGAGCCCTCCGTGAACCGTCCCGATCGGATTGAAGTGGAACGGCTGTGCCTCCGTCGCGAATACCGCGCGCCCTGAAGCCACCTCAACGAGACGAAAATCGAGGCTCTGAGCAATCGGCGGTTGCGGAATGTCGCCCCGGACGATCGCCTCGAGAAACGCGAGGCCGTCCAGCCCGTCATGGGCTGCGAACGTCGCCGCCGGATCATGCCACGTGACGGTACGCGAAATCGTCTCGCTCATCGGCCCGCCCCGGCCTGCATCGCCGCGCAATTCGCGTCATCGGACCGCGAACGCATCAGGTCGTCGACCCGACGCCGAGCGCCGCCGCCAGCACACTCGCTGCGTGGTGCGCCCGTCGACCGGCGCCGTCCTCGATCTGGTGCCGACATGAAAAACCATCCGCGACGATCCAGTCGTCCGGCTCAGCCGCACGCACCGCTGGCATCAGCGAGACCTCTCCCATCCGCCGCGACACGTCAGCGGTTTCGCGCGCATACCCGAACGCGCCGGCCATGCCGCAACAACTGCTGTCGATCGGATGCACCTCGAGCCCGTCGATCGCCGCGAGCACGCGCGTCATGGGCGCAAACGCCTTGAACGATTTCTGATGACAATGGCCGTGCACGTGCACTTTCGCCTTAAGCTCTCCGAGCGCACTGCCTCCGATGCGCTCAGCGTCGATTTCCTCGGCAATAAACTCCTCGAACAGCTTGGCCCGATCTGCGATCCGCTCGGCGTCTGCACCCAGCCCGAGTGAGCGAAACTCGTCGCGAAGCGTCAGCATACAGCTCGGCTCGAGCCCAACGATCGCGAAGGGCTCCTCATTGCTTTCCAAATCGACGAACGCGGCCATGACTCGTTCAGCCTCGGCGCGTGCTTCCTCGACCAGCCCGGCCGCCAGAAACGTCCGCCCGCAACAAAGGGGCCGCGAGCCAGACACCGGCGAGAAGCTCCGCACCTCGTACCCGAGCGCCGTGAGCACCGCCCGCGCATCGCCGCTCGGATCACCCGCGAAGTATCGATTGAAGGTGTCCTGGAAGAAATAAACGACTGGCCGCGTGTCAGCCAACCTCCGGTCCGCGCTCTGCGTGCCCGCCTCCGGTTGACGATGTGCAGCCAGTTCTTTGTGTGCGGTGCGCGATTTCCACCGGGGCAGAGCCCGGTCGCGCGCGATACCGCCCACCTTCTCGAACAGCGCTGCTGCACCCGGCAGTCGCTCACGCAACGCAGAAAGCCACGGTGCACGCGCAAGATAGGGGGCATAGCGTGGGAGGTAAGCGACGAGCCGGTCCCGCACCGATAACTTTCCAGCCGCGGCCCGCGCAGCGAGGACCTCGATTTTCATCCGCGCCATATCCACGCCCGTCGGGCATTCACTTCGGCACGCCTTGCACGACACACACAGCGACATGGTCTCCGCCATCGCATCACTCGTCAGCGCGTCCGCATCGAGCTGCCCTGACAACGCGAGCCGCAACGTGTTCGCCCGACCGCGGACCACATCCTGCTCGTCCCGCGTCACCCGGTAGGACGGGCACATGACGCCGCCCGTGTGTTTCCGACACGCGCCATTGTTGTTGCACATCTCGACGGCGTTCTGGAAACCGGCAGCACCGGGCATGTGCGATGCATCCGCAAAACTTGACCAGTCGAGCGCCGGGGTGTGCGCACTGGCGGTGTACGCCGGGTGATACCGGAACAGTGTGCGATCGTTCATCCGCGGTGGATCGACGATCTTGCCGGGGTTGAGCATTTCGGAGGGATCGAGCGCCCTTTTTACCTCCTCAAACACATCGACGACATCGTCACCGTACATTTCGCGGTGGAACTCGCTTCGCACCAGCCCGTCGCCGTGCTCTCCTGAATGCGCACCTTTATACTCCCGCACGAGCGCAAAGGCTTCCTCGGCGATGGAGCGCATCGTCCGCGCGTCCTGATCGAGCTTGAGATTGAGCACCGGCCGCACATGCAGGCAGCCGACGGAAGCATGCGCATACCAGGTCCCGCGCGTGCCATGCTTCTCGAACACCTCGGTCAAACGCGATGTGTAGTCGGCGAGATGCGGCAGCGGGACGGCGCAATCCTCGATGAACGACACCGGTTTGCGGTCGTCCTTCATCGACATCATGATATTGAGGCCAGCCTTGCGGACTTCCCAGATATCCGCCTGCAGTGCTGCATCGTCCGTTCGGAAAACCGATCCCGGATACCCGAGATCCCCCATCAATTCCTCGAGCGCGGAAAGCCGACGCAGATTTTCCGCCGCATCATCCTCGGCAAACTCGGTCAGCAGCAGCGCGTCGGGCGCACCGATAACGAAGCGCTTCATCGTCTCGGCGAACATCGGGATGTCACGCGAGAGCTCGATCAACGTCCGGTCCACGACCTCGACCGCAACTGGCCCAAGCTTCACGATATGCTGGGCCGCCTCCATCGCCGCGCGAAACGTCGGAAAGTGACATACGCCGAGGGCCTTGCGCTTCGGCTTGGGCGCCAGCCGCAGTGTCAGACGCTCGGAAAGCGCGAGGGTGCCTTCAGAGCCGCACATCAGTGCTGCGAGATCAGGCGCGCCATGCTCCGGCACCAACGCGTCGATGTTGTACCCACCAACCCGACGCGACACCTCGGGAAATGCCTGACTGATCAGGGCAGCATTGGCCGATCCGATCTCTCGCAGCGTCGCCGCAAATGCGCCTTCCTCGAACGCGGCGGCGGCTGCGGCATCTCTTTTCTCTCCCCTGTCCGGCTGCCGATAGGTGAACGCGCTGCCATCCGCATGCAGGCCGGCAACCTCCAACACGCGATCTCGCATGATCCCGTAACGCAGCGAACGGGTGCCGCACGAATTATTCCCCGTCATGCCGCCGATCGTGGCGCGCGATCCGGTCGACACGTCGATTGGGTACCACAAACCGTGCGCAGCCAGCTTGCGATTGAGTGCATCAAGCACGATGCCGGGCTCGACCACACACGTCCCGGCATCGGCGTCGACATCGAGCAGCCTGTTCATGTAGCGGGAAAAATCGACGACGATGCCGCCACCGACCGTCTGCCCACTTTGCGAGGTGCCTCCGCCCCTTGCGGTGATCGTCACACCCTCGTCACGCGCAAAGGCAAGCGTCGCCTCGACGTCTTCACGCACCTTCGGCATCACCACCGCTTGCGGCATGATCTGGTAGATCGACGCATCAGTGGCGTAGCGACCGCACACATAGGCATCCGCAGAAACATCCCCATGCAACTGCCGCCGCAAGCCAGAGACATCCAGCCGTGCGCGATCAGGGCGATCGGGTTTTCCTCCGAATGCCGGCCCCACACTGCGCGCCTCGAGATCGAGTTTCATTCCGCAGCCTGAGCCTCCGCCTGTTCGAGTG
>JBCBJG010000287.1:0-4267 GCA_038523655.1 Pseudomonadota bacterium | reverse complement strand
TCCGCGACGTAAACCGGCAGGCGGCGATCCGTGAAGGTGATCTGGCTGAAGCCATCCCGCTGAAGAGTGCGCCGGATTTCCGGGAGCGCGGCCTGCTGCGTCGGTGCCGGGTCTGCGGCGCCGCAACGACCGATCCGCCGGCGGTCCCGCACTTGTCCGCGACGATTGATTTCGAGCCGAACGCGATTGCCGTTCCGGCATGCCTCTGCGACGTAAACCGGCAGGCGGCGATCCGTGAACGTGATCTGGCTGAAACCGTCGCCCTGCAACCGCCGGCGAATTTCCGGCAGCCCGACACGACCGCCTCCGTTCGCGCGGATGCCCGAATTGACGCGGGAGTCATCCTGCGCAAGCGCGTCGTTCGCACCGCTTCCGGGGAGCCCTGCGAGCCCGATGATCCCGCCGGTCCACGTCACGGCAGCCGCGGCGATCGCCACGCACATTGCTCGACCCGCGGCGCTGGCGCCCGGCCGTTGCGCACCCGCTCGCCTGTAAATTTCGTCCCTCATCCTCGACCCTTTCCACCAACTGCCCCGCGTCCCGCGGTATGCGCACCGTGCACTGATGTTCAGCAGTGCTGTGCATCTTCAAACCGCGTTCTAGCAATGACTTGCGACCAGCATAAGACCCGAGCCGCCAAGCGGTTGCGCGGCCGAAGCGAAATTCGATGGCGGACTACGCAGCCGGCATCCGGCCGTCGCCTGCACGCTTCTGAGCGTTTGTGCAGAACCGGAGAAAACACGTCGCGCCGGCTGCACGCCGCACGCCTCAAACTGATTTGATGGCAGCGATCATGGCGTCAACGACCGGCGTCGGCCGCGACCAGGCCAGGCTGTAGACGAGGTCGAACGGCTCATCGGGCAGTCGGATGGTTACGCCGGGGTAGGTCGCACCGTCAGGGATGGGCGCCGCACCGAGCCCAATGCCCGCAGCAACCATCGCCAGCGTGTCCATCGACGTCGCGGCATCCAGGACGATCTTCGGCTCGCCCGAAGCACCGGCGCGCCCGCGGTGCGCGGACGGCCCACGGTCATTACTGCACGCGCTTAACACACGACCGCTGGATCGGACCGATCAGCCTTCGATAAATCGCACTCCGATGTCTCGCAGTCGTCGGCACGGCTTTGCGAAAAAGAGCCGCGTACTGTTTCGCCGCACAATCAGCAGCACGAAGCATTTTTGCCGCCTTTTCCGGCTCCGATACGTTCGGAAACTTTCCGTACTCGAAACTGGCTATGGATGAAAATGCCTCATGAAGACCCTCATCGTAGGCGTAGTTCGAGAGACATTGGCGAAGCTGCTTGCCTTTCAACCTTTTCAAGACAGCACAGCGGCAGTCGTAATAATCAGCAAGGGTCCCGCTAAATTGTTTTTCGCATTGCTGGTGCTCGCGCCTGAAAGCCGGCGCCGCGTACACTCGCTGTTGCGCGTCGCCTTTTAGCGACACCAATCGCGGCGCGTACCAATCATACATGCTCCCGTAGACGTCGCGCCGGCTAATTTTGAACGTGCGTGTCCTCGCCTGGTCGACGGTTTCCTGCGCCGTTTTCTTTGGAGTGAACAGTTTATCGATCGCTTCCTTCAGCGGCACACTAACGGGCGCCAGATCGCAGTCGCTTTCCTTGAGACGTGTCGCAAGCACTTGGGCAGACTGGATCGGCACTGTTCTGATTTCACGGACGCCAAATGCCCGTAGCGTCTTTTCGGCCGCCGAGCCCGGCGAGAGCCGACACAACGTCACGCTTTCCCCGACGAGTGCGTTCGACTGATAGTACGCCGTAAATATGCGCTTGTTCATGTAAAAAGACGTGGCGGATTCTTTCACACTGGTGTTGGCGAACGTCCGCGTTTCATAATCGTCTAGTGATCTGACAGCGCTTCGAACCTTTGCGAAAAAGCTTTCCTGGTAGCTGCGCGAGGGATAGAAGGCATCGCCCCACTTGATAAATTTCATGTCGATCACGACTTCGTCGTCCAGCAGTCCGACGACATGAAACTTGTGTCGATGACTCGGATCTCGAGTTTTAAAAACGCAATATAGCGGGCCTTCTTCGTAATTGAATGCAATTGTCGAACGCCAGATAACACTCGCCAACCGGTCCGGGAACGCGTTGTACTTCTCGTCCTGCAGAACGACGTAGAATTTCTTCGTCGACGACATATCCGTGCAATTAAACTTCGGATCGACGAACAGGCGGACGTTGGCGTTTTTCTCAAATCCGCGGGCCCAGCCCGATTGCAACGGCTTGAGGCTGCTTGCGTCGATCACGTCTTCGGCGCGTGCCGGCACGACAGACGTTACTGCAACGATCAGCAGTGCGAGGAAAAATCCTGCCAGTGTTTTCATACGTCCCTCCTTTGGTGGTCAATAAGGCCGACAGCCGACGAACGCAGCTGCGGTCGCCCACGATGACCCATACCACCCGAGACCATTGATCCCGGCGCAGGTGTCGACTTCGGTCACGCTGGTGCTTGACTGGTACTGGGCATTGCGGCCGGCCAGCGCGAGGAGCGCCACGCCGGCGACCGCGATTCCTACCCAGAACTGAGTCTTTCGTCGCGCACGGCGGGCCTCGAGATCTTTCTCGTACAGGTGCTTGTTGCGGCTCAAATGGTTGGCAATTTTTTGCGCATCTTCGGCGATAGCGGGAACCTTCGACGTCGAGGCGAGCTGAAACGCACGCATGGCGCCCGTATAAAAGAAATACTCGCCTTTGATGAACTCGCCGCGGCGGCCGCGCTCGACCATGGAAAGATAATGGTTGCCGAGCAGCACACGCCCGATGTCCGTCTTGAAACCGTCGGCCGAGCTGAAAGCGCCATTGACATTCAACTGTTCAGCTTTCGTCAGCCGCGCATGATTGTAGAGAAGCGAGAGCTTAGCAAAGTCGCTCCCGCCCACGGCAGCAGCGAACCAATACTTTTTCGCCAGATCGAAACGGGGCGCAGTGCCACGACCTTCGGCGTAAGCGGTCCCCAGAGCCTCCGCGGCATCAATATCATCGGCATCGGCTGCTTGCTTCAAAAGACGCACACCCTCACGTTGCGATGCAACGTCCGGGGCGGCGAGCTGACGGCGACCAAGCACGTTCAGCGCTGGCACATGCCCGAGCCGGATCGCGTCGCGTAAGAGCCTGTCCGCCCGCGCCCCCGATTCCGACGTCGCCCTGCTCAACTCGACGAGTGCCAGCATGTGATGTGCCTCCGGGTGGCCCTTTTCCACGGCCCGCCGTAATAGTGGCTCTGCTTCGGCGCGTTTCACCGCATTACCGGTCTCCAGGAGAAATTTTGCTTGGCTGAAGAGGGTGCCCGGCCCCCCGTCTTTCGTCGTCGCGAACAGCGCAGCGATCTCCTCGTCGGACTTCGGACCGAGGGCACCGCTACGATACAGTTTGACGAGCACCGGGACGGCGGCGGGTTCGCCGGCGGCAATAGCGCGTTTCAGAAGCGCCTCGGCCTTGCGCATGTCGGCCGGCGAGGCACCGATACGGCGCGCAAGAAAATTGCCCAAAAGATAGTGCGCGACGCCCAGGTCCTTCGCGCTTCCGCGTTCGTAGGCTTTGCGCGCCCGTCGTGCCGAGCGGCGCAAACGGATACCTTTCTGGGACAGGTACCCACGGACCACATCGGCTCGCACATCGCCGTTATCTGCACGGGTCTTGATCACATCGTGGCAGACGGCAAGCCGCGCGTTGTCCGGCAATCCAGACCCGCGGGTCGAGAACGTGGCGATTAATGCATCACACCCCGCGTTGGCAACGACGGGGCTTCCGGTCGTCGCTAGGAGAAACAGACATGAAAGTGCGATGAGCGCACGCCGCAAAACAGGAGAATGAACCATTATTCCTCCGCATTCCCCTGTCGCCCATGCTCGACGGTATGCAAAGCATGCCCCGCTGATCCCGTAGCGTATCAGCAATCGCCGACAGTTTCTACGCGGTGTAGTTGCCGGAAGGTGCGGCGCAGCCGGTAAACCCGTGGTGGTCCCGAGCGGCGTGAGTAGTCGGCAGGTTGCGGCGGAGATGTGAGTTGACCTGGCGGCCTCACCCGGTCCGGCTCAGCCGCACGCCTCAAACCGATTTGATGGCAGCGATCATGGCGTCAACGACCGGCGTCGGCCGCGACCAGGCCAGGCTATAGACGAGGTCGAACGGCTCATCAGGCAGGCGGATGGTAACGCCGGGGTAGGTTGCACCGTCGGGGATGGGCGCCGCACCGAGCCCAATACCCGCAGCAACCATCGCCAGCGTGTCCATCGACGTCGCGG
>JBCBJG010000286.1:0-4274 GCA_038523655.1 Pseudomonadota bacterium | reverse complement strand
TCGATGTTGCTCACAGCCGCGTTTCGAAGCTCCGTTCTCATCTCTGGGGAAGAAGACTTATCAGCCCGAGCCAGCGACAGTGCAGCTCGTATCAGCCCTACCGCTGCCTTCTGTGCTTTAAGTGACTGTGTTGCGCTGGTTGTGAGCGCTATCCGGCGATTGATCTCTTTTCGTGCGCTATTGAGCTGCCGATCCGTGCTCTGCATACCTAGCCCAGTCCTTTCAAAGGCAGGGGCCCAGCGTTTTTTATTCATTATCGACTGAAGTGCATATGGCGAAAATAGGTATTTTGCTGACGGATTAGATGTGTTTTCGCGGCTGATCGCGCGGATGGTTCGATTCACGCCATTTGCAAGAGATGCGTCGTTCTCTTGAATTAATTCCAATAGCCTTTTGTGGAGCACATAGTCGCGGTAGTTGTAGTATTTGTAAACCGCAATGACGAGTGTAATGCCACCGACAATCCATTCGATTGAGTTTGCAATCACTTCACGGCCAACCTTGATTAGTCCGGTCTCGCGAAGTCGCTCAGCTACGGGATCTTGGATCCATGAGTTTTGGGACAGCCACTCTATTATTTCACAATTAATGCCAGCAAGCTCACACTCCATCACTACCCCCTTGGCGCTACTCAGTATTCGGAGCGAGCGTAAGCGGTCGGCTGGGCCAAGTATAGCGAGAATAAGTCGGCAGAAATCGCAGGCAGACTGCTTCGTGTCATGCGTGGATTTTTGCGCGACGATGATGGTCGTAAGTAGTTGAAAAATTACGCTGAGTATCGGGGCGCTGCGGCGGCGCTCTACGCGGGGGCGCACCGCGGGCCGATACCGGCCGCAGGCGCACGTAGAGCGAACGTCAAAGCAGAGCACCAGCAGCACGCCAGACCCAAAGCACCCGCCGCACGCCAACACGAAAGCGCCCGCCGCGCTTGGGGAACGCGGCGGGCCGGGGAGATCGTCTGTCGGGTTGACGGTCACCCCGTTCGATACGCTGCGCGCACTGCTGCTCCAGGTCGCGGTTACGGGGGAAGAGCCCGGAGCGGAGGGCTTTGCAGTGCGGCGCAGCGAAAGGGCTTGCGTTGAGGTCGGCGCTGCGTCCTGCGCTCCGGTCCCCGGCAGGGGGTGGGGAGATTAAGGCGCCTCGCCGTCACCCGATCGGGCGGCCTACCAGCCGTAGACGATCTTGACCGTTTTACAGCCGGCGTGAGCGAGGCCTGACGTCATCAGCGTTGCAGCGGTAACGACGGCGAATGCGGAAATCTTGGCGAACATGGTGGGCTCCTTGGGTGTTTAGGTTTGTTTCTGCGGGCCGGAGGTGTCTGGCGTTCCACTTGACCATCCGGTTGCCTCATCACTGGAATGCCGAGAGCGAAACGTGCGCGCGCATATCCGGTAAGCAGCGAAATTTCACACGCCGGGGCTCGCCACTGCCGCTGTCTCGCCTATAGTTCCGGCATGGATCGCCGCCCCCGCGCCGCCACGCTTTGTCACCGGATGTCCTGCCCGTCGGTCGCTTTCGCGGTAGCTCTCGCGGTCGGCCTCGCAGTCGGCTTGTGCTTCGGCTGGATGCTCACGCCGAACGGGCCGGCTGCTCTGCTCGGTCCTGCCTCGGCCCACACCTTCACATCCAAGCGCGGGCCCGCCGCACACTGGCCCGCCGCAGACTGGCCGGCCTCGACACGCGATGGCGCAGCGCCCTCCGGCACAGCACCCCCCGGCTCACCACGCCACGGCGCAGCGCGCGCCAGCGAGGCCCGCGATGTTGCCTCGACGCGCGCGTGCACACTGGCGCTCGTGCTTGCGGTCGACGTGTCAGGCAGTGTCGATCGGGAGGAATATGCGCTGCAGATCGGCGGCCTCGCCGACGCATTCCGGACCGAGGATATCGCGAGTGCGATCAACGCCGGCGGCAGCACCGGCATCTTCGTGACGCTCGTGCAGTGGTCCGGCGCGACCCGCCACACGCAAGTCGTGCCGTGGCGTTTCCTGACGAGCGAGGCGAGCACCCGCGCATTCGCGGACGAAATCGAGCAGCAGGCCCGCGCCTTCCGGATCTATGCGACCGGGATCGGCGAGGCGCTGGCATACGCCGGCAGCCTGTTCGCTGGTCCACCGGCTTCCTGCCGCCGCCGGATCATCGACGTATCGGGCGACGGTCCGAGCAACGAAGGCCGGGCTCCCGGCCCAACCCGCAGCGCGTTGAACGCAGCCGGCATCACGATCAACGGTCTCGCGATCCTCGAAAGCGAACCCGGTCTGCGAACCTATTACGAGCGCAACGTGATTGGTGGAGCAGCAGCGTTCGTCATCACCGCCGATCGCTTCGAGGACTACCCCGCCGCCATCCGCCGCAAACTGCTCCGCGAAATCCTCCCACCGATTACGCGTCGGGTGCGTCCACGATCTCGCGCATTGCGGTGAGGAACGCTGCGACCTCGGCTCGGGTATTGTAGTGGCAGAGCGATACGCGGACCGCCGCATCGAGCCCGAGGGGGCGAAGCACATTGCCTGAATAATGATCCGCTTTGCGCGTGTGCGTGCGGATCCCGCGGTCGTTGAGCGAGGAGACCACATCGGCGGCCGCAACCCTTTCGACGGTCAAGGCGACGAGCCCCTCGCGCCGTGGATTGTCGACACCACCGATCAGCGTGACGCCCGGCATGTCCGCGAGCCCCTTGAGGTTGCCCGTTCCATGGATCATCGCGTCAACGAGCGCCGCCTCATGCGCATGGATCGCCGCGCCGGCAGCATCGAGTTTCTCGCGCGCACTTGATGCGTCGTCCGACACCTCGCTGCCGAGCCATTCGAGATAATCGATGACATCGAGGAAAGTCGCATATGCGCCGGTGTCGCGCGTGCCGAGTTCCCAATTGAGCGCCGGCCCGTCGATCAGCGCGTTGTGCGGAAGTGCACCGAGCCGGTCCGACACCCACGCGATACCATAACCGTGCCGCGAAAACATCTTGTAGGGGCTGATCGCGTAGCCATCGACGTCATAGGCGGCGAGATCGATGTGCCCATGCGCGGCGTGCTGGATGCCGTCGACGATGATGAAGCAGTCCGGCGCGACGGCACGGATGGCTGCAGTGCACGCACCGACATCGACACCCATGCCGGTGACCGGCGACGTATGGATAATGGTCGCGACGCGGGTCTCCGGCGTGACGTGCGCTGCATACGCCGATGCATCGACCGAGCCGGTCGCGTCGTCGTGTGGCACGGCGATGTACGGCTTGCCCATCACCTCGGCCCAGCGCTGCGCCGCGCTTCGCGAGGCCGGGTGCTCCAGCGTGGTGCCGAGCACATGTCCGCCCTCAGGTGCGCCGACGATCGCCGTGCTGATCAGTCGGAATAGGAGTTCCGTGCCGCTCTCGCCGACGAACACCTGGCCCTCCTGCGCGTTGAACAGCATCATCGCCCGCGATTTCGCCTCTGCGATCACCGCGTTGAGCGCGGCCGACGCCGGGTTGTCACGACCCTGGTTGTCCGGGATCGCGGCGTAAGTCGTCGAGGTCTGCACCGCGCTGTTCAGCGTCAGCGCACCGCCGGCGTTTTCGAAAAAGATCCGCGGACCGGTGAAGGGACAAGCATCGACATGGGCGAAACGGGCGCGCACCGCATCCGTCAACCGATCGGTCATTTCGAGCATCGCGGACGCCTCGTGATGGAGAGAGAAAAAAGGTGGGTTGGACGTTGGGCGATCGTCACGCGGCGATCGACCGTTCGGGGATATCGACCAGCTTGCCGCGCGGAATTTCCGCGTCCCGATCATAGAGCGGCAGATCAGCGACGCGACCCGCGTGCATCGCGCCATCACGACATCCGATCTCGATCGCGGTTCCAGCTTCGGGGCAAGGCCCGTCGAACCGCGCGATCCCGATACCGTGACCGAGATACGGCGATGACGCTCCCGCAGTGACGCGCCCGACAAACCTGCCGTCCAGTGCGACCTCCGCGCCGATCAGTGGCTCGCCCGCGTCGCAGACGATCCCGGTGACCCGGCGCACCTGCGACGCGGCGGCGATCGCATCGCGACCGATAAAGTCCGTGTCCATATCGACGAAGCGCCCGAACCCGGCCTCGAACGGATTGGTCGTCAGATCGAAGTCGTAGCCGGCATTGAAGATACCGGCCTCGATCCGGCGGATGTTCATGGCATCCAAGCCGTGAATGCCGATACCGAATGGCGCGCCAGCAGAACGGATTGTCTCCCAGAGCGCAGCAGCGTCGTGCTGCGGCTCGGTGTAAAATTCGAAGCCGAGTTCATTGGTGTAT
>JBCBJG010000285.1:0-4289 GCA_038523655.1 Pseudomonadota bacterium | reverse complement strand
CTCGCGGATCTTGTCCTCGCGGTCCTCTTTGGTCTCTGACCAGAGCGGGGTGACGAGGAAATCATCCTTCGAGGGGAGTTTGCGCTGGTCGGAGCGCTGGCGAGCGGTTTCCTCGAGCAACCCGTCGATTGAGGAGAGGAGTTGGCGCGCACGCTCGTAATGTGGATCGCCGGCGCGCGGATCGGGCGCCGGTTTTGCAGCATCGGCGGCGGGCTTCGGCGGGGCGGGCTGACCGCTGTCCGTCGCGAACCCTGACGACAGCGGAACGCAGACCATCCCGGCTGCGAGCGAGGCGAAGAGGACGACCGTCGGGAGAAGCCGCAACGGCTCTGAACGCGTGGCGCGCAATCTGTCCAACGAAGCACTCATGGCGGTTCCTCCAGCCCGGGTATTCGGGCGAAATGGCGCTCGAATGCGGCCTTTCCAAGGGGCATTCCACCCAGCTGCACGCCACGCGGGACGCCGCCCTGACCGGCCCCGACCTGCGCCAGCTGCGCGAAAACCCGTTAACCGCGCCATTTCGCGGCCTAGTCGCATTTTACACCCGAAGGTAAAACCGCCGATAACGAGGAGGATGCCACCCATGATTGCCAACGATATCCCGACCCTCGACTTCGACCTCGGCGAGACGGCCGATCTGCTGCGCGACACCGTGCGCTCGTTCACCGCGGACCAGATCGCCCCACGCGCCCATGAAATCGATGAGACCAACACCTTTCCGCGGGATCTCTGGCCGAAGCTCGGCGACCTTGGTCTGCACGGGATCACGGTCGAGGAAGACGAGGGCGGCTCCGGGCTCGGCTACCTCGAGCACTGCGTGGCGATGGAGGAGATAAGCCGCGGCTCGGCCTCCGTCGGGCTTTCCTACGGCGCGCACTCCAACCTATGCGTGAACCAGATCCGCCGCTGCGGGACCGCTGACCAGAAAGCGCGCTATCTCCCGAAACTCATTTCCGGCGAGCACGTCGGTGCATTGGCTATGTCAGAACCGGGTGCGGGCTCGGACGTCGTCTCGATGAAGTTGCGGGCCCGGCGATCCGGCGACCGCTTCGTCCTCAACGGCAACAAAATGTGGATCACCAACGGCCCGCACGCCGACACGCTCGTGGTCTACGCTAAGACCGCCGAGGACGCCGGGCCGAAGGGCATCACCGCCTTCTTGATCGAAAAGGAATTCGCCGGTTTCCGCACGGCCCAGAAGCTCGACAAGCTCGGGATGCGCGGCTCCGACACCTGCGAACTGATTTTTGAAGAATGCGAGGTCCCCGAGGAGAATATTCTGGGCGAACTCAACGGCGGCGTGCGCGTGCTGATGTCCGGGCTTGATTACGAACGCGCCGTCCTTGCTGCGGGTCCGATCGGGATCATGCAGGCCTGCATCGACGCGGTGGTACCCTACGTCCACCAGCGCAAGCAATTCGGCACGGCGATCGGCGAGTTTCAGCTCGTCCAGGGCAAGCTCGCCGATATGTATACGACCATGAATGCCTGCCGGGCGTATGTTTATGCCGTGGCACGGGCGTGTGACCGGGGACAGACCACCCGGAAGGACGCCGCGGGCGCGATTCTGTACGCGGGCGAGAAGGCGACCCAACTCGCACTTGATGCGATCCAGCTCTTCGGCGGCATGGGCTATGTCAACGAGACCGGGATCGGCCGCCTGCTGCGGGACGCGAAGCTGTATGAGATCGGCGCTGGCACCAGTGAGATCCGCCGGATGCTGATCGGCCGCGAACTTTTCACGGAGACGCGGTAGCGCCGGCGACGACGGGCACAATGCGGTCGGCCCGACCTGACCCGACGGGCCTCGGTGAAGGGGCGGCGGAACGCTCGTTTGCGTGGCGCTAACCATACCGCGCGAGACAGCGTGGCCTTGCGCAAACGGCAGTGCCGAGTTCACTTGGTTGAAGCTCCGCGGCGTTAGGCTCGCGCGATGGACGCAGCCCGAACCATTGATCGCCCCGCTTTCCGTCGCCCTAGCTCGTACGGACCGGCTGCGCACGGCATGGGCACGCCGCTGCCAACATCGCTGGGCGTACGCGAAAGCGCCAGCGCCCTCGATCTCATGGGGCTCGTCGCAGGAAGTGCATTACTCGCCGCACTGCTCGGCATTCCGCTGGTACTCGTCGCCTTCGGCCTCGTCCTCGCCGCGCCGGGTCTTTGCGCACTCGCGACCTGTGTGCTTTTGCTCCACGTACGCGCTGCTGCCCACATGCTTGCACCGGTTGGAGGTCGCGAGCGACGCCGTGCGCGCCCGCCGGTCCCGAGCGCAGGAAGCGCGGACAAACGGATAGCGCTGACCGTCGCAGACGCGCCTCGATTGATTGCGGAGATTAATGACCTCGCCACGCGCTTTGATTTGCCTCCCTTCGATCAAGTCTTGGTTTCCGCGCATGCGAATGCGAGCGTCCGCCTCATGCCGCCCGGAAGCTTACGTGGAAGAGGCAGGGGCAGCGGCAGAGGCAGAGGTGCTAGGCACGCGCCTGAGACGCATCCTCAAGCAAAGGGCGGGACACTCACGATTGGGTTGCCGCTGATCCTTGAACTTTCGCGACCGGCCCTGCGCGCCGTGATCGCGCACGAGTGCGCGCATCTCGCGCGTCACGACGAGCAAAGCGCGCACGATGAGGCGCAGGCGTTCCTTCGGCATCGTCGGTTCGCCGCTGGCGCGCAGTCTCATCTCTTCGTTGGTCGGGCACTGACACTGCGTTGGCTGACGCACCACGAACGTCGCCTTAACGCCCGTCAGCGCCATGCCGTTTTCGCGCGCGAGATCGACGCTGATCGGGCAGCCGCGGCAATCGTCGGGAAGGCTGCGATGCGCGAGGCGCTCCATCGCGTGGCCATGCTGACCGATACCTTGGCTGCGGATGCGCCAAAAGAACCAAGCCGCCCGCCGTCCATGCACCCACAAATGAAGGCGCGCTTACGTGCCCTCGCCGTGGCCGAAGGCCTGCCGGAGCGTACTGCTGGATCAGCCGCCAACCCGTCTGGCAATGCGCATGGCACACGACCTCCGTGTGGGCCGCTTCTGACTGCCAAGACGTGCGCCGCGTTGCGGGCATCGCTGGCGGCGCCAGCGGATTGTGCCGGACACCGGCGGCAATAGTCTGCTTACGGAATTGCCCTTGCAACGTATCCGCGAATCGAAGACGCTTTCGACAGCGGCTTCGTCCGTTTCCGCCGACACAGGGCCAACCCATGCATCTCGTTGCCGGCGCCGTCCTTATTTTCGGGTTGGGCGCATTCATCGCGCAATTGTTTGCCACCGATCTCGCTGCATTCGCATGGATGGATCAGTGGGGCGTTGAGGTCGGGTGGGGCATCCGCGCCGCCGTTGTCATACTCGGCGCCGTCTTGTGGCTCGTTTCTCAGCGGGCGGGCGATGAACCACTGATGGCCAAGAGTAGCAACGACGAGCCGCCACCCCCTGCTGGCTGAGGGTCGTTCACGAACTGGCGCTGCCCGCTTCTCGCTTCGTGCGCTTTGCACCTAACAATCTGCTCGCGGATCGCAACTATTGCGGCCCCGCGGTCGTGGTTCCGGATGGCGCGGCTTGGCTTCCATCGCCCGCCTAATAGCCGACACCTCCCGTGCTCGAAGCGATGATCTACTTGGCAGACTGGCATCCCGTCCCCGGTGATGTACAACACGGCCATGGGATCGCCCGACGGAAAGAAAATCATTGTGGTGGGTGCCGGGATCGTCGGCGCGGCCATCGCGTACCGCCTCACCACGCACGGCCACCGCGTCACCGTTATCGAAGCGGACAGCCCCGGTGGTGTCGCCTCGCCGTACTCATTCGGCTGGATCAACTCCACGTATGGTTTTGCCCGGCCGTACTTCGATCTGCGCACGGCCTCCATGGCGCGCTGGCGCCAGCTCGGAGAGGAAATTCCCGAACTTCCGCTGACGCAGGCGGGCTGCCTTTACCTCGCCTTCGATAACGACGGCACACCGCTTGATCTCGCCGCCTTCGCCGACGCGCACGCCGGCTGGGGCTACGAGATCGAGGCGATCGGTGCGAACCGGGTGCGCGATCACGCCCCGCGCCTGCGCGAAGCACGAGAGGGTGCCGCATTTGCCGCCGGCGATATGGCGCCGTTGGCAATCGCGCGGCGGATGAAAATTTGCGCAGCGGATGCGGCATCGAGCGCCATATCGCCGGCGGCAAATGCGGCACCCTCTCGTGCTTCGCGCAGGCGCGGGGCGTGATCGCGCACCCGGTTCGCACCGATCGCCTCGATCTCGTAGCCCCAGCCGGCGTGCGCGTCGGCGAAGGCGGCGAG
>JBCBJG010000284.1:0-4296 GCA_038523655.1 Pseudomonadota bacterium | reverse complement strand
AGGGACTTGAACCCCCACGGCTTTCGCCACCAGAACCTAAATCTGGCGTGTCTACCAATTCCACCACGCCCGCGGGCGTCGCCACCGACACACTGGGCGACAGGCGCAATCGTGCGACTGTGAGGCGTGCATGTGCGGAGGGTCGGAACCGCGTCGCCGACGCGAATTCTGGCAGCGCTCTATAGCGAAGCGGCGGGGCGCGCAAGTTTTTCCGCCGCAGCGGCTTGATCCGGCGCCGATCTCGCGTCGATGCCGGTTAATGCGCTCGCCTGTAGAGACGGCACTAACCGTCCACGCCACACAAAAAAAACCGGCCCCTGTATGACCAGGAGCCGGTAATTCGTCGCGTCTGCAGCAGTCGGGGAGTAGCGACCGCTGCTTGCCTGGCTGCGTCCTAGTGGATCGCGAAGCGCAGGCCGACCTTGATTTCGTGCGAGGTGATGTCCTCGACGCGGTGACGCGGGTTTGCGAAGCCCGTCACGTCGACCGAGTTGGATTCAACTTCGCCGAGGTCGGAGTAGCGGTAGCCCACATCGAGCGTGATCCGGTTCGAGACGTCGACACCGACGCCCGTCATCACGGCCCATGCGAAATCGACGTTCTCGCCACCGCGCTGGAAGTTGCCTGGCGTGCAGACACCCGGGATCGCCGGCGTGCAGTCGAGGGCGGCCATGTCGTGGTAGGCGACGCCGAGGCCGAAGCCGACGTACGGCTTGAAGCGACGACCCATGTCGAAATCATAGTAGAGGTTCGCCATCAGCGAGTGGCTGTCGATGTCGGCGAAGATCGGATCCGGCGGCTGCGGGATGCCGTCGTAGGTGTTGTCGCCGTGCGAGGTGTACATCAGCTCGTAGCGGATGCCGCTTGCACGGGCACAACCTGCGCCGAGGCCCCAGGTCACACCATCATCGAGATTGGTTGTCTGATACGGACGCTCGCTGTCGCCGATTTCGACCGCAGACGCATCGTTCCAGCCGTAGCCGAGGTCAGCGCGCACGTAGCACCCACCGACTGCGGCCGGGGCTACGTGGATCGGCTCATCCTTGAGCGAGCCGCCATAAGAGAGGTCAGCCGCGAACGCCGGAATTGCCATAGTCGTGGCAAGCAAGGCGACCGAGACAAGACCGGTTTTCAAAGCTTTCATGTCCCAAACCTTTTTGGTTACACCACGCCGCGTTGGCCGACGTGCATACCGGTGATGTCTCCATTTCGGTCATCCGCAGTTAAGGGCGGGTTAAAGCGCGTTCGATCCCGGCACATGTCTGCACGCTGACGGAGTTTTACTCTCTCGGCGCGCGATCCGTCGGCGGCTTGTCGCGGGTACCGCAGCGCCGTAGACAGCCGCATATCGCCGCCGCGCCGACCTAATTTATCTCCTCGAGGAGTTGAACAGATGTCCGAGATCGATGCCTCCGTCGCCGACGCGGTCGGCAATACACCGATGATCCGTCTGCGCCGCGCGAGCGAGGCGACAGGCTGCGAAATCCTCGGCAAGGCGGAGTTCATGAACCCCGGCGCATCGGTGAAGGATCGTGCGGCGCTCTTTATCATTCGCGCGGCGGAACGCTCGGGTGCGCTCAAACCGGGTGGCACGATCGTGGAAGGCACGGCCGGGAACACCGGCATCGGGCTTACGGTCATTGGCCGTGCGCTCGGCTATCGGACCGTCATCGTGATGCCGGAGACGCAGTCGGAAGAGAAAAAAGATGCGCTCCGCATGCTGGGCGCAGAGCTCGTCCTCGTGCCGGCTAAACCGTACAAAAACCCCAACAATTACGTCCGCTATTCGGAACGGCTCGCCAAGGCGATCGGCGAGACGGCGGAGGGCGGCGCGGTATGGGCGAACCAGTTCGACAACACCGCGAACCGCGCGGCCCACATCGAGACGACGGCGGAAGAGATCTGGGCGCAGACCGACGGCAAAGTCGACGGGTTCGTCAGCGCCGTCGGGTCGGGTGGAACACTGGCCGGGGTGTCGATGGGGCTGAAGCCGAAGCGGGATGATATCCAGATCGCCCTCGCCGACCCCGATGGCTCGGCGATTTATGCGCACTACACGTTCGGGGAGCTTAAATCAGAGGGCTCCTCGATCACTGAAGGGATCGGGCAGGGCCGCATTACCGCCAACCTCGATGGGGCGATAGTGGACCGGGCCTACCGCATTCCGGACGCCGAGGCGCTCGAGGTCGTCTACGAACTCATCGAGCACGAGGGCATCTGCCTCGGTGGATCGGCCGGGGTGAACATCGCCGGCGCTATCCGCCTCGCCCATGACCTCGGGCCCGGCAAAACGATCGTCACGATGCTTTGCGATCACGGGGCGCGATATCAGAGCAAGATTTTCAATCCCACCTTCCTTCGGGAGAAAAATTTGCCGGTGCCTGGATGGCTCGAGGTTAAATCCTCCGTGCCCGACGTGAGCGAAGCCGTTGCCGATGCCTGAGGACACTTAACCATGACCGAACGGCTCTTCTACGCCGATCCCTATGATGAGCGATGCACCGCCACGGTGACGGGGATTACCGACCAGGGCGGCATCATGCTTGATCGCACGGTCTTCTATCCAACGGGAGGCGGACAACCGGGCGACTGCGGCACGTTCACGACCGCCGGCGGCGATACCTTATTGATCGCGACGACTGTGACGGACCGGGAGACCGGTGACATCGTGCATGTGCCGGAGGGCGGTCTGGAACTTCCAAGCATCGGCGACAGCGTTGCGTGCGCGATCGATACGAAGCTGCGCCGCGCGCATATGCGCTGCCACACCGCGCTGCATCTGCTCTGTTCGGTGATCGCGTTTCCCGTGACGGGCGGGCAGGTCAGCGCGGACAAAGGCCGGCTCGACTTCGACATCCCGTCAGCCGAGGCGCTCGACAAAGACGCACTCGCCGCCGAGCTGAACGCGCTTGTCGCCCGTGACCTGCCGGTGATGAGCGAGACGATCACCGACGCGGATCTCGACGCGAACCCGGAGCTCGTGCGGACCATGTCTGTCCAGCCGCCGCGTGGCTCGGGCGTTATCCGGATGATCCGGATCGGTGATGTCGACTATCAGCCGTGCGGCGGGACGCATGTGCGCGCGACCGGCGAGATCGGGCAGATCGCGCTCGGCAAGATCGAGAAGAAAGGCGCCCAGAACCGGCGGGTGCGCATCACGATCACGCCGCCTGCCTAGGAGGCTACCCTTTCACCGGAGGGGGCGTCCGCGTTACGGTGTCGGCCAGAAAGCGAACGCGGGCCACACCACCACCTTGCCGGACAGCCCATGCGCAAGCCCCAGAGCCCGCGCGGCTTAGCGGCGAGACGCACGACAGGACATCGATATGACCAAGACAGAGGCACAGACCGACACGGCCGCGCGCCAATGGCTCGTGAGTACGGTTTGGCTTGCCGATCATCTCGACGCCCCTGACGTGCTTGTTCTCGATGCGAGCTACTACCTGCCGACGGCTGGGCGCGACCCGGATGCCGACTATCTCAGCGCCCGCATTCCCGGGGCCGTGCGCTTTGATATCGACAAGGTCGCCGATCCGGATGCGCCGCTTGCCCATACGATGCCGAGCCCGACGGTTTTTGCCGCGCAGGTGCGGCGGCTCGGGATCGGCGATGGCATGCAGATCGTCATCTACGATACCGCCGGTTTGTTCAGCGCAGCCCGGGCGTGGTGGATGTTCCGGGTGATGGGCCACGACGATGTGCGCGTGCTCGATGGCGGACTGGCGAAATGGCAGGCCGAGGGGCGACCGGTCGAGGACGGACCCGCGACCGCGCGGCAGCCGCGACACTTCACGCCAAAGCATCGCCCCGGGATGATTGCCGATCTCAACCATGTGCGACAGACGATCGAAAGTAAGAGCGCTCAAATCGTCGACGCGCGGAGCGCCGAGCGTTTCTCCGGTGAGGCCGAGGACCCGCACGGCGAGCTGCGCACCGGTCACATGCCCGGGGCGGCGAATGTGCCGTATGCAACGCTGCTGAATCCGGATCGGACGATGAAATCGGATCGCGAGCTGCGCGAAATATTTTCCGCGGCTGGGGTCAACGGTAGCAAGCCGATCATCACCTCGTGCGGCTCGGGCGTCACGGCGGCGATCGTCACGCTGGCGCTGGCGGAAATCGGTATCGACACCGGGCGGCTGTACGACGGGTCGTGGACGGAATGGGGCCGACGTGACGATGTGCCGGTCGCAACGGGCACGCCTTAGCAAGCACCAGCAAACGGCGTTTCACCGGATTGCGCCGGACGCACGAAGAGCGGCAGTCGCGGGCACGGCCGCCGCCGCGAAGTCCGGT
>JBCBJG010000283.1:0-4309 GCA_038523655.1 Pseudomonadota bacterium | reverse complement strand
TACATCGTCAAAGGTGGCGAGGTGATCCTGATCGATGAGTTCACCGGCCGCATGATGGAGGGCCGTCGGCTGTCCGATGGCTTGCACCAGGCGATCGAGGCGAAGGAAGGCGCGAACATTCAGCCAGAGAACCAGACGCTCGCGTCCGTGACGTTCCAGAACTACTTCCGGCTCTACGAGAAGCTCTCCGGGATGACCGGTACCGCGTCGACCGAAGCTGAAGAGTTCGGCGACATTTACGGGCTGCAAGTGGTCGAGATCCCGACCAACCTCGGCATCGCGCGCCAGGATTCAGACGACGAGGTTTACCGGACGGCGGGAGAAAAATACCGCGCGATCGTCGAACTGCTCGCGGATTGCCAGTCGCGCGGACAGCCGGTGCTGGTCGGCACGACCTCGATCGAGAAGTCGGAACTCCTGTCGGAGATGCTGAAGGACAAGGAGTATCTGGCGAAGATCGGCATCGCGAAACCGATCAAGCACCAGGTGCTCAACGCCCGTTATCACGAGCAGGAAGCGGAGATCGTGGCGCAAGCCGGCGTGCCGGGCGCGGTGACGATCGCGACAAACATGGCGGGCCGCGGCACCGACATCCAGCTCGGCGGCAACGTCGAGATGATAATGAAATCCTGGCTTCAGGCGGAGGCGGACAAGGGCCGCGAGCCGGACGAAGCGGCGCAGGAGAAAAAACGCGCAGAGATCCTGGAGGAAATTGCCCAGGCAAAAGCTGCTGCACTCGAGGCCGGTGGTCTGTTCGTCGTCGGCACCGAACGCCACGAAAGCCGGCGGATCGACAACCAGCTGCGTGGCCGCTCCGGCCGGCAGGGTGATCCGGGCGCGTCGATTTTCTTCCTCTCGCTGGAAGACGACCTCATGCGCATCTTCGGCTCCGAGCGCATGGACAACATGCTGCAGAAGCTCGGCCTTCAGGAAGGCGAAGCGATCACGCATTCGTGGATCAACAAGGCGCTCGAGAAAGCACAGTCGAAGGTCGAGGCGCGCAACTTCGATATCCGCAAAAACATCCTCAAGTTCGACGACGTGATGAATGACCAGCGCAAGGTCATTTTCGAGCAGCGCATCGAACTGATGAGTGTCGAAGATGTCTCGGAGACGGTCGACGAAATGCGGGAGGAGGTCGTCTCAAACCTCGTCGCGACGCACATCCCCCCGAACAGTTATGCGGAGCAGTGGGACGCCGAAGGGCTCGAAAGTTCCATCGAGGAGATCTTCGGGCTCGACCTGCCGGTGCGCAAATGGGCGGACGAGGAAGGCATCGCCGAAGAGCAAATCGAGGAGCGCATCACGGAAGCTGTTGAACGGCGGCTCGCCAAGCAGCGCCTAGAGCTCGGCAGCAGCATCCTCGGACAACTTCCGCAGGCGCAAGATGTCTACATGGCCGTGCAGTCGGAGGCGGAGGCAAACGACGGGCAGATCCCGATTGCGATGTACCGAGACCTCGTCCAGGCGACAAACGTGCTGGAGATCGTCGAACAGGCGGGGCCAGATCCGTCGGCCGGCGACGTCGGCGCTGCCGCGCTGAAGCACCAGCAGAAGTGGGTGCTGCTCAACAAACTCGACGAGCTGTGGCGGGATCATCTGCTAATGCTCGAGCATTTGCGGGAAGTGATCCAGCTGCGCGGCTATGGCCAGCGCGATCCGCTCAACGAGTTCAAAACGGAGAGCTTCACCCTCTTCGAGACCATGCTCGATCAGCTTCGCACGAAGGTGACTTCCGAGCTGCTGGTCGGGTCCCAGGATGGCGAAGACGATGCTTTGCTGGCGGAGGCCGCAGAGTTGCCCGAGATGGAAATGCAGCGGGCCGATCCGTTCGACAGCGAGCCGGAATATGACGACGGCACCGAGCTTTACGACGGGGTCGGCATCGAAGGTGGGGTCGGCACACGGACGGTGCATTCGCGCAAAGCGGCGAAGGCGCTCGATCCGAACGATCCGTCGACTTGGGGGAAGGTCGCACGCAATGCGCTTTGCCCCTGCGGTTCGGGCAAGAAGTACAAACACTGCCACGGCGCGCACTGACGGCGTCCATCCGCGGGGCTTCGGTCGCGTGGCGGCCTTCGTCAGATAGACGGAAATGCTGCGGGGGAAGCGTCACCGGGCGGCCCACGCTCGGCTGATCACCGTTGCCCGCCCCGTCGACACATCCTGCGGCCAAGGCTTGCACAGGCTCGTGGCGTATCGCCCCGCGGAACCTCAGGCGCTCCTATCCGTTTGTTCGCCACATGATCGTCGCGCCAGCGCTGCGTTGACAGCCTGGCCGGCGGAACCGTCCCCGGCGGCTGAGCGGCCGCGCGCGCCAACGGTAGCGCCACAACAATAACAACGGAGCCTCTCCGATGCCACGCACACCATTTGCTGATTTCGCCGCCCCATTGCTCGCCTGCGCCACGGTGCTTGTCCTGGCCGCCAGTGTGCACGCCCAGTCAGGGCCTTACACGGAAGAAAAATGCGTCGAGTTGCTGATGGAACCGGTGGAGGCGGATGTCGAGGAAAGCGAAATGAGCGACGAGCAGAAGGCGATCGAACCGCTCCGTGTGCCGAGTACCGATCTAAATCAGGACGGCACGATTTCGCGTGAGGAAGCACTCAAGGTCTGCAGCGGCGCGGGCGACAGCGTGACGGAGCCTGAAAAAAGCTAGGCTCGACGCGGCTCCCGGGCGCCACCCTACTTCCTGTAGATCTCCGGATCTCTTCCCGATAGCCCAGACGATCTCAGCCGCGGCGCCCCGCTTCGGCAACCCTGGTCATTACCGGCTCGCGGCGCATGAGGTCGTCGATAAGCTTGCGACGTTTCTGGAAGTCCGCGAGCAGCCGCCCGGTGAGTTTGCGACCACGCGGTACGTGAATGCTCATCGGATTGACCTGGCGGTTGTTGACCAGCACCTCGTAGTGGAGATGCGGGCCCGTCGAGAGCCCGGTCGATCCGACGTAGCCGATCACCTGCCCCTGTCGAACCTTGACGCCCGGTTTCATGCCTTTGGCGAACCGGCGCATGTGGGAATAGCTCGTCTGGTAGCCGTTCGCGTGGCGAATGCGGATGTGATTGCCATAACCGCCCTTGCGCCCCGCCTCCGCGATCGTGCCGTTGCCTGCCGCCATGATGGGCGTGCCACGGCGCGCTGCCCAGTCGACACCGGTATGCATTTTTCTCCGCTTCAGGACCGGGTGCGTTCGGAAGCCGAAGCCTGACGTAAATCGCACGTTGCCGCCTTTGACGGGCTTGCGCATGAGGAAGCGTTTCGAGTTGTTCCCGTCGGCGTCGTAGTAGTCGACCAGGCCGTCCGGCGTGCGATAGCGGTAAAAGCGTCGGGTCTCTCCGCCGACGGTCAGCGCGGTCATCAACAACTCTCGCGGCGCGGAATCCAGCGTCTTTTTCGAGGACGGGTCGAGATCATAGAAGAACTCGAACCCGTCGCCCGGGCGCACGCCGCGGCTGAAATCCGTATCGTAGGCGTGGACGCGCAGCACCTTCATGATCTGCTCGGGCGTCAGGCGCTGGGAGAGCGCCGCGTTGTAGAAACTGGTGTAGAGCGTTGCGCGCCGCGCCGAGGATGACCCGACGGAAATTCGCGCCGCCTTGGCCTTGCGGGTCGCGACATAGTCTCCCCCGTCGTCGCGGGTCACAGTCACCAGGTGGCGCTGCCCGCCGTCGTAGAGCGCGACGCGAACCGGCTCCATGGCCAGCGCGCGGGTCGGGCTCGGCACGAGCGTGAGGCGAACCTCGTAACCCGGCTGCAGTGCGGCCTTCTTGAGAACCTTGCCGATCTGCTCATTAATGGCGCGCGCCTGCCAGTCTTCCGCTCCTGCCCGGCGAATGATCCCCGTCATGCGGTCACCTGGAGCGACTTTCACGATCCGGACTTCCTGGCCGGACGCCGTATCCGTCACGTCGCTCGATTCAAACACGGTCTTGATCAGGACTGTCGTGTTCGGATCTTCAGAAACTGCGCCGGTCGTCGCGCTGCGGGCATCCGCGGTTCCGGCCGAGGCGGTCGCAGCTGAGGCCGACTGATCGCCACGTGGGCTGCGGAATTCCTCGTCAGCGCGGGCAACGAGGTCGGCAACCTCCTTAGCGTTCAGCTCCAAGCCATCATCCGCCGGCAGGATGCCCCCAACGAGTTCGAGCACGTTGATCGACACAGCATCTTTCAGCCCGGCGATGCTGCGCCCACCGGCATCGTTCGACCGATCAACGGGCGTATGGGCGTAGAGCTTGAACGGATTGAACGGGGGGATGAGGTCCGTGCGCTTCGGCTGATCCATCGCGAGGCGGGCGACGATGCGCGCG
>JBCBJG010000282.1:0-4318 GCA_038523655.1 Pseudomonadota bacterium | reverse complement strand
TGCCGGTTGGCGCGACGATCGGCGGTATTCTTCTCCTCGAGCTGTTGCTCGTTGTCGGCTTCTGGGTAACCGGCGGATCGGACGCCATCCAGCTTGCGAGCCCGGTGCCGAGTGATCCGGAAATCACCAATACCGAAGCGATCGGATTGGTCCTCTACACTAAGTACGTTCTGTTCTTCGAAGCGTCCGGGCTCATTCTACTGGTCGCGATGATCGGGGCGATCATCCTGACGCAGCGTGAGCGTTCGCGCGTGCGTCGCCAGTCGATCGCGGAACAGGTCGCGCGGACGCCCGCCGGTGCCATGGAAGTGCGTGCGCTCAAGAGTGGCGAGAGCAGCGTGCCGGCGAAGGGGGCCGCGCGCAGCAGCGCGCTTGCGGGGACGGCACGCAGCAGCGCGCTTGGGGGGACGGCGCGCGGCTCGGCAGGCGGTGCGGGCCCTGAATCCTCGCGGACACCGGCGGAGTAAGGTCAATGGCTGTTGGTCTTTCGCATTACCTCACCGTCGCCGCCGTGCTGTTCACACTCGGTGTCTTCGGCATCTTCCTCAATCGGAAAAACGTGATCGTCATCCTGATGTCGATCGAGCTCATGCTGCTCGCTGTGAACATCAATCTGGTCGCGTTTTCTGCATTCCTCGGTGATCTGACCGGGCAAGTGTTCGCGCTGTTCGTGCTCACCGTGGCGGCGGCGGAGGCGGCGATCGGGCTCGCGATCGTCGTGGTTTACTTCCGGAACCGCGGGTCGATCGCGGTCGACGACATCAATGCGATGAAGGGTTAGAGGGCGAGACGATGGCGACTGCGATTGTTTTTCTCCCCCTTCTCGGTGCGATTGTCGCCGGGTTGTTCGGGCGGTTCATCGGGCACAAGGCAGCCGAGATCGTCACCAGCGTTCTGGTCGGGATCGCGGCCTTGCTGTCGTGGATCGTGTTCTTCGATGTCGCGATCGCGAACGGGGGAGAAACGCGCAAGGTCGAGTTGCTGCAGTGGGTGACGTCGGGGCAGCTCGATGTCTCGTGGGGCATCCGGCTGGATACGCTGACGGCTGTCATGCTGGTCGTCGTGACGACGGTATCCGCGCTCGTGCACGTGTACTCGATCGGTTACATGCACCACGATCCGTCAAGGGCGCGTTTTTTCTCCTATCTGTCGCTCTTCACCTTCGCGATGCTGATGCTCGTGACGGCGGACAACCTGCTGCAGATGTTTTTCGGGTGGGAGGGCGTCGGCCTCGCGTCCTATCTGCTGATCGGGTTCTGGTATCACAAGCCATCGGCGAACGCGGCGGCGATCAAGGCGTTCGTCGTGAACCGTGTCGGGGACTTTGGATACGCGCTCGGGATTTTCGGCGTGTTCCTGGTGTTCGGGTCGATCGATTTCGACACCATCTTCGCGGCCGCAGGGGAGCAAAAAGGTCAAACCTTCACGTTCCTCGGGCTCGAGCTCGACATCATGACGACGCTTTGCCTGCTGCTCTTCATGGGGGCGATGGGGAAATCCGCGCAGTTTCTGCTCCACACCTGGTTGCCGGATGCGATGGAGGGACCAACGCCGGTCTCCGCGCTGATCCATGCGGCGACGATGGTGACCGCGGGGGTCTTCATGGTCGCGCGTTTGTCGCCGCTGTTCGAGCAGACCGCCGTGGCGCTGATGGTGGTTACCGCGGTTGGTGCGACGACGGCGTTTTTCGCGGCAACGGTTGGGCTCGTGCAGAACGACATCAAGCGGGTGATCGCGTACTCCACCTGCTCGCAGCTCGGATACATGTTCGCGGCGCTCGGCGTCGGTGCCTACGGCGTGGCGATCTTCCACCTCTTCACGCACGCGTTCTTCAAGGCGCTGCTGTTCCTCGGCTCCGGTTCGGTCATCCATGCAATGTCGAATGAGCAGGACATGCGCAACATGGGTGGGCTCGCCTCGCGCATCCGGATCACCTGGGTGATGATGCTGATCGGCACGGTTGCACTGACCGGCCTCGGCATTCCGCACGTGGTCGGCACGGCGGGATTTTATTCCAAGGATGCGATCATCGAGGCGACGCATGCCGCGCACACAGGCGTTGGGACCTATGCATTCTGGCTGCTCGTGGTCTCGGCGTTCATGACGTCTTTCTATTCGTGGCGGCTTATTTTCCTGACGTTCCACGGGCGCTCACGGGCCGAGCCGGACGTGCTCAAGAACGTGCACGAAAGCCCGAACGTGATGCTCGTGCCGCTCTACGTGCTGGCTGTCGGGGCGCTATTTGCCGGGTTGGCGTTCTACGGATTTTTCCTCTCCGACAGCGATGCCGGGTTCTGGAAAGGCGCGATCTTCTCCGCGAACGGAGACAAGGTGCTGCACGACATGCACAAGGGCCCGGAGTGGGTGCTCTGGATGCCGACGCTGATGATGGCTGGCGGGTTCGGGCTCGCCTATCTGTTCTATATCGCGGCGCCATGGCTTCCAGCTGTGACCGCGAAGGTGTTCCGCCCGGTGTACCTGTTCCTGCTGAACAAGTGGTACATCGATGAGCTCTACAACCTGATCTTCGTGCGGCCTGCGAGGTGGCTCGGCCGGTTCCTCTGGAAGACCGGTGACGGCGCGATCATCGACGGGATCGGGCCGGATGGCATCGCCAACCGGGTGCTTTCGACGAGTGGGCGGATTACACGGGTGCAGACCGGTTACGTCTACCACTACGCGTTCGCGATGATGATCGGGGTCGCGTTGCTCGTGACATGGTTCATGTTCACAGCGGGCGGCTTCGGCTTCGGAGGCGCGTCATGATCGAGGACCGCATTCTCCTTTCCGCGATCACGTTTCTGCCGCTGCTGGGCGCGTTCTTCATCTTTACGATGGTGCGCGGCGATGATGCCGCGGCGCAAAGCAACGCACGCTGGGTCGCCTTCTACACAACGCTCGGCACCTTTGGGCTCGCGCTTTTCCTGTGGTGGAATTTCGATCCATCGAACCCGGATTTCCAGTTCGTCGAGGACCGCGCGTGGCTCGGCGAAAACATTCGCTACAAGATGGGCGTCGACGGTATTTCCGTCCTGTTCGTCGTGCTTACGGCATTCCTGATGCCGATCTGCGTGCTCGCGAGTTGGCAGAGCGTGAGCACGCGCGTGAAGGAATACATGATCGCGTTTCTCGTGCTCGAGACGCTGATGATCGGGGTGTTCTGTGCGCTGGACCTCATCCTTTTCTACCTGTTCTTCGAAGCCGGTCTCATTCCGATGTTCATCATCATCGGCGTGTGGGGTGGGCAACGACGGGTCTACGCAAGCTTCAAGTTCTTCCTCTACACGCTGCTCGGCTCGGTGTTCATGCTGCTCGCGATCCTCGCGATGTACTGGCAGGCGGGCACTACCGACATCCCGACGCTGATGGAGGCGAAGTTTCCCTTCGCCCCGCTTGACGTACTCGGGATCAGCATACCCGGCGGGATGCAGACGCTGCTCTGGTTCGGATTCTTTGCGTCATTTGCGGTGAAGATGCCGATGTGGCCAGTGCACACCTGGCTGCCGGATGCGCATGTGGAAGCTCCAACCGCAGGCTCGGTCATTCTGGCGGGTATTCTGCTGAAGATGGGTGGCTACGGGTTTCTCCGCTTTTCGCTCCCGATGTTTCCGGTCGCGTCCGACATGCTCGCGCCGCTCGTCTTTGCGATGAGCGTGATCGCGATCATCTACACATCACTCGTCGCGCTGGCGCAGGAGGATATGAAAAAGCTGATCGCTTATTCCTCCGTCGCGCATATGGGGTTCGTTACCCTCGGCATTTTCACCGCCTCGGTGCAGGGCATTCAGGGCGGTATCTTCCAGATGCTGAGCCACGGCATCGTATCGGCCGCGCTCTTTCTGTGTGTCGGCGTGATCTACGACCGGATGCATACCCGGGAAATCGCGGCCTACGGTGGGCTGGTCGAGCGCATGCCGATCTACGCGGCATGCTTTCTCGTGTTCACCATGGCAAATGTCGGGCTGCCGGGGACGAGCGGGTTCGTCGGCGAGTTCTTGACGCTGCTGGCGGCGTTCGGCGCGAACACGTGGGTCGCTGTTTTCGCCACGAGTGGGGTGATCCTGTCGGCGTGTTATGCGCTGTATCTTTACCGCGCAGTGGTGCTTGGAAAGCTCGAAAAATCCTCCCTCGCCGGCATTCTAGATATGAACCGGCGGGAGATGGCCTGCATCATTCCGCTCGTTGTGCTGACGATCCTATTCGGCGTGTATCCGGCGCCGCTCATGGAGATCCATGACGTGTCGGTGCAAAAACTCATTACCGGGTATCAGCAGGCGCTCGCCGAGGCTGGGCGGCTGGGCGACGTTGCGGAATGATG
>JBCBJG010000281.1:0-4328 GCA_038523655.1 Pseudomonadota bacterium | reverse complement strand
GGTGGCACGGTTCAAATGCTGGCGCGGCTTGGTTACGCTGACACCGTGCCGGCGAGCCCGAGGTGGCCGTTGTCCGCGAAAATTCAGAAAGAGTGATCTTGGACGAAACGCAGCGAAAAGCCGTTTTCCAGTTCTTTAACGAAGTGGGCATCATCCAGCAGCTTGCGTCGACGATGTTCAACAAGTGCCTGCCGGACGGACTTCACGTCTCCCACTTTGCGGTTCTGAACCATCTGGTCCGCCTCGGCGATGAGAAGACCCCACTCGCTCTCGCCGAGGCTTTTCAGGTGACGAAAGGGACGATGACGCACACGCTGGCAACCCTGTCGAAGCGGGGCTTTATCACGCTTCGCCCGCACGCGACGGATGGGCGGAGTAAAATTGTGCTTCTTACCGACGAAGGGCGCGCCTTTCAGGTCCGGGCGATGGAGAGTTTAAGTCCGGCGATGGCGGCGCTCGATGGCAAACTCGACTATGACAAGATGATCGACATGTTGCCGGAACTCAGCAAAGTCCGCGCAATCCTCGACGCAAACCGCGACCTCTAGTCTTCGGCGCCCTGGAGCTCAGCCTCAGACCACAGCGCCAAGGCCGACGCCGTAGATGGCGCCCCAGAGGAGGCCGGTAGCCAGCGCGACGACGGCTTGATCGCCCGTGCCACCTTTCAGCGCAGACTGCCAAAAGCTGTAAACGAGGATGCCCGGCGCGGCGACCATGCGGAAGGCAAGCGCCAGGGCGATTGCTTTTGAATCACCTTCCTCAAAGGCGAGAACAGGAGCGCGCTGAGTGATCAGGGCAAATGTGATGGCCGCGAGGTTGGTCACCACGATGCCGGCAATCATCAGTGTCGAGAGGGTCCAGAAGTCCATGCTGCGCTCCAAAACAGGCCGTTGCCCCGATACGGAGATTAAATAGAAAATTTTAGCGGTTCGAGCAACGTTAAGCGCGTGTCAGGGAGAATAACTCCTCTCCATCGGCGGTGTCATTTTAGACAAATGCGATCCATCGCGGCCGATCACCAGCCACGCACCCGTTTCTGCCTCGCCGCCTGCCCTTTCTCGCCGCCTACCCTGCCTCGCCGCCTGCCCTGCTTGCCGCTTGCAAGAATCGGTACCGGTGTCGCGAACAGGCTCAGCTGTCGCAACCGGGTCTGGTCATGCCCCGGCGATGGCGCCTAGCTTCAGGGTTCGCGCATCAGTGAGGGGAGCCGATCTCATGCAGCCGTTCGAAGGGATCCGGGTGCTCGACTTCACCCACGTACTGGCAGGGCCCTTTGCGACCTACCAGCTCGCTGTCCTCGGCGCTGAAGTCATCAAGATAGAGCCGCGTGATCTGCCGGACATGATGCGCGCGGAGGGCGTGTCGCCGAAGCTTAACGCCGAAGGACGCGGCACGCGGTATCAGTGCCAAGCCGGCAATAAACGATCGGTTGTGATCGATCTGACGTCCGAGCGTGGCCGTGATCTCGTCCATCGTCTCGCGGAGACCGCCGATGTCGCCGTCTCTAACTTTCGGATCGGCACGATGGCACGGTTGGGCCTTGGCGCCGACGCCTTGCAGGCGCGAAATCCTGAGCTGATCTGGTGCACCTTGAGCGGGTACGGTGCAACCGGAGCGAAGGCGGCCGATCCGGCATATGACAACGTGATTCAGGCCTCATCCGGATTGCTCGCATCGACCGGTCATCCCGACGGTGCGCCGGTGAAGGTCGGGCCGGCCGTGCTCGACTACGGCACGGGGGCGCAGGCGGCGTTCGCGATCGCGGCAGCGCTCTTCCAGCGCACGCGCACCGGCGTGGGCCAACGGATCGATGTGTCCATGCTCGACGCGGCGCTCATGCTGATGACCTCGAGCGTCTCCGACAGCGCCGTGCGTGGTGGGCCTCCCGCGCCGAGTGGCAATTCCGATCCGGTTCGACCGGGCTACGGGCTATTCGATACTGCGGACGGTCAACTGATGATTGGTGCGTTCACGGAGCGGCAGACGGTGCGACTGTGGACGGCGCTCGGTGACGGGGACATGGCGCAGGCGGTTGTCGGGCGCAGCGCACTGAGCGTTGCCGATCAGACGGCGGAGGATAAAGCGCTGCTGCAGACCTATCTGCTTGGGCGCTCAGCCGATGCGTGGGAGGAAAAGCTCAACGCGGCCGGGGTTCCCGCCGCGCGCGTGCGGTCGATGCATGAAGCGATGCTCAGCGCGCAAGTGGGCGGTCGCCCCGTGCTCCAGGACGGCGTCATCGCGCCCGAGACCGGATTGCCGATCGCCACTCCGGTTGCGGCGTTCCGGTTCGAGGATGGCAGCGGGCCGCGATTGGAACGCGTCGCCCAGCGCCACGGTGCGGATACCGACGACGTACTCTGCGAACTGGGTATTGCTGGGGACGATATTTCCGCGTTGCGGGCCGACGGTGTGATCTGACGATGAGCGTCCACCCACCCGGCTGAATGCGGATCTTGAGCATCCGCATCGCGCAACGCGATGTGCACTTTCCGTCGTCGCCTCAGGTGATCGTAGGGTGGGCACTGGATCAGATTGATCCGCAGCGCCGCGTCTCCAAGCAGCACACCGCCTGATAGCCGTCCCAAGCCGGCCGGCACGGGATGCGGAGAAAAAAAGCGGAGCCGCTGGGCCCCGCATTTCCAGTCTCTGCGATCTGTGATCGCCTGTCGCGTCCAGCTTACGCGGCGGCGGCCTCTGCCTGCGCGTCCACCTCGGCGGCGAGCTCGCGGGCGTGACGATCCTTGTCGTCCTTGCCCTTGGCGCTGACGTCGCGATCGACCAGTTCGATCACGGCAATCGGTGCATTGTCGCCGTGGCGGTAGCCGGCCTTCAGCACGCGGGTGTAGCCCCCCGGGCGGTCGGCATAGCGCGGTCCGAGCACATCGAAGAGCTTGCGGACGATCTCGTCGTCCTGGATTTTCGCGGCTGCCATGCGACGCGCGTGAAGCGTGCCCGTCTTGCCAAGCGTGATCACCTTGTCGGCGATCCGCCGGAGTTCCTTCGCCTTCGGCAGCGTCGTGACGATCTGCTCGTGACGCAACAACGAGGCCGTCATGTTGACGAACATCGCCTTGCGGTGGCTCGCCGTTCGATTGAGTTTGCGGTAGCCGTGACCGTGTCTCATTTTCGTCCCCTTACACGGCGCGCTGTGGCTGCCGTAATCTCAAGTGTCGGCCGCGCCGAAAGAGCCCATCGCGCCCGGGCGTGAGCGTCCTAGTAGTGGTCCTCGAACCGCTTGGCGAGGTCCTCGATGTTCTCCGGCGGCCAGTTCGGCACGTCCATCCCGAGATGCAGGCCCATCGCGGCGAGCACTTCCTTGATCTCGTTCAGCGACTTGCGACCGAAATTCGGCGTGCGCAACATCTCGGCTTCCGTCTTCTGGATCAGGTCGCCAATGTAGATGATATTGTCGTTCTTCAGGCAGTTGGCCGAGCGGACCGAAAGCTCCAACTCGTCGACCTTCTTGAGAAGCGCGGCATTGAACTCGAGTTCCGGCGCGGCTTCGACCTTCTGCTCGCGCTCTGGCTCCTCGAAATTGATGAAGATCTTGAGCTGGTCCTGCAGGATCCGCGCGCCGAGCGCGACGGCATCTTCCGCCTTGATCGAACCGTCGGTCTCCACGTTCATCGTCAGCTTGTCATAGTCGAGCACCGTTCCCTCGCGGGTGTTCTCGACCTTGTACGAAACCTTCTTCACGGGAGAATAAAGGCTGTCGACCGGGATCAGGCCGATCGGCGCGTCGCTCGGGCGGTTCTGCTCGGCCGGCACGTAGCCCTTGCCCGTACTCGCCGTGAATTCCATGCGGATCGATGCACCCTCATCGAGCGTGCAGATCACATGCTGCGGGTTGAGGATCTCGACGTCCGATCCGGTCTCGATATCACCTGCCGTCGCGACGCCCGGTCCCTCCTTGCGCAGCACCATGCGCTTGGTGCCTTCCGAGTGCACCTTCACCGCGATCCCCTTAATGTTGAGGATCATGTTGGTGACGTCTTCGCGCACACCTGGGATGGAGGAAAATTCGTGCAGCACGCCGTCGATGTGCACGCTCGTGATCGCGCCACCCTGAAGCGAGGAAAGGAGAACGCGGCGCAGCGCATTGCCGAGCGTCATACCGAAACCGCGCTCCAGCGGCTCGGCAACCACGGTCGCGATACGACCCGCGTCACGGCCGGCGGTGATGGCGAGCTTGTTGGGCTTGATCAGGTCCTGCCAGTTTTTCTGCATGGCGTTGCCTTTCTGGATCGTCGGACGCGGCGCCTTGGTCGGGAGGGCGTCGTCCTGGAGGGCTTGGTCCGGAAGGACGTTGGGCGGGAAGGCCCGGTCCG
>JBCBJG010000280.1:0-4357 GCA_038523655.1 Pseudomonadota bacterium | reverse complement strand
CTCGAGCTGACCGGTCTGCCGACCGAAATCGTGAACGTCGTCGTCTCGGTGCTGTGCCGCATGACGTTCGACTTCGCGCTCTGGGGTGATGGCCGGGTACCGGTCACCATCGTCTGCGAGGAAGCACACCGCTATGTGCCGGGCGGCGATGCCACCAAAGGTGCATTCGAGCCGGCCAAGCGGGCAATCGCCCGGATCGCGAAAGAGGGTCGTAAGTACGGCGCTTCGCTATGCATCATCACGCAGCGCCCAGCTGAAATCGACCCGACAATTCTCTCCCAGTGCAACACCGTATTTGCGCTGCGGATGTCGAACGACCGCGACCAGGAAATTGTCCGCTCTGCCATTTCCGATACGGGCTCAGGTCTACTCGAATTTCTCCCCGCACTCGGCGCCCGAGAAGCGATCGCCTTCGGCGATGGGGTAACGCTGCCCGTGCGGATTAAATTCCACGAGCTGCCGAAGGAAGCGCTGCCGAAAAGCTCGACTGCGAAATTCTCCGAGAAATGGCAGCAGTCGAACGACGACATGGAACTGATCCGCATGATCGTGGATCGCTGGCGTGCTTCGGGCGCGTCGGAAGTCAGCGACCGCGATGACGACGGGTACGCCAATGTGCAAGCAGCCCCCGAAAGCGTCGCCGAGGCGCCGCGTCTTGACCGCAAACCGGGAAGGCTTGCCCGCAAAGCACCGATTACCCCGGTTCACGCCGACGCCTATGACGACGCGCCGTACGCGCCGGTAGCCGAGGCCGCGACGCCACCCGAATTGCCATCCCAAGAGCAGTACGACCCGGCACCGATGCCCGAAGCGTTCGGCGGCCACGAAACCGAGCTTGCGAGCGCCTACGACGACCACGCGTTCGAGCCGACGCCGAACCCGTTCGACAATGCGCCCGCGGCACCTGATGCATTGGCATCTGAGGTACCCGCTGCGCCCGTCCCCGATCCATTCGCTGCCGAAAGCGCAGCCGCGATGCCAACCGAGCCGGTCTCGACTGAGGGCCAAGCCGCAGAGACCGCACCGATGGACGAAGCCCCCAGCCGTCCCCGCTTGCGCCGCCGCGCGCCGGGCGAGGTTGCCGGTCAAACCGACGGCGGACAGTCGATTGATCAGGGATTGCGCGCCCGCCTGCTTCGCCGAGATAGCGCGCTCACCCGGTCCGAATAGCGACACGCTGGCACGTAAGTAGACCGCATCCCGCCGGCTCCGGCCCGGCTCCGGCCCGGCCCCGATCCGGCGAACCATCCACAACGAATGCCCTCCGTGCCCACACGGGGGGCGTTTGTCGTTTGGCGTCAATCATCCTGCACGCCGCGTTGTTCGTAGCGCAGATGTTAGAACGAATGCGCCGGGTGCATAGCAGTATCGCTCGATACATCTTGCCCCGACATATATCGCTTGTATATATATTCGCCAAGCTGCCCACCCACGACTGATCGGCACCACGATGCTGAACATCAGAACGCTGTGCCTCGGCATTCTCCATTTCGGAGAGGCGACGGGTTACGAGATCAACAAGCTCGCCTCGGACGGGAACTTCAGCCACTTCATTGAGGCGAGTTACGGGTCGATCTACCCGGCGCTGACCCGTCTCACGAACGATGGCCTGGTAACGTGGCGTGAAGAGAAACAAGCCGGCAATCCTCCGCGCAAAGTCTATGCGATCACACAAGCCGGCCGTGCAGAGCTACATGCGTCCTTGCTGGAGACGCCGCGCGACGATGTTTTCAAAAGCGAGTTTCTCTTCCTTCATCTCTTCAGCGGTTTCCTCTCCCGCGAGCACCTGCAGCGTCTGACGGAAAAACGCATCGCGGACCTCGAAGCCGAACGCGACCGGATGCTCCACGCGCGATGTGACTGCGGACATCCGGCGAGCAAGTTCGCGCTAGGCTACGGAATTGCGCTGAATTCCGCCGGCATCGACTACCTGAAATCCACGCCGCTTCCCGAGGCATCACCGGCGCTCGCCGACGGTGACCAACCAACCCCTCTCGACGTCCCGGAACTGAAGGCAGCAGAATGATGCGCGATACCGAGACCGAAAAGTCGCCGACGCAAAACTCAGCGGCGTCGGACCGGGCCCACGATCAGGCCCGAGATGAAGCGACGCCCGCTCAGCCATCGCAGACGAAGAAGTCTGGCTGGTCGTCGTACGCGCTCGCAGCTGTCATCGCGCTTGCGATCGCGGCATGGATGGCAACGGGCGACCTGCCCGAAGGCTATGAGCTCCCGTTCAACACGGCATCCAGCGAAACCGCGGCGCCTGACAGCGCGCAAACCGGTGCGACCGCGCCGGCGGCCGGCGCTGCAAATGAGACCAGCATCGCGGAGACCGCCGCCAGACCCATGCGCGTGCAGGTCATCCGCGTCATGCCGCAGGAGCGCCGCGCAGAACTCACCATCCGCGGTGAGACCCGCTCGCCGGCACGCGTGCAGGTCCGCGCTGAGACAGCCGGCGTGGTCGAAAGCATCGCGGTCGAAAAGGGCGCCCTGGTCAATCCCGGCGATCTCCTCTGCACCATCGAAGTCGGGACACGCGACGCAACGCTAACCGAAGCCCGGGCGTCCCGCACGAAGGCACAAGCAGATTTTACCTCCTCATCGCGCCTTGCGAGCAAGGGCTTCACTGCTGAATCCCGTAGGCGTGCCGACAAGGCCGCGCTCGATTCCGCCAGGGCAGCCTTCGCTCGGGCCGAAATCGATCTGAAGCGCACGAAAGTCCGCGCGCCGATAACCGGCATCGTCGAGCAGCAACCGGTAAAGAAAGGCGATTATCTCCGCCAGGCCGATGTGTGCGCCACGGTCGTCAAACTCGATCCCATCCTGCTGGCGGGCGCGGTGGCGGAGCGCGATGTTGCCCGGCTTCGCAAGGGCATGCCGGTCCGTGGCAAACTCGTCACCGGTGAGACCGTGGACGGTAAACTGACATTCGTCTCCCCTGCCGCTGACACGACGACCCGCACTTTCATGTTCGAAGCCGAGGTGACGAACGCCGACCGCAAGCTGCGTGCTGGTGTGACCACGGACATTATCATCCCGCTCGAAGCACAGTCCGCACACAAGGTGATGGCCTCGGCGCTCATCCTCGATGATGCAGGTCGCCTTGGGCTACGCACGCTCGATGCAGCCGACACGGCGCAATTCACCGCCGTCGATATTATCTCCAACGACACGGATGCCGTCTGGATCGAGGGGCTCGAAGGCGAGGCACGCGTCATCACCGTCGGCCAGGAATTCGTCTCGAACGGCCAGAAAGTGGAACCGGTAGAGGTTAATCAGGAAGCGCGCAGCGATGCGCAAGAACCGACAGCGCCCACTGCCGCGAAAGCGACCAGTGCGGCGGATGCCGCGCGTGCCGATGCTAGAGACCGCGCACCGGTCGTTCGGCAAGCCGACAAACAGGACAACCAACAGGTCACGGGGCCTGCCGTCCCCGTCCGCGCACCCCGCGGCTGACGACGACGACCCACACGATGACCCCGGACGCACAACAGACGACGCGCCCAATCACGGCGGCAAAGTGAGCCAGGAGCGAGATCGGCATCATGTCTGACAACGCATCACAGCCCCCGGCTGTCGAGCCTACGCCCCCCGCTGCACCATCACGCGCCGCGGAGCTTAAAGGCACGCTCGCAACGATCCTCTCGCGGCCACGCACCATCCTGACCCTTATGGTCGTGATGTTTTTTGCGGGCGTCTACACGTACATCACGATCCCGAAGGAAGCCGACCCGGACATCGATGTGCCCGTGTTTGTCGTGAGCGTCGCGCTTCCCGGCATCTCGCCACAGGACGCCGAACGGCTCCTCCTCAAACCGATCGAGACGCGGCTACGCGGCCTCGACGGATTGAAAAAAGTGCTTGCGACGGCATCCGAGGGTGCCGCCAGCCTCGTCGTCGAATTCAACATCGAAGTTGATCACGGCGACGCTGCTGCAGACGTGAGAGAAAAAGTCGATCGAGCGCGCAGCGAGCTGCCAGCCGAGGCAGAAGAACCGTTCGTCCAGGAGATCAATCTCTCGCTCGCGCCGACGATGGTGGTGGCGCTGTCCGGTCAGGTTTCCGAGCGCGTTCTGTTCGAGACGGCCAAAAGGCTCGAGGACGAGATCGAGGCCATCCCGACCGTCCTGCAAGCCAAACTCACCGGGGCCCGCGAAGAACTACTCGAAGTGATCCTCGATCCTGTGCGACTTGAGAGTTATGCGATCGACCAGGCCGACCTCGTCCGCCGGATCACAAACAACAACCGGCTGATCGCAGCCGGCGCGCTCGACGACGGTTCAGGCCGTTTCAGCGTCAAAGTGACGGGTCTTTTCGAGACCGCACAGGATCTGACCTCACTGCCAGTAAAGGT
>JBCBJG010000279.1:0-4370 GCA_038523655.1 Pseudomonadota bacterium | reverse complement strand
GCGCGTTTTACGACGAGCATTGCTACATGCTGGCGAGCCAGATGTGCGCGCCGAACAGCCCGCAGTGGTTCAACACCGGCCTGCATTGGGCCTACGGGATCGACGGTCCGGGCCAGGGCCACAGCTACGTCGACTACCGCACGGGCGAACTGACGTCGTCGACCTCCGCCTATGAGCATCCGCAGCCGCACGCCTGCTTCATCCAGTCGGTCGACGACGACCTCGTGAACGAAAACGGCATCATGGACCTGTGGGTCCGCGAAGCCCGGCTTTTCAAATATGGCTCCGGCACGGGCTCGAACTTTTCTGCCCTGCGCGGCGAGAGTGAGCCGCTTTCCGGCGGAGGAAAATCCTCCGGCCTGATGAGCTTCCTGAAAATCGGTGACCGCGCAGCCGGCGCCATAAAGTCCGGCGGCACGACCCGCCGCGCGGCGAAGATGGTGGTGGTCGACATCGATCACCCGGACATCGAGGCCTACATCGACTGGAAGGTGAATGAGGAGCAAAAAGTTGCCGCCCTCGTTGCGGGATCGAAAATCTGCGCCGAACGGCTGACCGCCGTCATGAAAGCGTGCGTGAACTGCGAAGCTGACGGCGATCAGTGTTTCGAACCGCACAGCAATCCGGCACTGAAACGTGAGGTCCGTGCCGCCCGCAAAGCGATGGTGCCGGACAACTACATCCAGCGCGTCATCCAGTTCGCCCGCCAGGGCTACGAAGAGATCGAGTTCAAGACCTACGACACCGACTGGGACAGCGAAGCCTATCTGACGGTATCCGGCCAGAACTCGAATAACTCCGTCCGCGTCACCGATGAATTCCTCCGCGCCGTCGAAAAAGACGCGGATTGGGACCTGATCGGCCGCATCACCGGCAAACCGGTGAAGACCGTCAAGGCGCGCGAAATCTGGGAGAAGGTCGGCTATGCGGCGTGGGCCTGCGCCGATCCGGGCATCCAGTTCCACACGACCGTGAACGACTGGCACACCTGCCCGCAGTCCGGTCAGATCAACGCGTCGAACCCGTGCTCGGAGTACATGTTCCTCGACGACACGGCCTGCAACCTCGCCTCGCTGAACCTGATGCGGTTCCGTCGGGAGGATAAGTCCTTCGACATCGAGCAGTTTGAGCATGCCGTCCGGCTCTGGACCGTCGTCCTCGAAGTTTCTGTCCTGATGGCGCAGTTCCCGTCGAAGCGGATTGCCGAACGTTCCTACCGCTACCGCACGCTCGGGCTCGGCTTCGCAAACATCGGCGGACTGCTGATGGCATCCGGCCTTAGCTACGACAGCGAAGAAGGCCGCGCACTCTGCGGCGCGATCTCCGCGGTGATGACCGGCACGTCCTACGCGACCTCCGCCGAAATGGCCGGTGAGCAAGGTGCCTTCGCCGGTTACGCCGAGAACGCCCAGGACATGCTCCGCGTGATCCGCAACCACCGTCGTGCCGCCTACGGACACGCCGAGGGGTACGAGAAGCTGTCGACGAACCCCGTGCCCCTCGACCATGACGCCTGCCCGGACGATGCGCTCATCGCCGCAGCGTGCCGTGCCTGGGACCGGGCAATCGAGCTCGGACAGAAGCATGGCTTCCGAAACGCCCAGTCGAGCGTCGTCGCACCGACCGGTACGATCGGCCTCGTCATGGATTGCGACACGACCGGGATCGAGCCGGACTTCGCCCTTGTGAAGTTCAAGAAGCTCGCCGGCGGTGGGTACTTCAAGATTATCAACCAGGTCGTGCCGGAGGCGCTCGAGCACCTCGGGTACGACCAGGCGGCCCGCGAAGACATCATCAAGTACGCCGTCGGCCACGGTTCGCTCGAAGACGCACCGGGCGTGAACAATGCGCGCCTGCGTGCCAAGGGCTTCACGGCGGATAAGATCAAGGCGGTCGACGAAGCCGTGGTCTCCGCCTTCGACATCAAGTTCGTCTTCAACAAGTGGACGCTTGGCGAGGAGTTCTGCACCGGCACACTCGGCATCGACGCGGCCAAACTCGACGCACCGGGCTTTGATCTGCTCGCGCACCTCGGGTTCTCGAAGGCCGACATCGACGCCGCGAACGAGTACTGCTGCGGATCGATGACGCTGGAAGGCGCGCCGGGCCTCGCCGACGAACATCTGCCGGTGTTCGATTGCGCGAACCCGTGTGGGCGCAAAGGCAAACGCTTTCTCTCCGTCGAAAGCCATATCCGGATGATGGCGGCCTCCCAGCCATTTATCTCCGGTGCCATCTCCAAGACGATCAACATGCCGAACACGGCGACCGTCGAGGAGTGCAGCGCGGCCTACCAGCTTTCCTGGCGCCTCGGTGTGAAGGCGAACGCGCTCTACCGTGATGGCTCGAAGCTGTCGCAACCCCTGAACGCACAGGCGCTTTCTGACGACGAGGACGAAGCCGAAGAGATCGCGGCAAACCTCGCCACGGACAAACCGGCCGCACTGCGCACGGAAGTCGCAGCGGAACGGATCGTCGAGCGGATTGTCGAGCGGGTCCGTGAACAGGCGTCGCGGGAAAAACTCCCCGGTCGCCGCAAGGGCTACACGCAGAAGGCCAACGTCGGCGGGCACAAGGTGTACCTGCGCACCGGCGAGTATGATGATGGCCGCGTCGGCGAGATCTTCATCGACATGCACAAGGAAGGTGCCGCCTTCCGCGCGATGATGAACAACTTCGCGATCGCCGTATCGCTCGGTCTGCAGTACGGCGTACCGCTGGAGGAATATGTTGACGCGTTCACCTTCACCCGGTTCGAGCCTGCCGGCCTCGTGCAGGGGAACGAGACGATCAAGAACGCGACGTCGATCCTCGACTATATCTTCCGCGAACTCGCCGTCTCCTATCTGGAGCGCTCGGACCTCGCCCACGCCGAACCGACCGCAGCGCTCGGCGCGACGACGGACGCGGACAACGGTGCGACCCCGGGCGTTCAGGCTGACCGCTACATGTCCCGCGGCTTCATGCGCGGCTCGTTGAACAACAGCGTCGTGCTCATCTCCGAAGCGGAGGAAATGAAGCGCGAGGCGACCACCGGCGGGCTCGTCGGCGAGTTGCAGGCCGACGTCGCGACCGCGTTCGCCAAGACCGGTGAGCGTTCGGCATCCGTGACGACGACGGTGACGGAAGTGCACGAGACGGTGACCACGCTCGCGGACGGCGAGACGATGCTCGCGACCCGCTCAAAGGCCGACCAGATCGCGGAAGCCCGCGTCAAAGGCTACGAGGGCGAAGCCTGCGGCGAGTGCCAGAATTTTACGCTCGTGCGGAACGGCACCTGCCTGAAGTGCGACACCTGCGGCGCAACGAGCGGCTGTTCGTAAGCTGCATGGCGCGCCGGCCCGCCCGGCGCAAACACACACCGCCTGTTGATCACGGGCATAAGCGGAGGGGCCCACGCGGCCCCTTCGTCGTCTCTGGACGAATCGCCCTAGCCTCTCGGGAACGACTTTGAACTCCCGCCGATCATCGGCCGCGACGGACCCAACGCCCATGGACATGAACGCACTGCTCCTCGGCCGCTCGTGGTCCAAAGACGCCTGCGCCCATGCGCTGGCGGATCACATCGACGAAGCCCTCGCGCTTGCCGAACAACTCGCCGGCACCGCGCTCGGCAAGTGGCGCCACCGCGTGACCAACGATGCCGAACACTCGGGCCGCGTTGAGATGTCTGGCGATGATCTGGCTGACCGATTTTCTGAAATCCGGGAGTTTATCTCACGTCTGCGCAGTCTGGAGCTTGCGGTCACGACCCGCATCACCCGGGCGCGGGTATGGGCCGAGCGGCTTCGACGTTACGATCCGCGGCTCGAGCGGATCGCCGGTCAGTTCCTTGGCGGCACGCATGCCTTCGTCGACGCTGGCGCCGCCGCGGCGGACACGACCAACAGCGATTTCGCGACCGCCGACCCATCGCTCGCGTACCTGCGCAGCCGTGGCCTGATCGACCCGCATGTGACCGGTCTCGACCAGATCGATGAGATTACGCCGGGCTATCGCTTCGAGTTGTGGGGCGGGGTTCCGCTGTTCGACGTGGCGGAGCTGCTGCACACATTTCTCTCCGCCGCCGATGTGCATTACACCCTTTATCTTCCCGACAACGAAAGCGCCAGCGAGGCTGCAACGGCAGACAGCTTCAGCGTGACATCGGCCCCAGCCGCCCCAGCCGCCCCCGCCGCCCTGCCCGTTTGGCAGGCGGACCCAGTCTCTCCGGAGGAAGAAGAGGGGTTGAAGCAATCGGAAACCGATCCTGCCAACGCGGGGTCGTCCCCATCGCGCTCCGGCAATTTTTCGTGCGATGGGTTCGCGGCGTGAGCCGCCTCCTCGTCGGCAGGATCGGTTTCCGATTGCTTCAACCCCTCTTCTTCCTC
>JBCBJG010000278.1:0-4373 GCA_038523655.1 Pseudomonadota bacterium | reverse complement strand
CGCCGGCGGGATCGTCGGCGGCCCCCGATCCGCCGTCGGCGCCGTCGGTATCTCCGGCAAGCGCGAAGATTTTGTGTGCAGCTGCTGGAGGGAGACCAGCTGCTGCATCGCCTAGTGCTGCAGCGAGGGCGAGCGCATATTCCTGATTGGGCCCGCCTGCAGCGCCGACAGTTTTTGCGCCCGCACGATCGACGGTGAGCTCCCCGCCGCTCAACAGCGCGACTTTCTTTCCGTCGTGCAGCAGTTCGCGCGCGCGCGTCGCATGGGCGGCCGCGACCTCACGCGCTTCGCCAATGACCGCATCGCCCAGCACCTCAACGGCGTATCCGGCCGCGCGCGCGATTTCAGCTCCCGCCGCGAGGGACATCGCCGGTGTGGCAACTAGCGTGTACTCGGCAGCACCGAACCGGGCATCCCCCGGTTTCGGTGTCTCGTTGGACGCCTGCGTCAGGGCCATCGCGATCGGCGCGGCAGGCGCGATATCATATTTCCGCAGCACCGCCGCTGCGTCTGCCAGCGTCGTTGGATCGGGAACCGTCGGGCCAGAGCCGATGTCGGATGGGTCGTCGCCCGCAACATCCGAGATCGCGAGCGTTAGGCACCGCCGCGGCGCCGCCTGCACTGCAAGACGACCACCCGAAATCGACGACAGATGTTTGCGGACCGTATTAAACTCCCCGATCGTTGCGCCACTGTCGTGCAGCGCCTTCGTGAGTTCCAGGTAGGCTTCGCGCGGAATGCCCGGGGGATGGCCGGTCCAAAGAGACGAGGCACCGCCGGAGAGGAGCACGAGGATCGTCGCATCGCCCGGTGCTGAAGCGACCCGTGCAAGAGCGGCTGCGCTCGCTTCATAACTTGCCGCATCCGGGGTTGGATGCGCAGCTTCGCGGACCGTGGTGCGGGTCGCGTCCGCGTCGGCGAGCGAATAACCGTGACGGGTGACGACCTCGCCGGAGATCTGATCGGCCTGCCCGGCAGCGCGGTAGTGCGCCTCGGTCACCGCAGCCATGGCGGCCGCGGCCTTACCGGCGCCGACAACTACAAGCTGCTCGCCCTCGGCCAACTTCGGGAGGTGCGGCGGGAGCGCATCTGCGGGGTGCGCCGCCGCAACGGCAGCGTCAAACATCCGTCGCATCAACCGGCGGTGGTTATTCGTCGTGTCAGTCATCTTGCCTGCTGCGCCCGTCGCACCTGTACTCCCGCGCGCCCGCATACCGTCGCTGGAATCGTCGCCACCTTCACAGTATACCCGCGCCCATGCTCAATCCACCGCAGGCTGCGGCATCGCATGAGGCAGACGCCTTGCCAGCCGATGCACCCTTCACCGCGTTCGAGAGGATCGCGGGCGATCCGTCTCGTGGCATGCTTATCCTCTGTGATCATGCCTCCAGCGCCATGCCGCCGGGCTATGGCACGCTCGGCCTCGACGGTGCTCAGCTCGCCCGCCACATTGCGTACGACATCGGCGCTGCGGCTGTGACACGCGCGCTTGCGGCCCACCTCGGTGTGCCGGCGATCCTCTCCACCTTTTCGCGTCTGTTCATCGACCCGAACAGGGGCATCGACGACCCGACGCTGGTGATGCGGCTGTCGGACGGCGCGGTTATCCCAGGCAATCGCGATATCGATGCGGAAGAGAAAGCGCGACGGATCGCGCGCGCCTATGCGCCGTATCATGCGGCAATTGACACAGCGATCATGCAGGCAATGGAAGCCGGGCAGCCGCCGGCGCTGCTTTCGATCCACAGTTTTACCCCGTTCTGGAAAGACGCTGCCCGGCCGTGGCACGCGACCGTATTGTGGGATCGTGATCCGCGGTTTGCCCGGCCACTGCTGCACGCGCTCGACGCCGAGGACGATTTGTTCGTTGCCGAGAACGAACCCTACGCCGGGCGGCTCGAGGGCGACTGCATGCACCGCCACGGCACGAAACGGCAGCTCCCGCACGCCTTGATCGAACTGCGCCAAGATCTCATTTCCGATGATGCCGGGCAGGGCGCGTGGGCGGAGCGTCTTGCGCGGATCGTGGGTGATCTGCTCGCGGAACCGGCGTTTTGCGAGGCGCTCCACGACCCGGCGGCGGCGGGCGTAATCACCCCTAACACCCAGGTTTATAGGAGCGCGGATATGAGCGCAGGACATGACGCGGCGGAGACACCGCAGGCCACTCTCGCGGGCATCGACGACACCAGGCAGCAGGAGTTGGAGGCAGCGGCCTTCCGGCGGCTCGTCGCACATCTACAAACCCGCACCGACGTGCAGAACATCGACTTGATGACGCTCAGCGGGTTCTGTCGGAACTGCCTGTCGAACTGGCTCGTCGACGCGGCGGCGGAGGCGGACACGACACTCAGCAAGGAAGATGCGCGCGCGCACGTCTACGGGATGCCCTATCCGGAATGGAAAGCGCAGCATCAGACCGAGGCGACGCCGGAGCAGATCGCCGCGCTAAAGGCTGCCGAGGCGCGACACGGTCACTCCTGATCGGCGTACCCTGTAGGCTTTGCGGCCCGCGACAGCCGCGGCCGATCCGTGGATGCGCCGGAGATGGCTGGCCGGAGCGACGCGTGCGTCGGCAGCGAGCGACGCGACGAACAACACGACCTGTGGCCGTGGCGTTCGGGTCGCGAGGGAAAACGCCATCGACAGCGCCTGAGACGGTTGCAGACGCATCGGGGTATGCCCTACGCCGGGCGCCGCTGACCAGGCGACGCGTCCGCCTCGACCGGTCGCTCCTCGCGGGCAAACGCACCAGTTCGCGTCGCCCGCGACCAAGCTTCTTCTTCCTCTTCCGGACACACGAGACTGCTCGATGGACATTGCCAACGATACCACCGCCAAACAGCTCCGTTCTTTCGTCGAGCGGGTCGAGCGGTTAGAGGAGGAAAAAGCAGCGCTCGCGCAGGACATCCGCGAGGTATTTGCCGAAGCCAAATCGGTCGGGTTCGACACCAAGGTGATGCGCCAGATCATCCGGATCCGAAAACAGGACAGCAACGAGCGGGCCGAGCAGGAAGCTGTCCTCGATACCTATATGCGCGCACTCGGCATGGCGCCGGACTTCGACGAGTAAGCCGGCGACCGCAGGGTCAATAACCGCTGGTCCGTCACAGGCGGAACGACACGGCAAATCTACTCCGCAACCGCCAGCCGCGCTTTGCCCTTGAGGGCCGGGTCCGACGTCAGCACCCGCGCCGCGTCGTCCGCAATGAAACCGTCAGACCAGAGCAGTTCGGCGTATTGCACGCCCGGCTTGAAGCGGAGGGAAATTTCCTCCTCCGACCGCCCGACTAGATCACGGGTGCCGGCGAGGTCCGGGTGTACCAGGCGCGCAATCGAGGGGTCGTCGATTGTCGGCGCGGCGGTCAGGAACGGGGCGACGGGGAACGGGCGGTACGAGAGTTCGCCCTCGTGTTCGTCGTCATAGCCCGGTGCCGTCGCCCAGCCGGAAAGCTGGAACCAGGTGTTCGGGTTCTCCGGGCGCAGGACGTCGCGTTCGTCTACGCTTGGGCCTCGCGGCGTGGGGAGCGCAGTGTTCGGCGTGCGCCGTTCGGGCGCGTCATCACGGTCAAGCAGCGCCGCGATACCGCCATCGCCGAGACTTGCCAGACGGCGCGCCGGCCGCGGTGCCGGCACCGGCAGTGTTTCCCGTGGGTTTTCCTCCGCAAGAACGGCAATCAGATCTTTCGGCGCAGCGGTGGCCGGGTCGGGCAGAATGGGGCTCGGCAAGCGGTCGGCTGCGAAGTCAGGGCGGGTGGGCGTGTTCGGGCGTGCTGCTTTCGCACGCGTCGACGGCTCAGTGCGTGAGGGCGCCTGCGCCGCTCGCGGTGCGGTGTCGAGCCCGTCGAACAATCCCTCGTTCACGCGGACGGTTGGCGCCTTCCAGTCGGTAAGCGCCGCGGTTTGGGTCTGCGGTGCGCGCGGGGTCGGCGGTTCGGCAGCCTGCGGTGTCGGACGACGTTTGGGACGCGCGGCAACCGTCGGCTCCGGAACTGACCAGTCACGGGGCAGCTTCGGCGTGGCGGACGCGACGACGGTGCGGGCGGTATCCGCCGGTGTGCGCCGGGCTTTGTAGAAAGCGGCGATGCGACGCGCGAGCCGCGTCCGCTGCGACTTGGCGCGACGGTAGTCTGCCTTCGTTACCGGGCGGCCGCCTTTGGGAATGTGCTTGGAGCGCCCTCGTGTGAGCAGCGCCAGTTCCCAGCGGCCGATCCGCGGCCAATGGCGCACGCGGCCCGTATCGACGTGAACAAACGGCAACGCCGAGGTCGGCAAAGCAGCCGACATCCACTTTCCTGACATTCCAGTCCGACAGCTCCGCTACAGCGCGCTCGTGATGGAGCGGGGCGGCGTCGGCTATTATCCGACCTCGG
>JBCBJG010000277.1:0-4390 GCA_038523655.1 Pseudomonadota bacterium | reverse complement strand
GACCGACATTTCGATCTACTGGCATTTGCCGTTCGGCCTGCTGCTGATCGCGGCGGTGCTTTTCCTCCGCGGTGGCATCAGTGGTTTCATTTCAGACCGCGGTCGCAACACGACCTCCGAGGGCGCAACCGATGTCTGAGCCCCACCTCGAGATCGCCGGGCTGCGCAAGAGCTTCGGCGGCGTTCACGCGACCGATGATGTGACGCTGACGGTCGCGCGCGGGGAAACCCATGCGATCATCGGCCCGAACGGAGCGGGCAAAACCACCCTCATCGCGCAACTCTCCGGGCTTCTCGCACCGGACGCCGGCACCGTGCACTTCGAAGGCCGCGACATCACAGCCGCTCCAGCCTACCAGCGCGCCCATCTCGGCATGGCCCGATCCTTCCAGATCACCTCGGTCGTGATGGATATGACCGTCGCCGAAAATGCCTCCCTCGCCGCGCAGGCCCACGCCGGGTCGTCTTTCCGTCTCTGGCAGCCTGCGGGAGAAGAACGCCACCTTGTCGACGCCGCGCATAAACTGCTCGAACGGGTCGGCCTCGCCGCGCGTGCCACAACGCCCGCTGCGGCGCTTTCCCATGGCGAACGTCGTCAGCTCGAACTTGCCATGGCGCTTGCTGGCACACCGCGGCTCCTGCTCCTCGATGAACCAATGGCCGGGATGGGGGCAGACGAATCAATGCGCATGGTCGAGCGGCTTGCCACACTGAAAGCCCAGCCCAACGCACCGACGATCCTGCTTGTCGAGCACGACATGGACGCGGTTTTCGCCCTAGCCGATCGCATTTCCGTTCTCGTCTACGGTCGCGTCATTGCCACGGATACTCCGCAGTCCATCCGGGAAAATACGGAGGTCCAGCGTGCCTATCTCGGCGAGGCGGCATGATGCTGAGCGTTCGTAATCTCGAAGCCGGCTACGGCCGATCCCGAGTCCTGTTCGGGGTCGATCTCGACATCGCCGCCGGGGAGGTCGTTGCCCTGCTCGGGCGAAACGGCATGGGCAAGACCACGACGGTCCACACGCTCATGGGCATCGTTCGCCCTACCGCCGGATCGATAACATTCGACGAAGCGGAACTCGCCGGTGCTGCGTCGTTCAGGATCGCACAGGCCGGTCTCGGTCTGGTGCCGGAAGGCCGCCAGATTTTCCCAAACCTGACGGTCCACGAGAACCTGGTTGCCACTGCCGCAAATCGGCGCGCAACCACCGCCCCATGGACCGAACAGCGTGTGATCGACCTCTTCCCGATCCTCGGGGAGCGGATCGATGCGATGGGAACGCTCCTCTCCGGCGGTGAACAACAGATGCTGGCGATCGCCCGCGCCTTGATGACCAACCCGCGTCTGCTCATCCTGGATGAAGCAACCGAAGGCCTCGCCCCGCTCGTGCGTGACGAGATCTGGGCGTGCCTGCGCCGGCTGAAAGATGAGGGGCTCTCGATCCTCGTCGTCGACAAGAACCTGACTGATCTGCTGGCCCTCGCGGACCGTCACGTGATCATCGAGAAGGGCGAGCGTGTCTGGGCAGGGACATCCGCCGAACTGACAGCGCAACCGCAGGTTCAATCCCGCTATCTGGGAGTATGAGGCGACGGGCGTGCCCCGGAAGCTGGTGCGGGATCTGGTTCGGCACCTGCCCGGATTTATCCTCTGTCTGGCAACGCCGCCACGGCACCGCCTGCTCCGCTGGCGCCGGAATTAATCCCCGCTCCTGGAGATACCGCCGGGCGCCTTCATGGCGTGGGATCGACACGCCGAAACTGACCATCAACGGCGCGTCAAAGAGGCTGAGCGCTGGGTGGAGCTGCTTAAAATTTTCGAGATGGGCGAATACTGCGCGGGTCGCCGCTTAGGCCTCGTCCCGGTCGATCGCCGTCGAGGTGAGCAGGGTCGCAGCGACACCGAAAGTGCGCACCTCACCGACGCTTGGATACATCGACGCAGAGATCGTGACGGGGCGATAATACGGCTTGCTCGCAACGAGCGTTCGTATCGCAGCACCCCCGACGTTCACGAGCGTGAGTGCACAATTGTCCAAGGCATCGCGGATCAACACGGAGGGATGACCGAGCACGATGACCACAGCATCGAATCGCCCATCACAGAGCGCGCGGATCGCACTGTCGCTCGGCATATCTGTCGCTGCGCGCAACGCATCGCGGCGCCAGCCGAGCGCCTGCTCGATTTGCTCCCACGTGGCGCGTACACCGGCGCCAGCCGCGCCGATATTGACGCGCCGCCCCCTGGGTGACGTCAGGCCGGCGATCTGTGAGTCAGTCCGCGCCAGCAGCGTGACTGCTTCCGCATGGAGAGAAAAACCGCCCGAGGTGATCGGAAGGGTCCAGCCTTCTCGAAACGGGAAGTCCCGCGATAGGCGTGGTACTGCCAGTCTGACTGGACGATCGCGAAGTCATGACTTCCGCGCCGAAGCGCAACGAGATTCGCAATCGACCCGCCGGACGGTTCCGCCGCACACGCATCGAACGCATCGCGCGCGTACAGCCGCAGCATCCGGCACACCGCGTTGCCGACCGGAAAATAAACACCGGCAGACCCGCCGGTCGCAATCGCAACATCCCGCCCGTCGTCCGCATCGGCCAACACGGTACGTGCAGTGGCCGCCGCTTTAATCTCGGAAGACGCTGCGGGAACCGCGGGCAATCCCACCAAGATCAGCCCGGCCCACAACGCGAAAAGTAAGGTGCGCGCGCTCTTACCGATCCAACCAAGACCAAACCGACCTGTGCCACGCTGCCCCGCACCGCGTCGGGCGAGGCGCCTAGGGCGGTGATCTCGCGTTCGTGATGACATTCGGTCGCAGGCGATGATAGGTGAATTGGCCAACGGCAGCTTAGCCGCGCCTCGGTCCAAACGGGAGAAGATAATGCCCATGATACGCCTCAGACACCCGTTCAGCCTCGCCTGCGCGGCCCTTGTCGCTGCGCTGCTGACATGCCCCGTTGCGTCTTTCATGCCGGTTGGGATAGCGCGCGCAGACACGACGACCACCGCGGCTCAGCGTGTGACGGTCACTGGCGAGATGATCGACACATGGTGCTATTATTCAGGCGTTATGGGCGGTCCGGAAGCAGTGGTCGGCTCGGCCCATCACACCTGCGCGCTCTGGTGTGCAGCGGGCGGCATTCCAGTCGGACTGCTGACGGAAGATGGCGAGGTCTTCCTCGTCCTGAAGCTCGAAAACGCGGGCACCGCCGACGGCGCTGACACAGTCCTCGCTGTTCAGTCGAACACGCTGACGGCAGACGGCATGCTCTACAAACGCGACGGGCTGAATTACCTCGTCGTCGAAAAGATCGTGAACAACGCGGGCGTCACCAATCGTAACCACACGGACTTCGGCGTCGTGCCCCCATTCGCCTTGGGAGAGAAAACCCTGAAGGAGCTCGCGAAATGACCAGCACGTTCCTGGGCACTCGGCTGCACCGCACGCTATGTCGTGTCATCGCACTCGTCAGCGCGGCGACCATCGCCGGCGCTGCCAATCTGTCATCAACCGCCATCGCGGCGGAAGAAAAAAGCAAAGCACGCGATTGGAACATCGCGAACTTCGAGAAAGCCCGCTTCGCAGGGCGCATCGTAGACATTCTCTGCGAGGTATCGGGCGGCAAGGTCTGCGCCGAGACATGCGGCGGCGGCGCGCTCCAGCTCGGTGTGGTTCGAGCCTCCGACAACCGGCTTTTCCTCGCCGCCAAGAACGGCCAGCCGAACTTCGCCGGCGCCGTGCGCGATCTGCTGCCGTACTGCAACAAGGACGTTGTGGTCGACGGCCTCCTGACAGGCGACGGCACAACGCAGATTTTCCAGATCCAGCTCATTCGAGAGGCTGGCGCGAAAAAGGACGCCAAGACCAGCCAGTACACCAAGCAGTGGGCGGAAGATTTCCCTGACGCCGCGAAGAAAAAAGGTCCCTGGTTCCGTAAAGATCCTCGCATTACGAAACAGATCGACGCAAACGGCTATCTCGGGCTCGGTGCGGAAGCTGATCGGGCTTTCGCCAAGTCCGAACTCGAGTAGTCGTCGCGTGACCCGTTCGCAAACGGATAAAAATGCTGCACCGCGCTCCCGTGCCGCGGCAGGGCCTCGACTGATCGCGATCGCAGCGCTGGCAGCCGGATTTGGTATCGCAGTGGCGCTAATTGCCCTCGCGCTCGTCACCCCACCGCATCCCGAGCCAGCTAAAAGCGCGCCGGCATCTGCTGCACGTACCATCGTGTCGACCGCGACAGCTCCACGACACACCCCGCCGCAACCAACCCCTCGCACCGCGATCGCTGGGCAGGCCGTCCCGCTACCCTTCGGGATCGATGGGCGCTTTGATCTGATCGATCATCACGGTCGGCGCCGAACGTCCGGCGGTTTCGACGG
>JBCBJG010000276.1:0-4396 GCA_038523655.1 Pseudomonadota bacterium | reverse complement strand
GACGGCGGAGGATAATGTCGGCTGGCTCGTCAACCGGATCGAGGCCAGTGACCCGAATCGTCAGATCAGACTGCTCGCGAACCGCGTGCGCATGAACAATCCGTACCAACGCGGCATCATCGACGCGATCATGGCGCGCTACCCCTCGCTCGGCCTGGTAATGCCACAGCGCGCTGCGATCGAAGGCGCGCTCGAGTACCGCGCCACGCCGCAATCGCTGAACCAGAAATTCGGCGATGGACGCGCGATCGTCGAGGAGCTTTTCACCGCAATGCTCGACTGGACCGGCAATGCATCGACGCGGGGCGCAGCATGAGCAGCCGATCGCCAAGCGTGCCGCGCACGACCACCCCCGAGGTGCCGGATGCCTCACGGCAAACGCGAGCGGGTGACGGTAACACCGACGCGCTCGGGAGTTATCTCGAGAGCTTGTTCGCCGTCGTGATCGAGGAGGCCAGGAGCAATCCGGCGTTCGCGGCCCGCCTTCACGGGGCGCTTGCCGGCATCGGGAATGGCAGCACGCCACACGACCCGGAGAGCCAACGCACCGGTTCTGCCAAACCTCGCCGCGCCCCGCCATCTGCAAAGCCATCTGCAAAGGCACCTGAGGGGGCACCCGAGAAAGCACGCCCGACGATCCACGCGGTGAACGTGCTCCGCCAACACGGCGAGACCATGCTGCGCGGTCGCCTCTCTAACCTGCGCACGAAGGCCGAACTCGGCGCAGTCGCCCGCGCTTCAGGATTGCGGCTAACGGGTGCCGCTGCGCGGAAGTCCGCATCCCGCGAAGATCTGGTCGACGGAATTGTCACCGCCGCAATCCAGTACGACCGCCAGCGCGAAAGCGTCGATGGCTGACCCGGCCACGTACCGACACATCGATCCGCGACGCTTAGGCGGCAATCGGCTAATCATCCGCAATGCGTGAGTACAGCGTCGGCACGCTTGCCGACATGGATGACAGCCTCGGACCTGACGAACGCGCGCACCTGAGTGCGCTCGGGCGCACACGCGCATGCGACACGTGTGCCTTGATCTATCGGCAGGGTGAACCGGCGGACCGCGTGTATCTCCTGTGTGATGGGGAGGTTAAGTCGATCCTCACGAACCGGTCTGGTGAGGATTGCCTTCTCCGTCTGCATCTCGCGAACAGCCTGCTCGGGCTCTCCGCGCTCGCAAGCACACCACGCCGCGACGCAAGCGCCGTCGCGTCCTCTCCCGCCACGCTGATCGAGATCGATGCCGCCGCGTTCCAACACGCCATGAGTGCAAGCCCGGTGCTCGCGGCCCGCGTCGTCAGACTGCTGGTGGATCGCATGAGCGACTTCCATCACCGTGTCGGGGATTTCCTCTCCCTTTCGGTCGAACAGCGGGTAGCGCAAACCCTCCTCTCTCTCGCCCGGCACGACCCGCTCACCGCCTCCCCTTCATCAGGCGCGACAGTACGCATGACGCACGAAGATCTCGCGGGACTGCTTTCTGCCCGCCGCCCGACGGTGACGTCAGCGTTGGCTCGGCTGGAGCACGCCGGGCTCATTGCCCGTACCGGCCGGGAGATCACCCTCGTCGATGCCAAAGGTCTCGCCCGCATGATCGATGATCCACGCGCCTGAAGCCCGCCGCGTTCACTGTCACGCGCAAATGTCATCGCGCTGACAGACCGCCCCGCGCCGATCGCATAGGCGTGGGAGTGTAAAGCGAGGAGCGCCCATCAATGTCGAATACCGTGCTGCAGTCCACCGTCACCATTCCGGCCGCCCGCCGCATCAACGCGTGCCTCGGCATCGAACTCGAGGGCGTCGATCTCGCTGGCGCTGCACCCGACCTCGCCCAGCAAGTCGACCAACTCCTCAGCGAACACGGCGCTGTGCTGATCCGCGATCAGAAGCTGGAACCTGCCGATCTCGTGCGGTTCAGCCGCTTTCTCGGTGACCTCGATGAAGCGCCGGTCAACGAGAAAGGCAAGACCGCGGTCGACGGATTGCCTGAAGTGTATGTGGTCTCGAACATTGCGGACGAAAAAGGCGAGCCGGTCGGCAGCCTCGGGAACGGCGAAGCGGCCTGGCACACCGATATGTCGTATCTCGACAACCCGCCGCGCGCATCGATGCTCTGCGCCGTCGAAATTCCTTCCGAAGGCGGCGATACGTGGCTCGCAGGTATGGAGGCCGCGCTGGCTGCGATGCCCGGCGATCTACGCGCGCGAATCGACGGCCGCCGCATCAAGCACGATGGGACCTTCAACTCCGCCGGCCTGCTACGCCAGGGCGTCACCGCGAGCGACGATCCACGCGAATGTCCGGGCACACTGCATCCAGCGATCTGCCGCCATCCGCACACCGGCCGCGAGGTTCTCTATCTCGGGCGCCGACGCAACGCCTATGTCGAAGGGCTTTCGCTCGCCGACTCCGAGGCCCTGCTTGATGATCTTTGGGCGTTCGCGACCAGACCCGAGTTCACCTACGCGCACCAGTGGCGCGTTGGCGATGTGCTCATGTGGGACAACCGCGCGACCCTGCACCGCCGGGACAGCTTCGACCCGTCGGCGCGCCGCTATATGCTGCGCACGCAGATCAAAGGACCCGGCACGCCGGCTGACTAAGCGGGATCAGCTCCGCTTCACGCCGAACATCGTCCCATCCGGCTTTTGCACGAAGAGGTTCGCCAAGGCGTCATCGACGTTGTCCATCGTGAACTGCGGACGGATGCCCTCGAACTTGCAGGACGCGAGCACCTGCTCGACGATGAACTTCGGCTGGAAATACGCTAGCGGCGCCTCGTTCGTACGGATGCCGTCAAGCACGCGGAGATAAATCTCGTTCGTCAGTTCGAGCCCGCGTTTGCTCGCCATCCCGTCGAAGATTTGCCGGAACAGATCTTCAGGTGGCTCGACCGTCTCGAGTTTGTAGCTGATCCGCCTCTGGAACGCGGGGTCCATCAGATCGTCGGGATGCATGTTGGTCGAGAAGATGACGATCTCGTCAAACGGGATCATCGCGCTCTTTCCCGTGTGCAGCGTGAGAAAGTCGACACGGCTATTGAGCGGCACGATCCAGCGGTTGAGAATATCCTCCGGTTTCGCACGCTGACGGCCGAAGTCATCGATCAGAAACGTACCGTTCAGCGCCTTGATGTGTAGCGGCGCCTCGTAATACTTCGCCAGCGAGTTGTATTTGAGATCGAGCATCTCGATCGTCAGCTCACCCCCGGTGATCACCATCGGCCGGTAGCACGCGACCCAGCGCGGATCGATCCGACTGCGGCGAAGATTCGATGCGCCCTCCGCCTGCGGGGCCTGCTCGACGACCTTGTGCACGGAGGGATCGAAAACCTTCATGATTTCGCCGTCGATCTCGACGCAGTACGGCACGTAGATTACGCTCTGAAATATATTCCCCACGATCTCGGCAACCGTCGTCTTGCCGTTACCAGCCGGTCCGTAGATCAGGATCGCATTGCCCGAGTTGACGGCGGGCCCCAATCGGCTGACGAACCGATCCGGCATCACCAGCCCTTCGAACGCTTCCTTGAGCCGGTCGCGCGTCACCAGCTCGTTCGTCACCCGCTGGCGCTGAATGCGGTCCTGGTAAGCCGCGAGTGGCACCGGTGCCGGGCCGAAATATTGTCCGCGTGACAATGCATCGATCGCAAACTCCCGCCCTGCCCGCGTCAGCCCAAGCCGCATTTCGGCGCGCATTCCACCACCCGGCGCCGTGCCCTGCGCCTCGATGAACTTGCGGTCCTTCGCCATCTGCAGAAGCTGGTTGACGATGTTGCTCGAGAGCTTCAGCGCATCGACCAGCGCGGACGCCGTCTCGAGGCTCTCCGCGTACATCCCCTTCATCATCAACTCGAGGAGGAAAACCGCGTCAATGCCCGTGCGCTCGATGACGGACGGGGCCTGCGGCGCATCGGCCAACACCTCGTCGATTTGCTCCTTGGTCACCGCGCCGAGGGCAACGAGGCTGTCACCAATCCGCCCGCCGCTTGCCGCCTGATGGGCGACCGCCTCGTTGATTTGCTCGCTCGTGACGAGACCTTTTGCGACCAGGAGATTTCCGATGTTCATGCCGACACCCTTACGCACCACGCTATTGGCGCGACGGATCATTCGCGTGTCGGGCAGGTTGCCGGCTCACGCGAAGAGGATGAACAGATCGTATCCCCCGCACCGCAAAACGTTATACGGACGAAAACCTTCCAGAACGTTTTGCTCGCAAACAAGAAGGAGTTTTTATCCTGCGGCAGTCTGTCGGGTGTGCGCGGGCGAGCACAGACAACGCGCATAGACCGCGATGATCCGCAAAACGTCCGCCGGCGCTGCGGACTATAAGTCGCCGGTCAGTTCCGCAAATCAGGCGGCGTCGCCTCGTCGACCAGCATGGCGATCGCCTCG
>JBCBJG010000275.1:0-4434 GCA_038523655.1 Pseudomonadota bacterium | reverse complement strand
TTGTGCGTCATGCTCATCGCGCGTTGATCGGGCCGACGACGCGAGATCAAGCCTCGCGGGCGACACCGCTTGATTGTTATCGCCGGATTACTGACGGAGACAGCGATTGAGGCAGCGCGCACGTGCGGCTGCGCAACGGCGTCGGTCGCCGCCGGAGCTGCGATAACACTCCGCAAAGGCCCGGTCACACTCACCACGGCAGCCGCTGGACGCGCCAACCTCGCCCGGTGTCGAGGCAACAAGACCAAGCGAGAGCACCGCGGCTCCGAGCGCCCCTGCCAAAATCGATTTCGTCATACAATCCTCGCCCCTCGCTTGCAGGCGAGGTCCCACTTGTTGCATGCCGCCTGCGCCAACCGAGGCGAGAGCGCTGCGCCAACGCCGTTTCGTAGTGGCGGGCGCGCACCTCATTCTCATGGCCGGCGGGCGCTGGTCGCTTGCCGCAGCATGCCTGATCGCACGCATCCTGACGCGCGGTTGCTGAACCCAAACTGAACACGAGTTCGTCAGACCCACAATCGGCGGCGTCGATCGGGTGGACGTGAGGGGCGTTTTCCGCGACTGAGAGGCGATGCGGCAACGCTTCTCCGACCATTCCTGGCTGATCGCCAGCGGCGTACTGATCACCGCGGGTTTTTCCGCGCTCGCGGTGTTCTCGCATCAGTTCGGGTACGACGTCGAGGTGGCGGACATGGCGATCCGCCCCCTCGTTCTACTGCTCAGCGCGATAGGCGCGGTGTACTGTATCGCAGCGGCGGCGCTGCTTCGGCAGGTGGGTGCACCAGGTACGACGGTCGCTCCGGCTTCTGAGACGCCATCGCTTGATGAGAATACGTCGACCCGGCATCTCCTGCTCTTTGTTGTCGCGATCGGTGTGCTCGCGCGGGCGGTGCTTTTCTTCAGTGAACCGATCCTCGAGGACGATTATCAGCGATACCTTTGGGATGGCGGGGTCGTCGCGCATGGTCTCGACCCGTATGCGGTTGCTCCAGCGGCGGCATCCGGCGATGCGGAACGTGCGGGATTGGCGACGGCGGCGGGTGTCACGCTAGAGCGGGTAAATCATGCCGAGATCCGGACAATTTATCCGCTCGGCGCCCAGGGCTTTTTTGCTCTCGCGCATCTTATCGCCCCGTTTGATCTCCTCGGCTGGCGCGTCGTTGTGCTCGCGGGCGATGCGGCGACGTTCGGCCTTGTCCTGTTGCTGCTGGCGCGGCTCGGACTCCCGCCGGTGCTCGGTGCGCTCTACTGGTGGAACCCGCTGGTCATCAAGGAGCTCGCGAACTCACTGCACATGGAAGCGGTGCTGATGCCTTTTGTCGTGGCGATCGTGCTGGCAAGTATTGCCCGGCGACCGCGGACGGCGGCGCTGCTGATCGGGATCGCCGGGGCAATCAAGATCTGGCCGCTGGTGCTTTTTCCGCTCGCGATGCGCAGCGCACGGGTCACGTGGGCCAGGCTTATCGTGTCCGCGCTTATCGTGGTGGTGATCACCATCGCATGGCTCGCCCCGATTGTTCTGGCCGGGCTCGACGAGAAAGCGGGGGTCGTCGCCTACGCCGATGCCTGGCGGACGATGGGGGCGATGTTCTCGATCCTGCATGCGGCGGCGACTGGCGCCCTGGCGCTTGCGGGAAGCGAGACGATCGCCGGCCTGGATGCGAACCGGATTGCGCGTGCTGCTATCATCGTTTTTGCAGGGTTGGCGGCGCTTTGGCTTGCAGCGCGCCCGATCACAGATGCGCCCGACGACATGCGGGCAAGCGCACGTCGGTTCGCACTGCTTATTTTTCTCCTCTTTCTCGTCAGCCCGGCGCAGTTTCCCTGGTACGTCGTCTGGTGCGCGCCTTTCTTCGCGATCTTGCCGCTCGCGGGGATGATCGCGCTCGCGGTTGTGATGCCAATTTACTATTGGGCCTTCGAACTCATGGTCGTCGATCGGTTCGCGCTCTTCACCGACGTGGTGATCTGGCTGGCGTGGGCGCCGATCTGGCTGCTTCTGGTTGGCCAGGCGATCCTCGCGCCACTTGCCGCGCGGGGGCGCACGGCGGCGCATCTGACACGCGGTGGTGAGGCGCCGCGTATCCCGACAAGGAGTGCTCATGCGCAATGATCAGCGGGTGGTCGTCGTCATTCCGGCGCTCAATGAGGAGGCGGCGATTGGGCGGGTGCTGGATGATCTGCCGGCCTGGATCGACCAGGTCGTGGTCGCCGATAATGGATCGACGGACAAAACTGCCGCGGTAGCGCGGGCCCACGGAGCCGATGTCGTGCACGAGCCGCAGCCGGGGTACGGCGCCGCATGTCTCGCCGGGATCGCGCACGCGCAGCGCCCGGATATCGTCGCGTTCATCGATGGAGATTATAGCGATCACGGCGAGCAGATGGACCGCGTCGTCGACCCGATCGCCCGCGGGGAAGCCGACCTCGTGATCGGCTCGCGCGTTACCGGCAATGCGCAAGCCGGGTCGCTAACGATCCCGCAGCGGTTCGGCAACCAACTCGCGTGTACGCTCATGCGGTGGATCTGGGGCACGCGGTTCACTGACCTTGGACCGTTTCGCGCGGTCCGCGCGACCTCGCTGGAGGCGATCGGCATGCGTGATCGGGCATACGGCTGGACGGTCGAAATGCAGATCAAGGCGGCGGAAGCGGGCCTTCGGCTCCACGAGGTACCGGTCGACTATCGCCCGCGGATCGGCGTGTCGAAGGTCTCGGGCACGGTCAAAGGCACGGTGCTCGCCGGCACGACGATCCTGCGGATCATTGGGCAGTCAGGGCTGCGGCAACTGACGAAGCGGCGCGGCTAGGGGCATCGAGGACGGCTGAACGCCTGCATCGGCCGCAGTGGTTGTCTCGTCAAACACTGGTCGAGAGCGGAAGAAAAAGTTGGCGGCATAACGACAGTGCTGCGACGACTATCGCTCCGCGGCCCATTCTGCGTTTCTGTTACTGCGTGGCCGCGCCGGGGATCGAACTGCTAACCGGCGGCACGTCGACGCTCGGACGTGGTGCATACCGTGTCAGCGCCCCCCGATCGACGTAACGCCCCCATTTCGCATCATAGGGATGCACGAACCGGGTCGCGCCGTGCTTGTCCGCGAGCGGGCGTGCCGCATTGTGCCAGGCGAATATCCCTCCCTCGAGGTTGACCACGCGGGTGGCGCCTGCAGCCTTTAGATCATCGGCCAAATAGCTCGCGGCATAGGAACTGCGCGCGCCAACCGAGCAGTAGAACACGACGGTCTTGCCACGAATGCGGTCGCCGTGCGCGCGCATGAAGCTCGAAGTCCAGACGCCGGGTTCGATCCGCTCGGCACCGTTCAAACGGCTGACCGCAAATTCCTCCGCCTCGCGAACATCGAAAAGGACGATCTCCTCTCGGGCTCGTGCATCACGCAGCTGAGCTGCGAGTTCGGCGCCAGACATATGTTGCACGGCGGAATAACGCTCCGTGATATCCCGGTGCACTGTCTCGAGAGTGGTCTGATCGTCGGCGAGCGAAGTAAGGGGAACGAAAATGCCGATGGTGAGCACTGCGATGGCGATCGCCCGACATGCCGCGCGCAGTGATCTGGGGGCAAGATGCACCCAAGGGTCATTGCATGTGAGGATCGTCATCGCTTGCGTGCTCCGGTTTCACGAACCATCGAGGTAAGCCATCACATCTCGCCATCAAGGTCTAATCACCGCGCTGCGAGCGACCTGACCGATTGGACGGGTAGGCGGAGGAGGGGGAAGCGGTGCGGAGAATAAGCGTTGGGCGGCGAGCGACGTGAAATCGCCCAGCCTGCAACACAGGGCAAACCCGTTTTCGCCATCAACGGTCCGCACGCTCAGGTGCTAAAGCGAGGGTCCATGCAGCAAGACAGACCATCACCTGCAGCAAGCGCACCGGTCGTCATCTATGATGCGCACCGCGAAGCGCGTGTGCCGTCTGCGGAGCCCGCGCCGGAGGAGCATTATGTTCCGAGATACGCAGGGGCAATCCAGGACCTGTGTGCGAAGCACCCTTTAGCGGGCGATCTTGCGACGTCGTTTCCCGCGCTGCTTTTCGCTCTGGCGAACGGCTACGGGACCGAGCAACAGCGCGCTCACGTTCTTGCGCGACTGGATGCCGGGGCACGCTTGAAAGAGATGGCGCGCGATCTCGGGCTGCCGTGGTGGTTGCGCCGATTGCGCGGCAATGCCTTCGTGCGGCCTATCCCTCGGCTGCCGCTCGAAGGCGATGATTTCCGAAGGCGGATCGCCAGTCTTGTTCCGGCGGGCGATACGAGCGGGCAGCTATTTCTTAAGCAGCTCGGACATGCGTTCGCGATCGGCGATGCTGAGTGGGTCCTCTGGAATGCGCGCCATCCGATCGATACCGAGCGACTGCGAAAGTACGGGCTCCGGCAGCTGCTTCATGCCTGGCACTGGGCTTGTCATCATCCA
>JBCBJG010000274.1:0-4488 GCA_038523655.1 Pseudomonadota bacterium | reverse complement strand
TAAATCGCGTGGGTCGTGCGTCCTGATATTCTTCCAGCCCGATTTTCATCCCCGTGTGTCCACCTTCCGGTTGCGCCCGGTAGGTGCGGAAAACGCGGTCCCACAGTGAAAGGCTGAAACCGAAGTTGGAATCCGTTTCACTGTGGGACCGCGTTTTCCGCACCTACCGGGCGCAACCGGAAGGTGGACACACGGGGATGAAAATCGGGCTGGAAGAATATCAGGACGCACGACCCACGCGATTTACGTGGGCGCTGGCGCTCCCCTTCGGCCGCAACCGGCGCCCATCTGACAACCCTGATCAGTAGATCCGCACCGGGAAGAACTGGAGAAAAATCTCTTCCAGGCGGCGCGACTGCCGGATGCGCGCGATCCCGCGATTGATATCGCCGAGCGTCTCCCGGTCACCTTTGCGGACGGCGACAGACACGCCGTCGCCGAAAAAGAGCGGTTCCGCGAACGCCTCACCCCGAAACGCGCAGCAACCGCGCGCTTCGGTTCCGTTCATCCAGATCGCCAACGTCGCGGCATCGCCGAACAGCAAGTCGGCGCGCCCGAGCCGAACTGCGTTTTGCGCATCCGTCGCGGTCGGGAAGGTGATGATCCGCGCTTCGCCGAAGAACGTGCGCAGAAAGGCCTCGTGCGCCGTCCCTGCCACCACGGCGACGGAGCGGCGGGCTACCGCGTCCTGACCGATCTCGAACGCCGGCGCATTGCGACGAACCACGAACCGGCCTGGCGTGTAGTGATAACTGTCAGAAAACGCGACCCGGCGCAGCGCAGCGGGTGTCTTCGCGATCGAAGCGATCACGGCATCCGCTTCGCCGGCTTCCAGCGCGGGAAGCAGCTCATTCCATTCCCGCGGTTCGACTTCGCAGGTCACATCCAGTTCGAGGCAGATCGCCCGCGCGACACTGACGTTGAAGCCCGTCAACACGCGTTCCTCGTCGAGATAATGATACGGCGGGTAGTCCGATGCTGTCAGGAACCGCAGCCGCGTGCGCTTCGGCGGCGCAACGGCGTCCGCCGGAAGGTTGCTGGTATCCGGGCCGCTGAACGACGGCGCCTGCGCCGCCGCGCGTTGCGGATCACCGGTCTGCGGATCAATACTGCTGACAATCACTGCGATGAGCGCAGCCGCGATGGTAGCCCACCGGCGCGCGTGCCGGGCCAAACGTGCTCGGCCGCGACCGTCTTCTCGCCCGTCGCCGCTCGGGACACCCGGTAGTTCGCCCAATTGCCAATCCCCCCGCGAGGCTCGACGCTCGCGTCGTGTCGTACGGGGAGACTTGGGTGGGTTCAAGACGGCTGCCGACGCGAAGGGCGGCGCTCGCGCTTCCTCGGTCGAAGCAAACGCGCGCCGGAATGCGGTTTCGCACGCGAGTTGCGGGGACTGACGATCCGGCGTGGTCACGGCGATGAGCCAGGAACCTGCGCCACCAGTCCCGGGCGCTCTACCAACGAAAATGGCAGCGCCAACAGTCAGCCATCAGCCCGCCGCGGCGAACGCAGCTATCGCGCCAAACCCGTCCAGCTCGGCCAATTTGCCTGGTTCGCCGAACCCGTCCAACTCGCCCAATCAGCCTAGTGCGCCAATCCCTCCAGAACGCAATGAGCGCCCGCCGCGGACACAGTTACACCCGTTGCCGCCCGCCTCGCCGGCAGCCAGCGGACCAGTCGCACCGCAGTCATTGCGGCCGGGCGCGGTCGCGCCGCCGCTTGCCCGGCCGCGCGTTCCGGAGGTCACGCTCGATCCGGAGACCACCGCGCAGCGCGCAGCCAACCTCCAACGCACGCATCCGGCGTACTCTGCTGCGGACGTTTTCTGGTGGCGCCAGATCGGCGTGGCCATGGTGGCGGTCGCAGGTGTGAGCGCCGCTGCGGTTGTCTGGCCCACGGCGACCATGCGCGGCTGCCTGCTGGCGCTCGCGCTTCCGATCGCGGCGCTGGTCGTTCTCCGTCTTGCCGCGCTTGCCCGCTATGTCGTGGTGCGCCCGCGGGCGACGCCGGTCCCGGTAGAACCACCCGGCGGCTGGCCGAGCTACTCGATCCTCGTCCCTCTGCACGACGAGGCTGCCGTGGTTCCCCAGCTGGTCCGCGCGCTCGCCAGCCTCGACTACCCGACCGCGCGCCGCGAAATCATTTTCATCCTTGAGCAGGATGACCATGCAACCCGCGCGGCGTTCCAGCGGGTCGGCGGGATCGTCGGCGCCCGCGCACTTGTGCTGCCACCGGCCGGGCCGCGCACGAAACCGAAGGCGCTGACCGCCGCACTCGCCTGCGCCGCCGGCGACTATGTCGTGGTGTACGACGCGGAAGATCTGCCCGAGCCGGATCAGTTGAAGCGGGCCGTGGCCGCATTCCGCGATGGTCCAACTGATTTGGCCTGTCTCCAGGCCCGCTTGCACGTCCACAACGGAGCGGACGGTTGGTTCGCCCGCCACTTCGCCTCGGAATACATCTGCCTGTTCGATGCGCTGCTCCCCGCATACGAGGCGGCGCGCATTCCGATCCCGCTTGGTGGCACGTCCAATCATTTCCCCCGCGCGGTCCTCGCCCAGCTTGGTGGCTGGGACCCGCACAACGTCACCGAGGACGCTGATCTGGGCGTGCGGATCGCGCGTGCTGGCCTCACGGCGCGCATGCTTCGATCCGTGACCTACGAAGAGGCGCCCAGCCGGGCAGGCGATTGGGTCGGCCAGCGCAGCCGCTGGCTCAAGGGATGGATGCAGACGTGGCTGGTGCACTCACGATATCCACTGCGCACCGCCCGGCAGTTAGGGCCGGTCCGCTGGCTGATCTTCCAGCTCCTGTTCGGTGGGGTGATTGCGGCTGCCCTGTTCCATCCGCTGGTCTACGCGCTGGCTGCCTGGCAGGTCGCGACGGTGGGACCGTTCGCCTGGCCGGATGCGTCGGCGTCCATGCTTTTGACGATCGTCTCCGCAGCCAATCTCGCTTTCGGCTGGTTGAGCGCCGCGTTGCTCATCCTCGTCGCGGGGTGGCGCCATCGCCAACGCGGCAGCCTCAGCCTCGCGCTGACCCTACCTGCCTACTGGCTCGCCATGTCGTGGGCCGCGTGGATCGCGTTGGCGGAACTCTTCACTGCGCCGTTTCATTGGCGAAAGACGCGACACACCGCACGCTCGCACTGACCGGCAGTTTCCTGCACTGTCCGGTGAGACGGCGCACGCAAGGACCGGTGTGCCGACGGACCGCCAGCGTGCCGCACCGCCCGACCTGGCACCCCGCCCGACCCCTCAATGGGACCCGTCGTAATGACCGAAAAATATCTGATGTATGCGATCTACGCGATGCTCGTCTTCGCGGGCGTATCGATCGTCTACGTTGTGGCGCCGATCATTGTGCCACTTGTCCTCATCATCGGCGTGCTTGGCGGCGTGACCTGGGGCGTCACCCGCGTGGCCGCGCTGTTGGAGCGTCGCGTTCACGGCGACGACTAGTCCGCCCTGTGTGTATACGGTGCCCATCTGACGAAGCTGTTGGGGGGCGTCACCGTGAACTTCGCAAATCTGTTCAGTTGGTTCGGCACTCTGATGGCCGTCGCGGTGGGGCTAGTGATCTCTGTCCTTGCCGGCATCATGCTTACCGACGCACCGGAATCGCGCCAGGGCATCTCGATCGGCTACGCGCTGCTCTTCCTGTTCACGCTGTTGTTTCCACTTGGGCTGGCCGCCACGGTCTCCGGCGGGCTCGGCCTCATCCTGCGCGACCGAGATGTCGCTGACCGGGGCCTTTTTGCCCGTGCCCTGGTCGCACTGCTCATCGGCCTGTTTGGGGTGGCGCTCGGGCTGCTTTACGGCGTGCCTTTCGCGTAATGCGCCATGGACAATGCGTCACCGAAACTGACGACCTCGTGATGAATTGACCTGCTGTACGCCATCTGACGACGTGGTACGCACCGCGCATGACATCGCGGAGGAAGCCTGAGTGAATTTGCAGATTACCCGCGAGCCGACGCCGCATCCGACCGGGAAATTCGAGAATCCGGACCTTACGGCGAAGGGTGAACCGCGTGCGGTGGTTGGCCTGCATCAGCTGGAGACGCTGTGGTTCAACACCGGCACGCTCTGCAACATCGAGTGCGCGAACTGCTACATTCTTTCGAGCCCGACGAATGACAGCCTCGTCTATCTGTCGACGGGCGAGGTCGTCGCGTTCCTCGACGAAATCAAGCGCGACGGACATGCGACGCGCGAGATCGCGTTCACCGGCGGTGAGCCATTCATGTGTCCGGACATGCTCGACATTCTCGAGGAGACGCTCGCGCGTGGCTTTCAGACGCTCGTCTTGAGCAACGCCATGCAGCCGATGCAGCGCCCGCGCATCAAGGAAGGGCTCCTCCGACTGGCTGAACGCTACCGCGATCAACTGCTTCTGCGCATCTCGCTCGATCATTACGACCAACCGCTTCACGAGCAGGAACGCGGCGCAGGCACCTGGGCCAAAGCGCTCGCCGGGATCGATTGG
>JBCBJG010000273.1:0-4492 GCA_038523655.1 Pseudomonadota bacterium | reverse complement strand
GTATGTGGAAATCCTACCGTCACGCATAGAAAGCAGTGCGACGCAGTCTCGGATCACGGTATGCAGCCTTGTGAGTGCGCGGGCGCTGGCGCCACTTGGTCAACTGATCATATGGTCCGCGCCGGCACTGAGGGCGGGTGGGCGTGCAGTTTTCCCCAAGGGTCGGCGCGTCGACGAAGAGATCGCCGCCCTCGGGAACGAGGCAAAGTTGTTCCGGATCATCCGCCATCCGAGTGTCGTCGACAGTGAAGGGTGTATCCTGGAGATCACGGCCGATGTGCGTCCTGCAGAGGGGACGGCCCGGCCATCGGCGTCCCGAGATGAGGACTGAGCGATGACGGACACAACGGCAGGTCGATCCATTCGCGTGCTGGCTGTAGCCAACCAGAAGGGTGGCGTCGGCAAAACCACAACAGCCATCAATCTCGGCACAGCGCTGGCCGCCATCGGCGAGCGCGTCCTCGTCATAGACCTCGATCCCCAAGGCAATGCGAGTACCGGGCTAGGGATCGCCGAGCCACTTCGCCAGGTAACGACGTTCGATGTGCTCGCTGGCACATCGGGGCTTGCGGCTGCAGCCCTAACAACGGCAGTGCCGGGCTTGTCGATCGTTCCGGCCAACTCTGATCTCGTCGGCCTGGAGAGCGAAATTCTCCATGAAGCCGACCGAAACTTCCGCCTCCGCGACGCGATCCGTACGCTTGCGAGCCAGCCCGCGCCAGCAGGCGACAAACCCTACTCCTACGTATTGATCGACTGCCCCCCGTCGCTCAACGCGCTGACGCTCAACGCGCTGGTCGCTGCACATTCTGTGCTGGTGCCGGTACAATGCGAGTTCTTCGCGCTCGAAGGCATTTCGCAGCTCCGCGAGACCATCGAGGGTGTCCGCGCCACGTTGAACCCGCAACTCGACATCCAGGGCGTGGTCCTCACGATGCACGATGCGCGCACGAACTTCTCTGAAGAGGTCGCGACCGAGGTGCGGCGGTTCTTCGGGCCGAAGGTCTATAGCGCCGTGATCCCGCGCAACGTGCGGATCGCTGAGGCGCCATCACATGGCAAACCGATCCTGCTCTATGATCACCGCTCGACCGGCAGCCAGGCATACATTCGGCTCGCCAGCGAAATCATCGAGCGCGAGCGTGAACTGACGGCCGCATGATGACGCGCCTGCGGGTAATCTGACACGAACGAAGCGACATGCGACATGCGGGATCTCGGTGAGCCGGAGGGGCAACGGCCGAACCGCATGAACAGGGGGAACCACATGGCGGTCACCGCACAGAATGGTCGGTTGGGACGTGGGCTCGCTTCACTTATCGGTGATCCGGCGAATGTGACGAGTGCGTTGCCGCCGGAAGGTGAGCAACGCGTCGTCCCCATCGCGCAAGTCACCCCGAGCCCACTCAACCCGCGCCGGACGTTTCCGGAAGCCGAGCTTCAGGAGCTGGCGAGTTCACTTCGTGAGAAGGGTCTTGTTCAGCCGTTGATCGTCCGTCCTTCGAGCGATACCGCCGATAGCTACGAGATCGTCGCGGGTGAGCGGCGTTGGCGCGCCGCGCAGGCCGCCGGACTACACACGATCCCGGTCATTGTACGTGAGCTGTCTGACCGTGAGGTGCTCGAACTCGCGATCATCGAAAACGTCCAGCGGGCTGACCTGAACGTAGTCGAGGAAGCCAACGGCTACGCCGAGCTGATGGAACGCTACAACTACACGCAGGAAGATCTAGCGCAGGTGATCGGAAAGAGCCGCAGTCACCTCGCGAACACCATCCGTCTGCTCAAGCTGCCGGAAAGCGTGCTCGGCTTCGTCCGCGACGGGCGTATGAGCGCGGGCCATGCACGACCGCTTATTGGGCGTGCGGACGCATCCAAGCTCGCCGAGAGCATCGTCGCAAAAGACCTGAGTGTCCGCGAGGTCGAGGCGCTCGTGCAGACCGCGAGCGGGCGAACCGGCAGTACGCGCGCGGCCCGACGTGAGAAAGATGCGGATACGCGCGCATTCGAAAAGCAGCTCGCAGACGCGCTTGGCCTCAAGGTCGATATCAAACCTGGTTCCGGCGAGACCGGGACGCTTTCCATCCAGTTCGGGAACTTTGATCAGCTCGACTACATCCGTAGCCGGCTGATTGGCTCATCCTAGCGGGTCTCGTCGGCGATGCGGTTATCGGCTGCTCGCCTGCGCGATAGACGTCAGGATTCGTCCGGCCTCCGCGGCTTCGAGTGTGGGTTCAGTCCGGCCCAGAAGCACAGCACGGGCCACACCCTCGCGAAGCGCGTTCAACCGTCGCGACGACCAGGTGTTCGCCTGCCGGATGAAGATATCCCGGTCGGCTCCGAACACCGGCGGACGCACCATCCGCATGGCCTGATCCGCTGAGCGGCCTGCGTCACGCGCGAGCCGAAACCGCAAGAGTCGCAGAACATGCCGCTGAAGAGCCAGCAGCACGCCTTGCGCGGTCTGGCCTGAGGCGACGGCCCGGTCATATTCACCGAGGGCCTGATCGGCGCGGCCAGCGAAAGCAGCGCGAACGATTGCGTCGAGCGCGAGTTCAGACGCATCCCCGACCACCTCCCGCACATCCTCAACCTCAACGCGCTTCGTCTCGGTGGCGTAGAGTGCGAGCTTTTCCAGCTCGTTGCGGGAGAGGGCGCGATCCGCTCCGAGCATGCCGACGAGAACGCTCTTGGCATCCGGCGTGATCGTAATGCCGTTGTCGCGCATCACCTCGTCGACGAGCCCCTCTAGCGAGCGCGCGCCATCCGGATAGCACGGGAGCGCCGCGGCAGATCCGGCGCCCTCGAAGAGCTTGCGAAGTTTGGCGGTTTTCTTCAGTTCGCCCGCCTCAACGACAAGACGCCCCTCGATAGCTGGGCCCTCGAGAAAATCTGCGAGCTGATCGGGGTTGGTCCGCGCACCCATTCGTAGACGGACGATCTTGGCATCGCCGAACATCGAAACGGTGCGCAGCTCGACACTCAGCCGGTCCGGGTCTGCAGCGAGATCGTCCTCATCGAGCCGGATGATTTCGCCGGGTTCCGGCCCCGAGTGTGCGGCGAGATGGAGAGCGATGGTGCGTGCGTTCTCGGAAACGAGCCCCGCATCAGGACCGTAGATGAGGAACGCGGAATACGCTGTTCCAGGATCGGCGACGGTCTTGGGAACCAGCGATGCCTTGATCGCAACCATCGGAGCGCGTTTGGCTCAGCCCGTTCGCGACAGGAACGCGGCGACCCGGGTCGAGATCGATCGGGCACTGTCCTTGGCGGCGCGATTTTCAGCGTCGCGACGTGCGCGAAGGTTGGCGAAGATCGAGTCGAACCGGCGATAAGCCGCCTGCGCAACGTTCTCGCCTTTAAGCAAGACAGCGGAGTCGCCGGTGTTCAACAGCTGAAACTCGGAGGTGATGCGGTAGACCTCTCCCTGGGAGTCACCGTCGCGCTCGCGGATGATCTGACGCACGCTCTCGCGGATTGCGATGCGCAGCTCATAGTCAGCGCCAAGATCGCTGCCACCGCCTCGCATCGAGAACAAAAGCTCGTTTCGAAGTTGTTGACCGACGCGGCCGGGGATCGGGATCACGTTGACGCTCGCAAGCGTCGACTCGAGATCGGCGCCGCTGCTGGTCACACCATAGAGGGGAGAGAAGCCGCCACCCGCACACCCGGCAACACCCACAGCGAGTGACGACGCGAGAAAGACGCGTCGGGTCAGCAAGGGGCGATGCGGGTCACGCGACGACATTCACGATCCTCTGTGGGACGACGATCACTTTCTTTACATCGCGTCCCTCAAGGGCACGACGTATGCCGTCAAGTTCGAGCGCAGCGGCCTCGACCGCCTGCTTGTCGGCGTCACGGCTTATCTGCAACTCGTCGCGCCGTTTCCCATTAACTTGTACGGCGATGGTAATGAGATCGTCAACGAGCAGGCCCGGCTCCACGGCAGGCCACGCGGCTTCCGCAACGAGGGTGTTGTATCCAAGCCGCGCCCATAATTCTTCCGCAAGATGGGGCATCATCGGCGCGAGAAGCTGAGTGAACCGGGTGAGCCCATCGCGCACGGCCCAGGCGAGGTCCTCCTCGGGCGCCGCATTGGCCCCTTTGAGGTGACCGGCCAGCACATTCGCAAACTCATAAATCGACGCAACGGCGCGATTGAAACGCAGCGTTTCAACGGCTTCGGCAACGCTGGCCCCGGTGCGATGTGCTGCCTGCTCGATCGCCGTCGCAATCGGACCGAGACGTGCAGGACGTTGATCCGGAGCGGCCTCGATCACATGCTCGGCCGTCGCGAAGAGCCGCCAGATCCGCTGCTGAAAGCGCCAGGCCCCCTCCACACCGGCTTCGGTCCACTGGACGTCACGCTCCGGCGGGCTGTCGGACAGCATGAACCAGCGCGCCACGTCCGCGCCGTAGTGCTCCATGATCTCGGATGGGTCGATCGTGTTCCGCTTCGATTTCGACATCTTCTCGACGGAACCGATCG
>JBCBJG010000272.1:0-4494 GCA_038523655.1 Pseudomonadota bacterium | reverse complement strand
TGCAAGCAGCCGTGCAACCTTGGGTCGACAGCGCAATCTCGAAAACCATTAATTGCCCACGCGACATCAGCTTCGATGCCTTCGAGAGCGTGTATCTCGATGCCTACGATCGTGGCTTGAAAGGGTGCACCACCTACCGCGAGAACGATGTCACCGGGTCGGTGCTGTCGGTATCGGCGGAACAGCCCGTGGCTCAGGAGAAAAAGCCGACTGGTAACGACGGATCCCCGACCGGGGATGAACCGAGGCCGGTAACAACGCTCACCGAGGTTGCTGCGGCGAACCCTGAACATTTCTCTGTATCGTTAGGTACGAGTCCTGCCGCGCCGACGGACGATAATCAGCAAACACCATCTGGTGCGGTCGTATACATGGCGGAACCGCTCGAGCGCGGTGGCCGCCTCACCGGAGCGACCTACAAGATCCGGTGGCCGGCATCGCCACATGCCCTCTACGTCACGATCAACGATCTGGAACTGGACGGTCGCCGACGCCCGTTCGAGATCTTCATCAACACCAAGAACCTTGAGCAATATGCCTGGATCGTCGCGCTGACCCGAATGATCAGCGCCGTCTTCCGACGCGGCGGGGATGTGTCGTTCATCGCTCGGGAACTGAAGGAGATTTTCGATCCCCGAGGTGGCTACTGGATGGCCGGCGAATACGTTCCTAGCCTCATCGCTGCGATCGGCGGCGTCATCGAGCGGCACTTCGTCGAAAGCGGTTTCCAACAACCGGATCAACGTCCGCAGGACGTGGAACGACCCGGTCTGTCCGGTGCGCCGGCCGGGGACCATGCGCGTGCGAGCATACCCGCTGTGTACGCTGAGAAGCCCGATGCAGAAGGAGAGATATCGGCAAGCTCTGCGTCACCGCCGATGTCCGGCCCCGACATGGGCATGTCGCAAAGCGCGGCTGGGCAAGCAGCGGGCATGCCGATGCGGGTAGAACGCGCAGCGAGATCGAACGCAAGCGCCTCCGCCGCGACTGCACCCGTCACCGCCGTCAGTCTCGCAACCGCCAGCGCAGCGGCGATGGAACCGCAGGTGTCACGGGATCAAACCGCCGCGGCCGCATCACGTTCGCAAACTCACGACTTATCGGAGTCTGCGATGGTCGAGCCAGCGCGTGATCACGAGAGCTCGACACGGGCGGCGCCTGTCCCGGTCTGCCGTGAATGCCACGCACCCGCGCTTGTGCGGCATGAAGGATGCTGGATTTGCCGAAGTTGCGGCGTCTCGATGTGTGGCTGAGCCGGAGCTCACCTAATCGTCGCCGCAGCTTCGTATCTCCGCTTATGCGGCGCCGCGGTCGCGGGTTCGTGCACCTGATGGTCCGGGATTTCGCGAACCGCGCCCACGAATGGTGATTTTCTCGCCGCATTGTCGCCACAGGTCGACACCTCAGCGGCCACTTTTTCTCCCTTTTTGGTTCAAACTTTCGTCGCTTCGTCCTGTCACATGCGGAACGTCGACGTAGGCGGCGTGTTGTTTTGTGGCACGCGGCGCTCAGATCAGGGCGCGGATCGACCACCGACTGACGGCCCTGATCGACACGAAGGATGACAGGCATGGCAACACAGTCGATCTCCCGAACGGTTCGCACCAGCGATCGCACGCCGCGGTCGGCATTCAGCGCGGCTTCGCTGCACGTAATCTCCGGTACCCGCATGGGTGGTGTCCCGGTGACCATGCGGGACGCAACCGGCACAACGCATCAGGCGACCCAATGGCCGCTGGTCGCTGTCCCGGAACTCGGCTCCGGCGTGGTTGTGCTTGTCAAGTCCGTGGGGCAGACCTCGACGGTCTGCGGCGTCGAACTGCTCGACAGCGATGTCGGGTCGGTCAACTTGGCCAGCGTCCGCCGATCAGGCGCACGCGTCGGCGCAACCCATGTTCAATTCATCGCCGCTGATACGCCCACCGACACACCGATCGTTGGCACGGATGACGTGCGCCAATTGGTCTGGAGTATGCGCGCGGCAAACGGCATTCCGCTGACAGGTTCGCGGCATGACCTGGCGCACTCGACGCAAGCAGTCTCCTAGGATCGTTACAGCTCTAAGACGCAGTCCCGCTTCCTTCGCTAGCCTCTCCCGGAATGCCGTCTTCGTTCCCGCGTACGCGTCACGTACCGAGGTTGCGGCGGTGGTGTATGGCCAGATCGTGCGAACTGCGGACCCGCCACCCCCGCACCGGATGCCGACCTCCGCTGAGAGCGCCACGCGCGAGGCGGGCAGGCAGCATCGCAATCAATTTTCCTCCCACCGCAGTTGCCGGCGAACTCGTGACCGGTCGCGTTACCGGGCCGAGGCGCGGCGTGCCATCCGACGTGCGGGCAGGTGAGATCGCTGCCGCAAGCCGCGCAAGTTGCCGATCGCGGATGCCGAGCGCGGTCAGCGCCCGATGCGTCTCCAGCACATAATCGATGTTGGCGCCCGAGCCGCCGAGTGCGCCGCGCACAATCCGAATTTGCGCTCGGATGTCGAGATTCCCGGCAAACTGCCGGTGCGTCGCATCGACGATGTAGAACAATGCGCGGACGAATTGGCCGTCGGTAGCAGTGCTCAGCCGGTCGAATGCTGCGGCACCGACATCGCTCAAGCGATCCTGTTCGTTTGCCGCAATTCGTTGACCGAGGCGAACTGGCCGCCGCCGCTCCTGGTAGACGCCGGTGACCTGCTCACGCGCACGCAACGCCGTGACGACGCGATCTTCGTCACGCGCCGCAACCCGGAAGGCGACCCCGTCGCAATAACCTCCCCGACGCAGCGCGAAAATCAAACCCGGCCAGTCGACGGTTCCGCGATGCGCTACTGAGTACGCGCAAAGTGCGCGATGAAAGCCTGCAAGGCGCGCACGTCGCTGCTCGACGAATGGGAAGTCGGGCCGCCAGATCAGCGAGCCGTACCCAAAGACCCAGAGGTCCGGCGATGGATCGGACGTATCGACCTGCGCGGCCTTCATTCGGCCAAAGGCGATGCGGCCCTGGCTGGCGCATCGACCTCGCGATGCGCATTTTTCTCCGTAGGAGCGCTGCTCTCCTGCGTGTCAGCAAGCTCCTGCTCCACAGTTGACGCACGCCGGCCGAAGTCCGGCGCCGCCACTTCCTGGCCCGCATCAATAATACTCCGCCGCACCGCCCGCGTGCGTGTGAAAAGATCGAGCAGCGCCGGCCCATCGCCAGCGCGGACGGAGGCTTCGAGCGCATCGAGATCAGCGGAAAACTTTTCGAGCATCTGCAGCACTGCATCGCGATTGTTCAGACAGACATCCCGCCACATCACCGGATCGGATGCGGCGAGCCGGGTGAAATCACGGAACCCGCCGGCGGAAAACTTGATGACTTCCGAGCGCGTGATGTCTTCCAGTTCCGCGGCCGTGCCGACGATGCTGTAGGCGATCAGATGCGGCAAATGACTGGTCGTCGCGAGCACGACGTCATGGTGGCCGGCATCCATTTCCTCCACCTTGGCACCAAGCGCTTCCCAGAAGTGCCGCGTCTGCGCGAGCGCCTCGGGATCGGTCTCGGGGCCGGGCGTGAGTAGGCACCACCGTCCGGCAAAAAGCTCCGCGAACCCGGCATCCGGCCCGCTCTGCTCGGTGCCGGCAATCGGGTGAGCCGGCACAAACCGCGCAGGGTGTGGCAGCACGCGCGCCATGTCGGCCATCACCGAACGTTTCGACGAGCCGACATCGCTGACCACTGTCTCCGCACTGAGCGACGGTGCGAGTGTTTCGACAGCGCGTGCCATCGCGCCGAGCGGTACCGCAAGGATCAGGTGATCGATCTGCGCGCCCGCATCAGCCCCCGGCGCGCGGACCGCGTCCGCGAGCGCAAGCTCTTCGAGGCGCTCTCGCACATCGGCATCCGCATCGATCGCAACGATCCGCTTGGCCGCGCCGCGCGCGCGGGCAGCCCGCATGATCGAGGAGCCGATCAGCCCGCCACCGACGATGCCGAGCGTGCCGATGTGGAGGTCGGGCATCAGACGCGCGGCGACGCTGCGTCGTGCTCGACCGTCGCAGCGCGCGGGTTTGATGCGCCCCGGAAACGCGTGAAGGATGCGATGAATGCCGCGCATTCCTCGTCGGTCCCGAGCGAGACGCGCAGCGCGTTCGGCAGTCCATACCCCGCAACCCGCCGAACGAGAATGCCGTCGGCCTTCAGGTGATCTTCCGCCGCGCGGGCGTCCACGCCATCCCCTTCTGGGAGATGGACCAAAACGAAATTCGCCGCGCTCGGTGTAACCTCCACCCCAAGCTCATCCATTGCTGCGGTCATGCGCGCGAGCCAGCGCGTATTGTGCGCAACATTTTCATCCTCATGCGCGCGGTCGAGAATGGACGCTGCGCCCGCGGCGATCGCCGGTGCTGAAACGTTAAATGGCCCGCGGATCCGATTGACGGTGTCGCAGATGTGCTGCGGCGCGAACATCCAGCCGAGGCGCAGCGCGGCGAGGCCGTGGATCTTGGAGAACGTCCGCGTCATGAC
>JBCBJG010000271.1:0-4511 GCA_038523655.1 Pseudomonadota bacterium | reverse complement strand
TGTCGGCGCCTGCTGCGTCCGTCTCGTCGCCCGCACCATCACGGCGGCGGTTGACGAGACGGACGCAGCAGGCGCCGACACGGCGGAAAACGTCGAAGCTGCCTGAAGTTTCCTTACTTCGTGGTGCTGACAACTGCAGCGCGACACCGATGTGCGCCACGAACACAGTCTAAGATTTAGCGCGGACGAGCCGCGGAGAGAAAAAATGGCCGGTAAGACCATCACGATCGAGCAAACGGCGAGCGCGATCCGCCGCCCGAAGGACCAGCATGCGACCCTCGCTGGCCTCGGCCTCGGAAAGGTGCGTCGTCGGCGCACGCTGGAGGACACGCCGGCAGTGCGCGGGATGATCGATAAGGTCTCCCACATGGTCCGTATCGTCGAGGAAAACTGAGGCGACGCCGGATACTTTCGCGGCGTAGGTCGGCATCGAACAAGGCATCCGCCATGCGCCGCTTGGCGCGCCGGCGGTCGCGGACAAAAGCGCCGCGAGGAAGCAAGGGACACAGAGCCATGCGGCTAAACGAACTCAAGGACAACCCGGGCGCCAACCGGCCGCGCAAGCGCGTCGGTCGCGGGATCGGTTCGGGCAAGGGCAAGACGGGTGGCCGCGGCGTGAAGGGTCAGAAGTCGCGCTCGGGCGTCTCGATCAACGGCTTCGAGGGCGGCCAGATGCCGATCCATCGCCGTCTGCCGAAGCGCGGGTTCAACAACATCTTCGGGCACGACTACAACGAGGTCGGCCTCGGCGATCTGCAGACCGCTGTCGATGCAGGAAAGCTCGACGCCTCCGCGAAAATCACCGTCGACACACTGAAGGCGGCGGGGATCGTCAAGCGTGTCCGCGACGGTGTCCGCGTGCTCGGCAACGGTGAACTTTCCGCAAAACTCGCGCTTGAAGTCGCGGGCGTCACCAAGTCGGCGCGCGAAGCGATCGAGAAGGCGGGCGGCAGCGTCACGACGCTCGCGCCGACCGGCGAAGAGAAGACCAAAGCCAAGATCGGTACGCGCAAGGCGCGTGGCCGCAAGTTCCAGAAACTTGCCGAAGAAGCGGCCGGCTCCTGATCGGTCGCACGCCCCGTGATTGTCTCTCGTTCTGACGCGGTATGAGCAGGCGCGGGACGCCGAGATCAGACACGAATGTCGGGCGCTCCAGCCTTTGTGACCCGATACGGCGCGGGCCGCGCCGCGTGAAGGCTGGCGTCAGGCGCGCCGGTTACATAGGTTAAGGAACACGTGCCGCCGCGCGTGCCCGTTCCATTCGAGCCCGGAGCCACCGATGGCCTCAGCCGCAGAACAACTGGCCGCCAACCTGAACTTCGGTGCGTTCGCGCGTGCCGAAGAGCTGAAAAAGCGGATCTGGTTCACCCTCGGCGCGCTCATCGTCTACCGCTTCGGTACGTATATCCCGATCCCGGGGATCGACCCGCTGGCGCTCGCCAATGCCTTCAACCAGGGCAATGCCGGCATCTTTGATATGTTCAACCTGTTCTCCGGCGGCGCCGTTGGCAGGATGGCGATCTTCGCCTTGAACATCATGCCCTACATCTCGGCCTCGATCATCATCCAGCTGATGACCACCGTCTCGCCCCACCTCGAGCAGCTGAAGAAAGAGGGCGAGCAGGGTCGCAAGACGATCAACCAGTATACGCGCTACGGCACTGTCGCTCTGGCGACGCTGCAGGCCTACGGGATTTCGGTCGGACTGCAGAGCTCGACGTCGAACATCGTCACCAACCCCGGCCTGTTCTTCACGCTGACGACGGTGATCACCCTGGTCGGTGGCACGATTTTCCTAATGTGGCTCGGCGAGCAGATCACGGCCCGCGGCGTGGGCAACGGGATCTCGCTGATTATCTTCGCCGGGATCGTCGCCGAGCTTCCGGCCGCGCTAATCGGTACGCTTGAGCTGAGCCGCCAAGGCACGCTTGCCGCGCCGCTGCTGGTTGGACTGTTCGTGATGGCGATCGTCGTGATCGCGTTCATCGTCTTCATCGAGCGCGCGCAGCGAAGGATCTTGATCCAGTATCCAAAGCGGCAGATGGGTAACCGGCTAATGGACGGGCAATCGTCCCACATGCCGCTGAAGCTCAACACCGCCGGTGTGATTCCGCCGATTTTCGCATCGTCGCTGCTTCTCCTGCCGATCACGATTGCCCAGTTCACCGCGGCCGGCGGCTCGTCGGACTGGCTGACCTACGTGACGACCTCGCTGCAGCCAGGTGGATTTCTGTATCTGTCGATCTTCGTCGCGATGATCGTCTTCTTCGCCTTCTTCTACACGGCAATCGTCTCGAACCCGGAGGAGATGGCTGACAACCTCAAGAAGTATGGCGGGTTCATTCCGGGTATCCGCCCGGGCAAGAAGACGGCCGAGTACATCGACTACGTTATGACCCGGCTGACCGTTGTCGGCGCCGCGTACCTGGCGCTCGTGTGTCTGTTGCCGGAACTGCTGCGCGCGCAGCTCGCCGTGCCGTTCTACTTCGGTGGCACATCGCTTCTGATCGTGGTCAGCGTGACCATGGACACGGTCTCCCAGGTCCAGAGCCACCTGATTGCGCAGCAGTACGAAGGCCTGATCAAGAAAGCCAAACTGAAGGGTCGTCAGGGCGGACCGAAAGGCATGGTTCGTCGGTGAATATTATTCTCCTCGGCCCCCCAGGCGCGGGCAAGGGCACCCAAGCAAAGCGGATCGAAGACGCGCGGGGGCTCGTCCAGCTCTCCACTGGCGACATGCTCCGTGCCGCTGTTGCCGCGGGCAGCGAGATCGGCCGCAAGGCCAAAGCGGTGATGGAAAGCGGAGCACTCGTCTCGGACGAGATCGTCATCGGCATCATCTCCGACCGTATCGATCAGCCGGATTGTGCGGACGGATTTATCCTCGACGGCTTCCCCCGCACGCTGCAACAGGCCGCTGCGCTTGAGACGATGCTGGAGGATAAAGGCAAAGCCCTCCACGCCGTGATCGAGATGCAGGTCGATGATGCCGCGCTGGTCGAGCGCATCACGGGCCGCTTCACCTGTGGCAACTGCGGTGAAGGATATCATGACGCCTTCAAACCACCGGCGCAGGAGGGTGTTTGTGACAAGTGCGGTGCAAGCGACTTCAAGCGCCGCGCGGACGACAACGCCGAGACGCTGACGACCCGCCTGCTCGCCTACTACAAAGAAACGTCGCCGCTGATCGGATACTACTTCGCCAAGGAACGGCTCCAGAGCGTCGATGGCATGGCCGACATGGATGGCGTGACGGCGAGTATCGTGGCGGCACTCGATAATCCGCCGAAACAGGAATCAGCCGGCTTCCTCAAGGGGATCTTTGGTTGACGGCTCGGCAATGCGGCATTACACCCCTGCGCAATCCCGGATTTCAAGCCGAATTGCGCGCAGTTTGCGCCGCGTTGCACGCCGTTTGGCATGAGGGTTCGCTGTCCGACGTGGCGCGCGAGACCCGATAAAGTGTGAGCGGCACCGCGCCGCCCGATGGAGAAAAAGAATGGCCCGCATCGCAGGCGTCAACATTCCGACGAACAAGCGCGCGGTTATCGCGTTGACCTACATCCACGGCATCGGCCGCCAGTTCGCCCGCGATATCTGCGCCAAGGCCAACATCCCGGCCGAGCGCCGCGTTAACGAACTGAGTGACGCCGAGGTCATCCAGGTCCGCGAAATCATCGACCGCGAGTACCAGGTCGAGGGTGACCTGCGGCGCGAAGTGTCGATGAACATCAAGCGACTGATGGACCTCGGCTGCTATCGCGGTCTGCGCCATCGCCGCGGCCTGCCGGTTCGTGGCCAGCGCACGCACACGAACGCGCGCACGCGCAAGGGTCCGGCAAAAGCGATTGCCGGAAAGAAGAAGTAACGCAGTTCGTGGCGCGCCACCCCTGGCGCGTGCGAAGACGACCGCTGCTGGCGTTTTTCGAAGCTTCAGCGCGCGCGGATGGCGAGGCCATCCCGACCACCTCCGTAGGGGCCGGTGCGAAACGCACTGGCAGCCGAGCAGAAAGAGAGCACCATGGCCAAGGACCGCCAACGCACCAAACGGCGCGTAAAGAAAAATATTTCCTCGGGCGTCGCGCATGTGAACGCGACGTTCAACAATACCCTTATCACGATCACGGACGCGCAAGGGAATGCGATTTCCTGGTCGTCAGCTGGCACGATGGGCTTCAAGGGCTCACGTAAATCCACGCCGTATGCCGCGCAGGTCGCTGCTGAGGATGCCGGCCGCAAGGCTGCTGACCATGGCATGCAGACCCTCGAAGTGCTGGTGAAGGGCCCGGGTTCCGGCCGCGAATCCGCGCTTCGCGCGCTACAGGCTGCCGGCTTCACGATTACGTCGATCCAGGATGTCTCGCCGATCGCCCACAACGGCTGCCGACCGCGCAAGAAGCGGCGCGTCTAGGCCTGCCCTCGGTGGTCACCCAGCGCCGGGTGTCTCACCGCACATGACTGACTGCCTAAGCGCCGCCCCGCACTGCGCGCGCTGACTTAAGACGAAACCC
>JBCBJG010000270.1:0-4512 GCA_038523655.1 Pseudomonadota bacterium | reverse complement strand
TCATGTCGCCGTAGAGCGTCGCGTACCCGACGGAGACCTCCGACTTGTTGCCCGTCGTGACCACCATGGCCCCAAACTTGTTAGAGATCGCCATCAGGAGGGTGCCGCGCGTCCTCGACTGAAGATTTTCCTCTGTCGTGTCCTCGTTGGTTCCAGCGAGGATCGGCGCGAGCGTTTCGAGGAACCCTTCGACAGGTGGCGCGATTGGGATGGTGTCGTAGCGTACGCCGAGCGCCTTGGCGCAGGCCTCGGCATCTGTAAGGCTTTCGCTCGAGGTATAACGGTAAGGGAGCATAATGCAGTGCACCCGATCCGCGCCGAGTGCATCAACGGCGAGCGCGGCGCAGATTGCGCTGTCGATCCCGCCTGAAAGCCCGAGGACGACACCGGGGAACCGGTTTTTCTCCACGTAGTCGCGCAGGCCGAGCACGCAGGCGCGCCATGTTGCGGCATGGCCTTCGTCGAGGGTCGCAACCTCGGCGGGCGAGACGCTCACGACCGGATCACCCGGCGCACCATTCGCATCGTCGATCGTGATCTCGACGATCTGCTCTGCTTCTTCCCATGCGGGAAGTTGCGCGCGCAGTTCGCCCCCGGCGGCGAGTGCAAACGAAGCGCCGTCGAAGACCAGCTCATCCTGACCGCCAACCTGGTTGAGGTAGAGCATCGGAAGGGCAGTCTCGATGACGCGTGAGACGGCAACGTTCATCCGCACATCGTGCTTACCGACCGACCACGGCGAGCCGTTCGGCACGATGAAAAACTGCGCGCCGGTCTCTTCGAGGCACTCGCAGACGTCTTCCTGCCAGATGTCCTCACAGATCGGGACGCCGATGCGGACGCCACGAAAATCAATAGGCCCGGGCATGGGACCGGCGGCGAACAGGCGTTTTTCGTCAAAGACGCCGTAGTTCGGCAGATCAACTTTCATGCGCACGCCGGCGACGGAGCCATCATCGAGAAGGGCAACGGCGTTGTAGAGCGCATCGCCTTCCAGCCACGGTGTGCCGATGAGAATGCCGGGGGCGCCGTCGGCTGTCGCGCGCGCCAACTGCTCGACGCCAGCGCGAGCCGCATCCTGCAGTGCTGGGTTTAGAACAAGATCCTCCGGCGGATAGCCGGTGACGAACAGCTCGGGGAACACGATAAGGTCGGCGCCGTTTGCCGCCGCGCGTGCATGGGCATCGCGTGCGCGGGCGAGATTCCCGTTAATGTCGCCGAGGATCGGATTGAGTTGCGCCATCGCAACCCGGAGCGTGGGGGCAACCCGGACTGTGGGCATCGTGCGATCTCCGCGGTTGGTTGCGCGTCCGACGATGTCGAAATCTGACGCCGGGGTTGATCCGGGACGCCCGTCGGACAACGGACGCGCAGCAATGCCCAGATCATGCCTGCTGGATCGCCGTCACGAAAGCCCGCCGGCGGCGCGGATCGTCGCCCCGCCCGGCTGAATTCTATGCGCGGGGCGCCATAGCGGCGTGGACAGTCAGGCGATTGCCGAGAGCGGCGCCTGCTCGCCGGCTGCACGACCGCGGCGAATATGATCGGCGATCAGGAATGCCAGCTCGAGAGACTGATCGCAGTTCAAACGCGGATCGCAATGCGTGTGGTAGCGGTCGGAAAGGTTTGCCTCATCCACCAGCGCGACGGTACCGCCGGTGCACTCGGTCACGTCTTGGCCGGTCATCTCGATGTGCACCCCGCCCGGATACGTGCCTTCGCTTGCGTGGATGTCGAAGAACGAGCGCACCTCGTCGAGGATTCGATCGAAGGGCCGTGTCTTGAAGCTGGATGCCGCTTTGATCGTGTTGCCGTGCATCGGATCGCACGACCAGACGACGGTGCGTCCTGCGTCCTTCACCCGGCGGATGAGCTGCGGCAGATGTGCGCCGACCTTGTCGGAGCCATAGCGTGCGATCAACGTGATCCGGCCGGCCTCGTCCTCTGGATTGAGGATGTCGAGAAGCTGGATCAGTTCATCGGGATCGAGCGAGGGGCCGCACTTGATGCCGATCGGATTACCGACGCCGCGGCAGAACTCGATGTGTGCATGGTCCGGCTGACGGGTGCGGTCTCCGATCCAGAGCATATGACCCGACGTGGCGTACCAGTCGCCCGTCGTCGAGTCGCGGCGGGTCAGCGCCTCCTCGTAGCCGAGCAGCAATGCTTCATGGCTGGTGTAGAAACTGGTCGAGCGGAGGGATGGCGTGTTTTCCGGCGTCACACCGCAGGCGCGCATGAAGCTGATGGCCTCACCGATCCTATCCGTCAGCTCGCGGTATTTTTCTCCCGCCTCACTTTTCGAGAACGTGCCAAGCGTCCACTGATGCACGTGTTCGAGGTTGGAATAACCTCCCTGTGAGAACGCGCGGATCAGGTTGAGGGTCGCAGCGGCCTGATTGTACGCCATCATCTGACGCTCGGGGTCCGGGATGCGCGCGTCTGATGTGAACTCCGACGCGTTGATGATGTCCCCGCGATAACTCGGAAGCTCGACGTCGCCCTGCGTCTCGGTATCCGCCGATCGCGGTTTGGCGAACTGTCCGGCGATCCGTCCCACTTTGACGACCGGAGAGCCGCCGGCGAACGTCAGCGCAGCCGACATCTGCAGGAAGACGCGAAAGTAGTCGCGGATGTTATCGGCAGCATGCTCGGCGAAGCTCTCCGCGCAGTCTCCACCCTGAAGTAAGAACGCCTCACCGCGGGCCACGTCGGCGAGGTCCGCTTTCAGATCGCGCGTCTCCCCTGCAAACACGAGCGGCGGCACACTCGCGAGCTGCGCTTCGGTCGCTTCAAGACGGGCGCTATCGGGATACGAGGGCATCTGGACCACGGGTTTCGTTCGCCAGCTATCAGGTGACCAGGACGCGGCCATGTCGGTATCTCCCTCGATGTCGGATCGTCGGCGGCTCCTCGACGTCGCGATGCACGTCTGCGGTTGCGACGGAGCTTTGCCGCACGGCGCGCGTTGTGACATGCGATTATGGTCTTGGCTAGGTTGCTGAGCGCGCTCGGAAAATGCGCGGTCTGCACGGGCAAGTTCATGCCGCCGAGGTGCACTATAGCGCCGGAGGCCGCGGTGGGATGGTGGGGTTCGGCGTACAGGTCGCCCCGGCATCTCGCGGCGCGGTCCGTTGGGAGGATGCAAATGCAGGAGCCCGCATTCACGATCGGTATCGAGGAGGAATATCACCTCGTCGACATCGAAAGCCGTGATCTCGTGCGTGATCCGCCGGATGCCTTGATGGAGGCGTGCCGGCAGCGGCTCGGCGACAAGGTCACGGGCGAGTTTCTCCGGTCGCAAATCGAGGTCGGTACCGGTATCTGCCGCCGCGCGCGTGATGCCAGCGCCGAGCTACAGGAAATGCGTGCTGCGATTGCTGACGCCGGCGCCGAGTTCGGGATCGCGCCGATCGCCGCGTCGACGCATCCGTTCGCGCGGTGGGCCGATCAGTCACCCACGGATAAAGAACGCAGCAAAGACCTCGCGCACGATATGCAGGTCGTTGCGCGGCGCTTGTTGATCTGCGGTATGCACGTGCACGTGGGGATCGACGACGACGATCTGCGGATCGATATCCTAAATCAGGCGCGGTATTTTCTTCCCCATATTCTCGCCTTGTCGACGAGCTCACCATTCTGGCAGGGGCGGGATACCGGGCTAGCGTGTTATCGCCTCTCGGTCTTCGATCAGCTGCCCCGTTCCGGGCTGCCTGACAGGATCGATAGCTGGGCGGCGTACCAGCGGACCGTCGCGGTGCTGATCAAATCCGGCATGATCGAGGATACGAGCAAGATCTGGTGGGACCTGCGCCCGCACGGGACGTTTCCGACGCTCGAGCTGCGGATCTGCGATCTCTGCCCGTCGCGCGAAGACGGTGTCGCGCTTGCCGCGCTGTTCACCTGCCTTTGCCGGATGCTCTATCGGTTGCGCCGCCTCAACCAGCGGTGGCGGACCTACGATACCTTTCTGCTCAACGAGAACCGTTGGCGAGCCCAGCGATACGGGATCGACGAGGGACTGATCGACTTCGGGCGGGGGGAGGTTGTCGCTTTCTCTGATCTGCTCGATGAATTGATCGAACTCGTCGAGGAGGACGCGAGCGCACTCGACTGCGTGGCGGAGATTGCGCATTTGCGGACCATCCTGGCGCGCGGGACGAGCGCGCGGCGTCAGCGTGCGCGCTACGAGGCGCTCCGGGCGGAGGGCGTGGACGATGCCGCCGCGTTCCGGGAAATCATCGATGGGCTTATTCACGAAACCCAGCACGGGATCGACGCGGCTGCCTGACGTGCCGAGCGGGTGATCGCCGACGTGCGGTCCGGCGCGGCGCGCTTAGAGACCGATCGACATGCCACCGTCGATGGTGAGCGTTTCACCGGTGATGAAACTTGCCGCCTCGCTCGCGAGGAAAACCGCGCCGGCGGCAATATCCTCCGCTGTGCCGAGGCGGCGGAGGGGAGTCTGGTCGACGAGCGCCTTGTTCATGGTCGGGTTGCGCAAGATCCGCT
>JBCBJG010000269.1:0-4534 GCA_038523655.1 Pseudomonadota bacterium | reverse complement strand
GGTGAGTTCGTAACCGCCGCGCAGCTCGGAGCTGGCCTCGCATTGATCAAGGCGTTGCAGGCGCGCTACCGCCTGCCGTGTCACGCGGTGTTCGGGCACGGTGATCTCCAGACCGACCGCGCGACCTTCGAGGGCGCCACGCTGCGTGATCGGGTGCGCGCAGGCTGTTCCGTGCCGGCCCCGTCGCGGCGTCGGATGGTGGGGACAGAGACAGCGCAGAAGGATTCTTAAGGCAGGCGCGCTCAGGGGCGTTCGGCGTGGGCGGTTGATTGGCGCGCTCGCAGGCGCGCGCAGCGGCGAATGTTGCTGCGGGGTTGCGTCCGGCCCCGAAATTCAGCAGAACCGGCGGCGGAGAGGTGGCCGAGTGGTCGAAGGCGCTCCCCTGCTAAGGGAGTAGGCACCTTGAAAGTGTCTCGAGGGTTCGAATCCCTTCCTCTCCGCCACCGCGTTTTCGCGTCGCGAAAACGCGGCCGGAGCACCCAGCTTGCTCGGACGGTCGCGCGGCAGGTGGTTTGAAAAACCACCGAGAGCCTGCTCTACGAAACTCACAACGGCGACGCGTCGCGAAAACGCGGCCGGAGCAGCCAGCTTGCTCGGACGGTCGCGCGGCAGGTGGTTTGAAAAACCACCGAGAGCCTGCTCCACGAAACTCACAACGGCGTCGCGTCGCGAAAACGCGGCCGCAGCGGCCAGCTTGCTCGGACGATAGCGCGACAGGTGGTTCGCAGAACCACCAAGAGCCATCACCTCCCGCCAAGCAACTCAATCCCAGGCACCACCACCGAGCGCAATCCCCCCGGCGCCGCAAAACCCGCCGCCATCAAGCCGGTCGCATATCCAACGCGTCATCCACCGCACGCGCGAGATCATTCTGGGTAAACGGCTTGGCCATCAGCGGCCCGCCGATATGGGAGACGATTTTTTCCGCCGCATTGTAGCCGCTTGCGAAAATGATCGGCGTGCCGGTCTTCGCCAAGCGTTCGGCGAACGAAATGGAGGTCGTGCCGTCACCGAGATTGATATCAAGCACGGCCAGATCGACGCCGTCGGCGGCTAGATTTTCAGCTTCGCCCAACGAATGCGCCATCCGCACATCACCGAAGCCGAGATCCTCGAGCATCATCCGCCCATCGAGAGCAATGAGTGCTTCATCTTCAAGATAAAGCACTCTCATCTTGGATCGGTCGTGTGAGTTCGTCATCAGAGTCGTCATGCGTGAGCCGCGCGCAGGGGATCGTGATGAGGCACTTCAACCCGGAGGGTTCGTACGCAAAGTCGACATCGCCCCCGAGCGTCCCCTCTAACGTTGCATTGATCAGCTCGGTTCCAAAACCGGTTGTGACGGTGCGCGCAAGCTCGGGCCCGTCGCGTTCCTCCCACGCGATGACCAGGGTGTCCCCTTCGCCACGGTCGGTTCGCTCCCAGTTTACCGTGATCGTCCCGGCGTCGTTGGAGAGCGCACCATACTTCGCGGCATTCGTCGCCATCTCGTGCACGGCCATGCTGAGCGCCAGTGCCGCCTTCGCCGAGATCTGCATCTTCGGGCCGCGCATCATGAAACGGTCCGGCCCGTAGACGTCTATCAGCTCCGGCGACAGCACGTCGGTAATATTCGTCATGCCCCAGTTCTCGCCGGTCAACCGGTTGTGGGTGTTCGCGAGCGCGCCGACGCGGGCGAGGAGGGTATCGAGGACTTCCCGGCTGTCGCCGTCATCCCGACGGGCCCGATTTATGAGCGCGGCGACGTTCGCGAGCATGTTCTTCACGCGGTGCTGCAACTCGCGCATCACCCGGCGAAGCTCGGAGTCGAGGTCCTTGTGGTGGGTCACGTCGCGCACGTTGATGCCGACGGCGTTGACGTCATCCTCGAGCGTGACCGGATACCAGTCCGTCTCCCAGACCCGGTCCTCGTTGGGCAGGGCGGCAGTGCGCCCGATGACCTCGAGATTGCGAAGCGCCTCGCCGGTCTCGAAGACATGACGGACCGGCGCGAGCACGGCATCGCCGAGCGTCGGGACCACATCGGCGATCGCCTTGCCTTTGTGGTCCTCGAGCGGCAACCCGTTGATCTCCGCAAGCTGCTCGTTCAGCCGGATGTAGCGATAGTCCTTGTCGACGAGCGCCATTGCCTGCGGGGAGACACGGTACAGCTCCTCGATTTCCGCTGACTGCCGCTGCGCGGAGAGCCTGGACTCTTCGAGTTCGTCGACGGCCCGGCGCAGATCGGTCACCTCATCGAGCGCGATCGCAACGCCCGAAAAATCCTCCGTCTGGCGGCGGTAACGCCGGATGCGCACCCGCACGACCATCGTCCCGTCGTGCGATACGATCTCGAGGTCCTGCGCCTCCCCTGTCGTCGCCGTCTCGGCCACCGCTTCGGCAAGCCGCTGCGTATCGATATCGCCCGCAATATGCTCGAGCGGCCGCCCCCGGTCGTGATCGAGCAGACGGAGGAATTTCGACGATGGGTCGGTAAACCCGCGAATGGTCAGGTCCCCGTCCAGAAAGACGAGCGCGGTCTCGGTGACGCTGATCAGGTTTTCGAGGTCGTCGTTCAGTTCGTTAAGCTGCGCATTCTTGTTCTGCAGCTCCTCGTTGATGGTCGACAGCTCCTCGTTCGAGGTTTCGAGTTCCTCGACGGTCGTGCGGATGGTCTGCTCGGCGGCCGCGAGGTTGACCTCGAGCTCACGGGTGTACTGATCGCTCTCTGCCCGCGGCGTGAACCCTTGCGTCGCGTTGTCGTCGTCGATCCGCGGGTCGAACCGGTCCTGGAACACGATCAGCCCGCGGCCCGCATCCAGCTCCTCGTAGGTGAGCACGAGGCGCTGACGATGGCCGTCGAGTTCACCGTCGAAGCTGACGTGCCACGGCCCGTCGCCCGAGCGATCCATCTGCAACAGCCGACGCACGGCCGGGCGCAACGGTTCGCGGACCAGCGCGACGAGATCATTGCGCAGCGTCCCCTCGGGCAGTTCGAGAAAGCGGCCGGTCCGCTTCGAGACATGCACGAGCGTCCCGCGCGCATCGATTACCACGTGTGAGGGCGTATGCCGCTCGAGCATCAGATCGCGAACGTCGGTATCCTCGACCGTCTGGTTGGTCCGGCGGCGGCGCGCCTGCCCGGCGTCGAACATCTCGAAGTGCGGCAGGGCCAGCGCCTGCGCGGCGGCCGTGTTGCGCCGGAACACCCGGTCGCGATCGCGCACCTCGTCGAAGAACACCGACATGTCGCGGATGTTCTCGCTCGGCCCGAGAACGAGATATCCGCCCGGGCGCAGGGAATAATGGAAGATCGGCAGCGTCGCGTTCTGCAGCGACTCCTCGAAGTAGATGAGAAGGTTCCGGCACGAGACGATGTCGAGCTTCGTGAACGGCGGGTCCTTGATCACGCTGTGCTCGGAGAACCGCACGATGTCGCGCAGGCGCTGAATGGTCTGATAGCCGTTGACGCTCGGCGAGAAGTACCGCTGCAGCAGCGCCGCCGGTACCTCGTCGGCAATCGTTGAGGGAAAGAACCCCTCGCGCGCGACCGCAAGCGCCTCATTGTCGATGTCGGTCGCGAAGATGCTCACCTTGTTCGGCGCATCGGTCCGCGCGAGTTCCTCGAGCAGCAGCATACCGATCGAGTAGGCCTCCTGGCCCGTCGAGCAGGCCGGCACCCAGACACGGATATCGTCACCACTCGCCTTCGAGGCGACGAGTTCCGGGATCACCTCATATCGCAGCGTCTCGAAGACGGACTTGTCCCGGAAAAACTCCGTGACGTTGATCAGCACATCGCGAAAGAGGTTCTGCGCCTCGGTTGAACTCGAGATCAGCGTCTGCAGGTAATCGGAAGGATTGGTCAGCCCGAGCAGGTTGAGCCGCCGCGCGAGCCGGCGATGCAGCGTCGCCTTCTTGTAGCGCGAAAAATCATGCCCGGTGCGGTAGCGGACATACTTCATCACCCGGTCGATGAGCTGCTCGTTGCCGGTCAGATCGAGGTCGACGGCCGACTGGTTCGAGAAATACTCCTCGATGACCCGCGGCATTTCCGCGATCGGCAGCACGAGGTCCGCGACGTTGGTCGAGATCGCGGCATTCGGCATCCCGTCATACTGCGCCTCGCTCGGATCCTGAACGAGCACCAGCCCCATGTTCTTCTTGATCGAGAGCAGCCCGGCACTGCCATCGCTCCCGGTGCCGCTCAGAACGATCCCGGCGCAGAACTGCTGCTGCTCCCGCGCGACCGTGTCGAAAAAAGTATCGATCGGGCGGCGGAACCCGCGCTGCGCCTCGAACGCTTTCAGCTGGAGCTGGTTACCGACCAGCTCGAGCGCGGAGCCTGCGGGGATGAGGTAGACATGGCCGGGTTTGACGCGGACGCCATCCTCGACCGAGAGGACCGGCACGCTCGAATGCCGCGACAGCAGTTCCGGCAGCAGGCTCTCGTGGGTGGGATCGAGATGCTGCACCAGCACGTATGCCTGTTGCATATCGGGCTTGAGCTGCGAGAGCAGCGTGCGGAACGCGTCGAGCCCGCCCGCCGATGCGC
>JBCBJG010000268.1:0-4540 GCA_038523655.1 Pseudomonadota bacterium | reverse complement strand
GCAGCGCCAACTCCTACAGCGTGCTGGACCGCGTCGTGCGCGGCGACCGGTGATGCTGGCCAAACGACCAACCCGCTCCGCTCGCGCCTGGGCACCTCACACACGGCCCGACCGCAGTCATGCGCGGCGGCATTGTTCGTGGCGATGGCGCTCAGCGTTCCACTATCGGCAACTGGGCCTGTCCCGCAGGCGCAGGCGCAAGTGGAAACAGGCAGCGCCAACTCCTACAGCGTGCTGGACCGCGTCGTGCGGACCCAAGACAGCCCGGCGCCGTTGCTGCTTCAAGCCGATGAGCTGGTCAACGACACCCGCAACAACACGATCGTCGCCCAGGGCAACGTCGAGATCTACTACAACGGTTACACGCTGTTGGCGGACCGCGTCGTCTACGATCAGACCGCCCGTCGGCTGACGGCGGAAGGGAACGTCCGCATCAAGGAGCCGGACGGCGCAGTCGTGAACGCCGAGCGCATCACCCTGACCGACGATTTCCGCGACGGGTTCGTTGAAAGCCTCCGCATCGTCACCGAAGATAACGCGCGGATTGCCGCTGCCCGCGGCGAACGCCGCGACGGGGCCGTGACAGTCTTCGAGCGCGGGGTCTACACGCCCTGCAAGGAGTGCAAGGACGACCCGACCAAGCCGCCGACCTGGCGCATCAAGGCCGCGCGCGTCATCCAGAATACCGAGCTCGGCGACATCAGCTACGAGGATGCGTCGCTTGAATTTTTTGGCGTGCCGGTGGCCTACGCGCCTTTCTTCTCGCACCCCGACCCGCGCATCAAACGCCGCTCGGGATTCCTGCGGCCAATGCCGGGCTACTCGAGCGAACTCGGCGCCTACCTCGAAGTGCCCTACTTCTGGGCGATCGCGCCGAATGCGGATTTCACGTTCTCGCCGCGGCTGATGACCGAGCAGGGCCTACTGGGTCAGCTCGAGTTCCGCCACCGCGTGGCAAGCGGTGCCTACCGGGTCGAGCTTGCTGGAATTTACGATGAGAACTCCGAGGCCGCTGGCGCCCCGCGTGACGAGTTCCGCGGTAGCATCCGGACCGAGGGTCGCTTCGCGCTCAACGACTGGTGGCATTACGGCTGGGACGCGACGTTCGAGACCGACGACACGTTCCGCCGGTTCTTCAAGCTCGATCCAACGTCGGTCACGGAGCGCACCTCGCGCGCCTATCTCGTCGGCATGAACGAGCGGAATTACTTCGCGGCAAATCTCTACAAGTTCGAAGACCTGCAAACCGACAACGATGCAGATGCCGAGTCTGCTGTTCACCCGGTCATCGACTACAATTACATCGCCGGGACCCCGGTGCTCGGCGGCGAGCTTTCGTTCGACGCGAACGTCGTGAGCCTCAGCCGAGAGTCCGATGCCGGAGACCAGCAGAAAGCGGTCATCGAAGCGCAGTGGCGCCGCCAGCTGATCGACGGGTTCGGCCAGACCTTCACGCCGTTCTTCCGCGCCCGCGGCGACGTCTACAACGTCTCTGACGGAACCGCCGGCCCCGGCATTATCGAAACCGACACCGAGGACAACCAGACCCGCGGTCAGCTCACGGCGGGCCTCCAGTATAGCTACCCGTTCGTGGCTCACACAGCGCGCGCCTCGCATGTCGTAGAACCGGTCGGCCAGGTCATCACGCGCGGCGGCAACATCGATGAAAACGACGTGCCGAACGAGGACTCACAAAGCCTCGTATTCGACAACACGCTCCTTTTCGAGGCGGACAAATTCTCCGGTTACGACCGCGTCGAGACCGGCACGCGCGCGAACGTCGGCGTTCGCTACACCGCGCAAGGTTTTGCCGGCGGCTATGTGCGTGCCGTCTTCGGCCAGAGCTTCCATCTCTCGGGAGACAACCCGTTCGTCAACGGTACGGGCCTCGAGGACGACTCCTCGGATTATGTCGTCGGCCTGAACGTCGTGCCGGACGAGACATTCTCACTGATCGCCCAGGCCCGGATCGACGACGATACATATGACATCCGCCGCGCGGACATCGGCGGCCGCGTCGACTACGGCCTCGTGAACGTCACCGCCACCTACGCATTCGAAGAAGGCGACACCGGTCTGCTGACGCCCGAAGATCAGGAAGAAATTGTTGCCGATGCGAAGCTTCAGCTGACCGAATTCTGGTCGGTCTTCGGCGGCTTCCGTTACGACCTTGTCGATAACTTCTCCGCCCGAAACCAGATCGGCATCGAGTATGCGGACGACTGCTTTGTGCTCGCGATCAGCTACACCGAAACAAACGTCTCCGACCGCGATGTCGATCCCGATCAGCTCGTATCCGTCCGGTTCGAGTTGAAGCATCTCGGCGGCAGCACGATAACGTCGGACATCTCGGATGCGTTCGAAGCCGACGAGACGGAGAACGACGCGACCTGATCGCGGTCGGCTGGGGTGTGGGCCAGCGCCGAGTTCACGCTGCGGCGGACGGGATGTACCGACGGTTCGGGCGTAGGATCTGAGCGAACCCATGAGGGGGCAATTGCCGAGCACACCGCCACCGCCGCTATCCCGGCGCGCTATCTGGCGTTGTGCCACGGGATGCCAGTGGTTGCAGATACGCGTGCATGCGACCGGCCCACGCCTTGAGACTGCCGCGATTGCGTCGTTACGCTCAGGCCGATTCTGCTCGACTGCCGGCCACATGCTGGGATGCATCCGCGATTGGTGAGGGGACCATGCCGCGTTTCTTGGGAAATCACTGCACCGCCGCTGCCACCTCGCGAAACGCCTCGCGTGACGTGTTTAGCCGATCGTCGATGGGGATCGCAGGCATCATCGCGGCCGTCGGCTTGACGGTCGCCGGTATCGGCTCTGCTGCCGCACAATCCTCGACCCACAAAGCGGTCCTCAAGGTGAACGGCAAGCCGATCACCGAAAGTGACATCAAGTACCGCGTCAATCTGATCCTGATGAGCTCGCCGGACGTGCGCCGCAAAATCGCGCAGCAAACCCGCGCGCGTGCGCAGGCTCGCTTCAAGTCGAAGAACATCAACCAGGAGTTTCGCTCCTTCCTCGTGAAGCGTCAGCCACGTTCGCGCGAGGAAGCCAAGAAACTTCAGAAGGTCTTCGGACGGCAGATTTATCAGCGCGCGGAGGCGCAGGTTCGCCGCACGGTCGGCAAAGGATTGCGTAAACGCGCCCTGTCCGAGCTCATCGACGATCGCCTCAAGATCGATCTCGCACGCAAGCGCGGGATGCTCCTCGACGGTCAGGAGATTAATCGGCGGTTTGGCGTGCTCGCCAAGGACAACAAGATGACGGCCAAGCAGTTCGAGACGATGCTGCGCGGCCGTGGCATTCACCCAAAGGCATTCAAGGCGCAGATGCGTGCCCGCGGGTCGTGGGCGCGCGTGGCGCAGGCCCGTTTGCGCTCACAGGTGTCTATCCGGGCTGCCGACATCGACAGCGCCATGGCTGGCGATCCGGCGGCCGAGCGTGGCAAGGCGACCGAACTCGATCTTCGCGAAGTCCTGCTACCGACGAGCGAGGCGTTCGACATGCGCCGCTACGTCGACGCGCAGGATCTTGGCGGCAAATTTCGCAGCTGCAAGGCGCTCCCCGCGCTGGTGAAACGCGTGAGCGGCGCAAAACTTCGCTCCCTGCCGAAGGCCCGCGCGAGCGCGATCCCAGAGAACGCGCGCCCGAGCGTTATGGCGACCGCGGTTGGAAAAATCTCCGCGCCGGTCTTCACCTCGAAGGGCGTTGCCCTCTATGCCGTATGTGGCCGCCAGGAGGTCGCCAACAACGACAAGGCACGTGCTGCGACGCGCCAGAAACTCCGCTCGGCGAAGCTCAACACACTCGCGCGCAACCTCCTGCGCAGCCTGTGTCAGGAGGCATACTTTGACCCCTCCCTCTCGTCTGCGAACGCGCGGTGCGGTGAAAGCTGAGCGGGACGGTTGCGTAACGGCTAGGCCGCGGCGGTCGCGCGCGCTGCATGCCGCCAACGCCCGCACTCCGACGATCGTATGAGCCCTACGCCAGACGTTCTCGCACTTGCCATGGGCGAGCCTGCCGGGATCGGTCCGGACATCACGCTTGCCGCATGGCACGCGCGGGACGCCGAGGCGGTGCCCCTGTTTTACCTCCTCGCCGACCCGGACTTGATCCGCGCGCGCGCGCAGCGCTTGGGTCTCACCACGCCGATCATCGTGCTCGATCACCCAACCCCGCCGGAGCGCTTTGCAGCCCAGGTTGCAGATACGTTCGCAACCGCTCTCCCCGTTGTCCCACTCGCGGGCCATATGCGTGACGCGCCGGGACAACCGAACCCGGCGACCGCCGCCGCAGTCCTCGAAGCCATCCGCCGCGGCGTCGATGACGTCCGCAGAGGCGCGGCTTCGGCCCTCGTGACGAACCCGATTGCGAAGGATGTGCTCTATGCCGCCGGCTTCGCACACCCGGGCCACACGGAGTTCCTTGCCGAACTCGCTGACGACGGCTGGCCGGGCACCGCACCGCACATCGCCGTGATGATGCTGGCGGCAGACGATCTCCGCGTTGTGCCCGTGACCATTCACAT
>JBCBJG010000267.1:0-4566 GCA_038523655.1 Pseudomonadota bacterium | reverse complement strand
CGGCTTCGATCAGCTGCTTCAGCAGGCGGATCTGATCGTCAGTATCGAGGATCGTGAAGCCCGACTTGAGGCCGACCAGCTCCACATGTCGGCGAAGGATCTTCACGCCGATCGAATGGAAGGTGCCGAGCCAGGGCATACCCTCGACCGCCCCGCCAATGAGGCTGCCGATCCGCTCCTTCATTTCGCGCGCGGCGCGGTTGGTGAAGGTCACGGCCAGTATCTCGCGGGGCCACGCCGCCTTGCTCGCCAGGATATGGGCGATACGGGTCGTCAGGACGCGGGTCTTGCCGGTCCCCGCCCCCGCAAGCACGAGCACCGGTCCCTCGAGCGTCTCGACTGCCGCCCGCTGTTCGGGGTTAAGCCCTTCCAGATAGTTAGGCGCGCGCCGACCCATGGCGCGTTCAGAGATGCTCGGGCGCGGCGCATCGATCACCTCGAGCGCGCCGTCCGTGTTCTCGCTCTGTTTCCGACTCTGTTCCATGTCGCACCTCTATAACAACCATATGGAGGCGGGAACGCGACACGACCACGGGTCCACAGCACTCCTGCGCGCTTTGACACCGTTGCGGTTCGATTGCCGCTATGAATGACTGACGGCACGAGGCCGAAACAGGGGTGTTCACGCAGCGCATGACAAAGCTCCCCGATCAAACAGACACCGTGGTCGTTGGCGCAGGCCAGGCGGGCATCGCGGTGAGTGAGCACCTCGGTGCCGCCGGCGTGCCGCATGTTGTGCTCGAACGTGGCCGGATCGCGGAGAGCTGGCGCTCCCGCCGATGGGACTCGCTGGTTGCGAATGGGCCGGCCTGGCACGATCGATTTCCTAACAAGACCTTCGCAAGCTGCGACCCGGACGCGTTTCCGGGCAAAGAGAGCGTTGCTGATTACCTCGCGGATTATGCCGATCAGGTCAGTGCGCCGGTGCATTGCGGCGTCGACGTCCACCGTGTGACGCGTAACGATGCCGAGCGGGGTTTCCGGGTGGAGACATCGCAGGGTGTGATCAACGCAACCCGCATCGTCGCTGCGACAGGGCCATTCCAACGCCCGGTGGTCCCGCCGCTCGTGCCGGACGCGGCGGGCCTGACCCAGCTCCACTCCGCCGATTACCGCAATCCTGAACAACTCCCGCCAGGAGCGGTCGTTGTCGTCGGTGCCGGCGCGTCCGGCTCGCAGATCGCCGAAGAACTGCTGGCCAGCGGCCGACGGGTCTTTCTTTGTATCGGTCCGCATCAGCGCCCGCCGAGGGCCTATCGCGGGCGCGATTACTGCTGGTGGCTGGGCGTGCTCGGCAAATGGGAAGTCGTGACACCGGACCCGAAGACAGCGCACGTCACGATTGCCGTCAGCGGCGCAAACGGTGGCCGAACTGTGGACTTCCGACGGTTCGCGAACGACGGGATGACGCTTCTCGGCCGCGCCGTCGGTTTCGAGGACGGAAAGCTGCACCTCGCCGATGACCTGGCGTACAACATTGCCGAAGGAGATGCGTATCTGCTCGCAACGCTCGACGAAGCTGATCGCTACGCCGAGCGTAACGGTCTCGATCTGCCGCCTGATCCCGAGGCACGCCAACTTGGCGCGGACCCGGAATGCGTCCGCAATCCGATCCGCACGCTCGACATCGCTGGCGAAAATGTGAGCGCGATTGTCTGGGCCACGGGCTACGCGCTCGATTTTTCGTGGCTCGAGGTCGATACCTTTAACGACGATGGCAAACCGGACCACCGCCGCGGGATCGCGCGCGAACCCGGCATCTATTTCCTCGGCCTGCCGTGGCTTTCCCGACGGGGCTCGTCGTTCCTTTGGGGCGTCTGGCACGATGCGCGCTTCATCGCCGACCAGATCGTGATCCAGCGCAACTACGAAGCCTACGAACATCCGTCGCAGATCGCGTCCTAGGGCCTCTTAGTGCCGGGCCGACAGCACTCCCCAGCGACGCCCACGATCAGGATCGCGCTCGGACCCGCCTGACGAGTATCGCAGCCGCTGCGACTGCTGCGAGACATGCCGCTGCGCTGAGTGCCATCTTGGTCCCTGTGCCCATCGCCCCTTCGATCAACACGGCGTGGATCACGGTGCCACCGACGACGGTAAGTGCCAGTGCCGCGTGCACCAGTCGCCACGTGCGCGGTGCGAGTGGCAACCGGTAGCGCAGCATCACGATCCCCGCCGCGACGAATGCCGCCCACATCGCGATCACGCCCCAGACCGAAAAGGGTGTCGGCGAGGCGAAGACCAGCGCATCGATCACATCCGGCGGACTGACGATCCAGAGGCCGCCGACATGCACGACGATCAACACGATGAGCAGCCAACCGCTCCACAGATGCAGCCGACGTCCCTGGTAGCCGCCGAGCCGCGGCAGCACGCCAAGAACCAGAAGCGGCTGAACCAGCAGCACAACGAGCCCGATGATCCCGGCGAACCCGGCGGCGATGTAGACGGGTGTGCGCCATTCGAGCAGCGGGCTCGCCGCAGCAACCATGAGTGCAGCCGAGCAGACGCCCGCCACGGCGATCGCAAGCGCGCCCGAGGCCCACGTCGGCAAATGGATGCGGTGCGAACGGCGCTCAGGCACGGACCGTCGCCGATCCGCCCGGCCGCGCTGCGTGTCGACGTCGGCCGCCGCTCCAGGTGAGGTCATCTGCTCACGCCGGCGAAGATTACGCCGGGACCAGAACGAAGTCCGCCGTCAGTGACGTATCGCGCGAACTTGGCATGATGGGGCGCAAAAACACCGTCTTGAAGCCACCTTTGCCGAACTTCGTGTCGTAGGCGAGGTGCGCGTGCGGCTGGCCGAATGCCGGCACGATCTGAGGCATTTCGAGGCGGTATTCTCCGGCCTCGTTGGTCAGCGTCGCGCCATGGCTTTGCGGGTCGCGTTCGTGGCCTTCCGTCGTATGCGCCCAGATCTGTATCCGCTGGCCTGCGAGCGGTGCGCCGTCGCCAGCACGCCGTACAGTGCCGCTCATCCAGAACCCACCACCGCCGATCCGCTCCACGATGGGTGCGCCGGGCCGATAGTTGTTGGCCCCGCCTCGCATCGTCGGCGTCGGTGCGAGCCCGTCGGCCCGCGCGGCGGAAAAGGCAGGGAGCAGGCCGGTCGCGGCAGCAGCAGCGCCGATCACCACCAGATCGCGGCGCGACGGGGTGATCAGTGAATTAGAGATCGTGCGGGAGCGGGACGTTCGGGAGGTCATGCTGGGGGGCACTCCTTTTTTTGGTGTCCGTTCTTCGACAAGCGCACACGAGCGCGAGTCAGTTCCCAACATGGGGCTATAGCCCTGCATGGCAACCGCGCCCCGCTATGCGCCTCGCACATCAGGTTGAGACGGCGCGCACTTCGAAAACGTCGACCAATCACTCACGTTGCGGGGATCGCTCGGTATCCCATCTCCCAGAAATCTGCTTCGAGCCGGCTGGCTTCGGCAAAGATTCGTTGCAGCTCGTCGCGCCGCGCGGGCGTCGCGTACCGCTCTGCGAGGGTATCGAGCTGGCTGACCGCTGCGGCTGCGACCGCTCGGTATTCGTCGCCCGTGTATTCGGAAATCCAGACCGCATACGGGTTCGCGTCATCGAGTGCCCCGGGCACGGCCGAGAGCCGCGTCGCGATCTCCGCATAGCCGATCACGCACGGCGATAGCGCAACCTTGAGTGCCAGTAGATCGCCGCGCATGCCCGTCTCCAGCACATACCGGGTGTAGGCGAGCGTCTCCGGTGCGGCGGGTGCCGCCTCGATCTCGGCCGGGCTCAGCCCCCATTTCTCGCAGAGCCCCAGATGCAGGTTCATTTCCACGTCGACGATTGCGCTGATGCTCGCCACCGCGTCGCGCATATCGGCAAGGCTCGGCGCCTTGTAGGCAGCCAGCGCATACGCCCGCGCGAACTCGATCAGGAACAGATAGTCCTGCACGAGGTAGGTCTTGAACGCCGCCTCGGGCAGGCTTGCATCCGCCATCGCGTCCGTGAAGCGGTGCTCGGTGTAGGCGCGCCATGGCTCGGCCGCCCCGGCCTTCAGATCGTCGAAAAACGTCACAGTCAACTCTCTCGTGGTTCTTGGAAGGTGAGGTGTGCAGGCGGTGGTCAGGGTCCGTTGCCGGTGCGCCGCCAACCGCATCGCAGGTCAGCGGTGTTCCTCGCGGTGGCTTTCGATCAGCGCCTTGTTGAAGGCGTGCAGCGCTTCGAAGTGGTCGGCCCAACCAATCACGATCTGACGATCCGTCGGGGCCACGATTGGCAGGCGATGTCTGCCCGATCGGTCGAACAGCCGCAGCGCCGCGTCGAGCGTATCGGTCTCCAGCAACCATTGTTGCTCTGCGCTCGCCTCGAGTTTGTCCGGCGTCTCATCCGTCTTGAGCGGCGTCATGAAGCTGCGCACCATCATCCGTCGGGTGATTTCCTGGTGCGGTCCCTCGTGCAGGAACAACCCGAGTCGAGAGCTGCCAGTGGAAGAAACTTTCCCCGTGCACCGCATGCGTCAGCCCGTTCGAGATCGCGACGGTAACGAGCAGCGCGAACGGGCTGACGCATGCGGTGCACGGGGAAAGTTTCTTCCACTGG
>JBCBJG010000266.1:0-4577 GCA_038523655.1 Pseudomonadota bacterium | reverse complement strand
CTACGCCGACATCCAACGCGCTGCACGGATCCAAACCGTCCCGGCGGGTCACTGCGCGCATGCGCTTCGGCAACATAGTGCGTCAGCTTACCGGTGCTCTGAAACGGCGACAAGTATAAACATTTTAGGCTGTCAAGTTTTGTTGACAGACAGGATGCTGAGCGCCTAGCGTGAGGTGGCCTCAGTGTCAGGGAGGGGTCGATGGCCGGTGCGGTTCACCAGCAGACGGTTCGCCAACAGACTGCCCGGCATTCCGCGGGGCAGGCGAGCGGGCACGTGGAGGCCAATCTACTCTATACGGCGGCGGAAAAAGCGCGACGGGATGCGTCCGGGTGGACGCTCGTGCAGGGCATTCTCGCGCCAACGCAATTCATCGTTTTTCTCGTCTCGCTTGCGCTGGTGGTGCGCACCCTGATGACGGGCGAGGGATTTTATCTCGCCAGCGCCTCCGTGATCCTCAAAACCGGCGTGCTCTACCTGATCATGATCACCGGTGCGATCTGGGAAAAAGAGGTTTTTGGGCAGTATCTGTTTGCGCCACCATTCTTCTGGGAAGATGTGGTGAGCATGGGCGTGATTGCCCTCCACACCGTCTATGTCGGCGCCTTCGTGTTCGGCTTCGGCGACCCGGCAACGCAGATGTGGATCGCGCTTGCGGCTTATGCGGCGTACGTCGTCAACGCGGCGCAGTTCGTCTGGAAACTGCGTCGGGCGCGGCTGCAGAGCGCAGCGCTTGACGGCCCGCGGCACGATCGTTCGGACACGCCAACGGCGATGGCTGCGGGCGCGGCATCATGACGGTGCTGGTCCCGCGCGGCGGTGCATCTGACGCGATCGGTCGGTCTCAAGCGGCCTTGCCGGCAGCGCGCTCCGATGGCGCATTGGCGGCAGGATGCACAGCGCAAGATGTGCCGGTTTTGCGGGAGCGCGGCCAGCGGGAGGTTTTCTGCGGGCTTACCGGGATCGTTTGGCTCCACCGCAAGATTCAGGACGCTTTTTTTCTGATCGTCGGCTCGCGCACCTGTGCCCATCTCATGCAATCGGCGGCCGGCGTGATGGTGTTCGCCGAGCCACGCTTTGCGACGGCAATTATCGAGGAACGCGATCTCGCCGGGCTCGCAGATGCGACGGAAGAGCTTGACCGGGTGGTCGAGCAGCTTCTCGCGCGGCGCCCCGATATCCGCTTGCTGTTCCTCGTCGGTTCTTGCCCGTCGGAAGTGATCAAGCTCGATCTGTCCCGCTCGGCCGAGCGGCTGTCGCAGCGTTATCGCGGCGATGTGCGGGTCCTCAGTTATTCGGGCAGTGGGATCGAGACCACATTCACCGATGGTGAGGACGCTTGCCTCGCCGCGCTCGTCCCGGAACTCGCCCAGGATGATGAGGGGCCGGAGAGCCTCATGGTCGTTGGCACGCTCGCCGACGTCGTCGAAGACCAGTTCCGTCGCCTGTTTTCAGATATGGGCGTCGGGTCCGTTACTTTTCTTCCTCCCTGTCAGTCAACGGACCTGCCGTCCATCGGGCGCCACACAAAATTCCTCCTGGCCCAACCCTTCCTTTCGGGGACGGCGCGGTGTCTTGAGGAACGTGGCGCCCGGCATATTCCCGCGCCATTTCCGCTCGGTGCGGAGGGGACGACGCGTTGGCTCCAGGCCGGCGCGAATGCCATGGGCGTTGCGCCCGAACGGTTCGAGGCAGCCATCGAAGCGCCGCGCCGTCGCGCCGAGATATCGCTCGAGCGTCACCGCGCTCTGCTTGATGGACGCAAGATATTTTTCTTCCCCGATTCCCAGCTCGAGGTGCCGCTCGCGCGTTTTCTCTCGCGTGAGCTCGGCATGCGTCCCGTGGAGATCGGCACGCCCTATTTGAACCGCCAGATCGTGGGTGAGGAACTCGCGCTGATCGATGGCGATGTCACGTTGAGCGAGGGGCAGGACGTGGAGCGGCAGCTCGATCGTTGCCGGGCCAGCGAGCCGGATATCGTCGTCTGCGGGCTCGGGCTCGCCAACCCGCTGGAGGCGGAAGGCTTGACGACGAAGTGGGCGATCGAGCTCGTTTTTTCTCCCATCCACGGTTTCGAGCAAGCAGGAGACCTTGCCGGGCTCTTCACGCGGCCGCTCGACCGCCAGACACGATTGCGGGTCTGAGCCATGAAATTGACCGTCTGGACATACGAAGGCCCGCCGCATGTGGGCGCGATGCGCGTCGCAACGGCCATGAAGGGGCTGCATTACGTTCTGCACGCGCCGCAGGGTGACACCTATGCGGACCTGCTGTTCACGATGATCGAACGGCGCGATGCGCGTCCGCCCGTCACCTACACGACGTTCCAGGCCCGCGATCTTGGCTCGGATACGGCAGAGCTCTTCAAGAACGCGTGCCGCGAGGCTTACGAACGCTTCCAGCCAGAGGCGATGATCGTAGGTGCCTCGTGCACTGCGGAGTTGATCCAGGATGATCCGGGCGGGCTTGCCCGCGCGCTAGATCTCCCGATCCCGGTTGTCCCGCTGGAATTGCCTTCCTATCAGCGGAAAGAAAATTTCGGCGCGGCGGAGACTTTTTATCAGCTCGCGCGGCATCTGGCCGATCCCGAGCAGCGGCCGGGAAGTCACGGAAAGAGGCGTCCGCAGGTCAACCTGCTCGGGCCCGCGGCACTCGGGTTCCGTCACCGGGACGATGTGGAAGAAATTACCCGCCTTCTTGGTTTGCTCGGGATCGATGTGGCGTTGACGGCGCCGCTCGGCGCGCGACCTGGTGATCTGGTTGGCCTCGGTTCGGCGGACTTTTCGATCCTGCTTTATCCCGAAATCGGCGAGACGACGGCGCGCTGGCTCGAAAAGACGTTTGATCAGCCGGTGGTCCGTCGGGTTCCGATCGGCGTGGCGGCGACGCGCGAGTTCATCTTCGAGGTGGCGAAGCTTGCGGGGGTTGATCCCTCGCCGGCGCTCGCTGATCCACGCCTGCGGATGCCGTGGTGGTCGAGTTCAGTGGATTCGACCTACCTCACGGGCAAGCGGGTGTTCATTTTCGGTGACGCAACACACGCGGTGGCGGCTGCCCGCGTGGCGCGGGACGAACTTGGCTTCGAGGTCGTCGGGCTTGGTGCGTACAACCGGGAGTTTGCGCGCGATGTCCGGGGCGTGGCCGACGAGATCGGCATCCCGGCATTGATCACGGACGATTATCTCGAGGTCGAGGCAGAGATTGCCCGGCTGCAGCCGGAGCTGGTGCTCGGCACGCAGATGGAGCGGCATATTGCGAAGCGATTCGGGATGCCGTGCGCGGTGATCTCTTCGCCGGTGCATGTCCAGGATTTCCCGGCGCGCTTTTCTCCCGTCATGGGCTTTGAGGGGGCGAACGTGCTGTTCGATACGTTCGTCCACCCGCTGGTCATGGGGCTTGAAGAACATCTGCTCGGGATGTTCCGCGACGACTTCGAATTCAGTGACGCTGCGGGTCCGTCACATCTTGCGAGCGAAGGCGGGCGCGCAGTGCCGGCGTCGCCACCGCGGGACGATGCGGCGATCACGGTCGAGCCGTCCGGCGCCGCGGCTGACGAGGCTTGCGCGAAGGATCTGCGCTGGGACGCGGACGCGGAAAAGGAGCTTAATAAGATCCCCTTCTTCGTGCGGGGCAAGGCCCGACGCAACACGGAGAAATATGCGGCCGAACTTGGGATCGCGGAGATCTCGATCGACACGCTTTATGACGCGAAGGCGCACTATGCACGCTGAGGGTCATCCGGTCCGCGTCGTTCTGATCACGCTCGATCATCACCTCGAGCGTGCCGTGTCGACTGCGTCGGCGCAGCTGGCCAAGCGCCTGCCCGGATCATCGATCGTTCTGCATGCCGCCTCGGACTGGGCCGCTTCACCGGAGCTGTTAGCGGCGTGTCGCGAGGACATCGCCCGCGGCGACATCATCATCGCGACGATGCTCTTCATGGAGCCGCATATCGAGGCGGTGCGCGATGCGCTCGAAGCCCGGCGCGACAGCTGCGATGCGATGGTCGGCTGCATGTCGGCGGGGGAGATCATCCGGCTGACGAAACTCGGCCGGTTCGACATGACGGCGCGCGAGACCGGCATGATCGCGATGCTGAAAAAGCTGCGCGGTTCGTCGGATAAATCGAAAAGCTCCGGCGCACATCAGATCGCGCTGTTGAAACGCATTCCGAGGATCCTCCGGTTCGTCCCCGGTAAGGCGCAGGACGTGCGCGCCTACTTCATGGCGATGCAGTACTGGCTTGCGGCATCTGATGACAACATTCTGGCGCTGGCGGTCTACCTCATCGACCGATATGCGCAGGGCGACCGGAAGGCGCTCAAGGGAGCGCTCGCACCGGCACCGCCGGTCGATTATCCCGAGACGGGCATTTATCATCCCGATCTGCCGGAGCGGATCGAAACCGATGTGCGCGCGCTGTCGCTCGACCCGAAGGCGCGGGGCACTGTCGGCCTCGTGCTGATGCGCTCGTATGTGCTTTCGCGCGACACGGGGCACTACGACGGGGCGATCCGGGCTCTCGAAGCGCAGGGCCTCAATGTCGTGCCGGTCTTCGCGACGGGGCTCGATGCGCG
>JBCBJG010000265.1:0-4614 GCA_038523655.1 Pseudomonadota bacterium | reverse complement strand
GCGAAAACGATGCGTTTCGGCTCCTGGCGGACCTTGGTGAAGATCGACTGCAGCCAGCCGGTCACCGGGTCCAGGCGGCCGGCGAGCTCGGCCTTGTAGCCTTCGAGGTCCACGATCTGGCGGCGCGCGACGCCTGAATCCATCGCGGCCTTCGCAACGGCGGTCGGCACTTCGCGGATGAGGCGCGGGTCAAACGGCGCGGGTATGATATAGTCCGGGCCGTAGCGTGGGCGCTTGCCGTGGAACGAGGCGGCGACCTCATCCGGCACGTCGGCGCGAGCGAGATCGGCGAGCGCTTCGGCCGCGGCGATCTTCATCGCCATGTTGATGGTCGAGGCCTGAACGTCGAGCGCGCCGCGGAAGATAAACGGGAAGCCGAGCACGTTGTTGACCTGGTTCGGATAGTCCGAGCGGCCGGTCGCCATAATTGCATCGCTGCGGACGGCGGCAACCTCTTCCGGGGTGATTTCGGGATCAGGGTTCGCCATCGCGAAGATGATCGGGTTGTCGGCCATACTCGCGACCATGTCGCGCGTGACTGCGCCGGCGACCGAGAGGCCGAAGAAGCAGTCTGCACCGACCAGTGCGTCCTCGAGCGTGCGGGCGGGCGAACCGCTCGCGTACGTCGACTTCCACTGGTTCATGCCTTCGCTGCGGCCTTCGTAGATCACGCCTTTCGAGTCGCAGAGAATAATGTTTTCGCGCTTCATGCCCATCGCGGTGAGCAGGTCGAGCGAGGCGATACCGGCAGCGCCGGCCCCGTTGCAGACAAGCTTCACGGTATCGAGCGTTCGGCCGGTCAGGTCACAGGCGTTCACGATCCCGGCCGCTGCGATGATCGCTGTGCCGTGCTGGTCGTCATGGAACACCGGAATGTCCATCAGCTCTTTGAGCCGCTCTTCGATGACGAAGCAGTCCGGTGCCTTGATGTCCTCGAGGTTGATGCCGCCGAACGCCGGGCCGAGATAGCGCACGCAATTGACGAACGCGTCCACGTCGGTCGTGTCGACCTCGATGTCGATGCCGTTGATGTCCGCAAAGCGTTTGAACAGCGCGCCCTTGCCCTCCATCACCGGCTTCGATGCGAGCGCACCGAGATTGCCGAGGCCGAGGATCGCCGTGCCGTTCGAGATAACCGCGATCAAGTTGCCCTTGTTGGTGTACTGATACGCGAGGCTCGGGTCCTCGCCGATGGCGACCACCGGCACAGCCACACCTGGCGAATAGGCGAGCGACAGATCGCGCTGCGTCGTCAGTGATTTCGTCGGGGTGATCTCCAGCTTGCCGGGCTTGCCGGTCGCGTGGAAATCCAGCGCATCCTGATCGGTGAAATGCGCTTCGTCGAATTTGGTCGGCATGTCGGTGCGGGGCCTTGTCGGCAGTCTGAATGGGCCGTCGGGGGGTGCATGTCGGGTCGGGCTCCACGCAGACGCCGGCTGGACAGCCGACACACGACGGGGCGGGACTTGTGCACACACGCTTTGCAGCAGAAGCCCGAGCACACTAGAAAAGCGGGTCGTTCGGCACAACCGGCGCGACCGGTTTTCTTGCGCACCCGGCGTTTCCGCTTTTCGCCGAGCGTTGTTACTCCGCCCGCCCCCGCTTGTTCTGATTGAGACGTTGGATACGTGCCATGACGGCGAAATCGAACAGGGTGCAGGTCGCGGGGGAGGAAACGGGCGCGCACGTCGATGTCGAGACGCTGGCTGTAAGACCCGACGGGAGTGGGCCAACCGGCGGAAACGGGCCAGACCATAAAGGCGCGCTAGCCGGTGAGAGTGGGCTGACCACTCCGCCCGCGGGCAAAACGCCCGCAGTGTCTCCAAAGCTGCCCGCCGCCAAAGCCACGACGCCGATGATGGCGCAGTATCTCGAGATCAAGGCGGCCAACCCAGACAGCCTCCTGTTCTACCGGATGGGCGATTTCTACGAGCTGTTCTTCGAGGATGCGGTGCTCGCGAGCGAGGCGCTCGGTATTACGCTCACGCGCCGCGGCCAGCACGAGGGGGCGGATATTCCGATGGCTGGCGTGCCGGTTCACGCGGCTGACGACTATCTACAGCGGCTCATCCGGGCGGGGTTCCGGGTCGCGGTGTGCGAGCAGACGGAGGATCCCGCGGAGGCGAAAAAGCGGGGATCGAAGGCCGTCGTGCAGCGCGACGTTGTGCGGCTGGTGACGCCCGGCACCCTCACGGAAGACAGCCTGCTCAAGGCGGGTGTCGCGAATTTTCTCTCCGCAATTTTCCCGCTTGCTCGCGCGGCCAGTGACACCGCACGTACCGTGGCCGTCGCGTCGCTCGATATCTCGACCGGCGCGTTCGTCGTCGGCGACGTGGCGCTTGCCGATCTCGGCGGAGAACTCGCACGGCTGCTGCCAAGCGAGGTTTTGCTGCCGGAAGGGGCAATGGGCGATGCGGCGCTCTCGGCTGCGGTTGACCTGATCGGTGCTGCCTGTGCCCCCCTGCCGGACGCGTATTTTCGCTCCGCGACGGGCGAGCGCGATTTGAAAGCCGCGCTCGGGGTCGCCGATCTTGCTGCGTTCGGCGGGTTTTCCCGAAGCGAGCTCGCCGCGATCGCCGGGCTGCTGAAATATGTCGAGCTGACCCAGGTCGGACGCCGCGCGATCGTGCGGCCGCCGATCCGATGCGGCGCGCAGGACGCGATGGTGATCGACGCAGCAACGCGGGCAAACCTTGAACTCGTACGCGCGACCGGCGGCGGACGACGCAACACGCTGCTCGAAGCAATGGACCGGACGGTCACCGGGCCGGGAGCACGGGAACTCGCCGCCCGGATCGCTGCGCCTCTGACGCGGGCGGAGGACATCACCGCCCGGCTCGATGCCGTCGGATTCCTGATTGATGCGCGGATCATGCGGGAAGAGGTCCGCACCGCTCTGCGCTCGGTCCCGGATGTCGCGCGCGCACTCTCCCGCCTCCAATTGCAACGGGGCAGCCCGCGCGATCTCGGGGCGGTGCGGGATACGCTTGCAGCCTGCGCGACGATTGTGCAGGCGATGGAGAAAAAAGCCCCAACCGCATTGCTTTCAGGCGGGGAGCTGCCGGCTAAGCTTGCCGAGTTCCGCCGGACACTCAGCGCACCGGCGCCGGAACTCGCGGACGCGTTGCGCGCGGCGCTCGTCGATCAGCTGCCGAGCCATGCACGCGATGGTGGGTACATTCGGGCGGGCTACCACGCCGAACTCGATGCGACGCGGCGATTGCGGGACGAAAGCCGCGCCGTGCTTGCCGAGTTGCAGGCGACGTATCAGAGCACGACCGCGGTAAAGGCGCTCAAGATCAAGCACAACAACGTGCTTGGCTATTTCGTCGAGGTAACCGCGGCGCACGGCGAGACCCTGCGCAGCGAAACGCTCGCGGAAACGTTTCGCCATCGCCAGACGCTCGCGAACGCTGTGCGGTTCACGACCGACGAGCTCGAGGATATCGAGCAGCGGCTGACGCAGGCGGGTGAGCGCGCGCTTGCGATGGAAGCGGAGATTTATGCTGAGTTGAGCGCCGCAGCGCTTGCCGCGCATCCGGTGCTGAACGGCGTGGCCGATTCGCTTGCCGCCCTCGATTGCCTTCAGGGTCTTGCGATGCTTGCTGACGAGGAAGGCCATACGCGCCCGATCGTCGACGATAGCCTTTCATTCCATCTTCAGGGCGCGCGACACCCGGTCGTCGAGCGCGCCCTGCGGCGCGAGGACGGTGCGCCGTTCGTCGCCAACGATTGCATGCTCGGTCCCTCGGTGGGCGATGTGAGCTCATCGGTTGCGCCAAGCGACGCCGCGACGGAAGAGAAAAAAGCGCAGCCGACCTCTCCCCAAGCGCCCGCGCTCGATCCGCCTCCCGGGACGATTGCGCCGCAGGAGGCGGGACCGCACGGCGGCTTCGACGACGGTACGCAGGCGCGGGTGTGGATCGTGACCGGGCCCAATATGGCCGGGAAGTCCACGTTCCTGCGACAGAACGCGCTCATCGCGGTGATGGCGCAGATGGGTGCGTATGTGCCGGCAGACCGGGCGCACATCGGCATCGTCGATCGATTGTTCTCGCGCGTCGGCGCATCGGATGATCTTGCGCGCGGCCGCTCGACGTTCATGGTCGAGATGGTGGAGACGGCCGGCATCCTAAACCTCGCAGGCGAGCGGTCGCTCGTCATTCTCGACGAGATCGGACGGGGCACGGCGACCTTCGACGGGTTGTCGATCGCCTGGGCGACAGTTGAATATCTGCAGTCGGTCAACCGCTGCCGGGCACTCTTTGCGACCCATTACCATGAGCTGACCGCGCTCGCTGACCGGCTCCCCAATATCGCCAACGTGACGATGTCGGTGAAGGAATGGCGAGATGATATTGTTTTTCTCCATAAGGTCGTGCGCGGCGCAGCGAGCCGGTCCTACGGCATCCAGGTCGCGCGGCTGGCGGGGCTGCCGGGCCCGGTGATCACGCGGGCCGGTGAGGTGCTGCGCTTGCTGGAGGAACATGAGCGCGGCAAACCTGCCGAAGCGTTGATCGAGGATCTTCCGCTCTTCGCGGCCGCCCGCCCAGCGAACCCGATTGCCGCATCGCCTGACGACAATGATACGCCGCTCTCGACGGCGCTCGATGC
>JBCBJG010000264.1:0-4624 GCA_038523655.1 Pseudomonadota bacterium | reverse complement strand
TGCCACCGCGAGCGCCATCATCCGGTTCTGGTTGTTCCCGCCGAACCAAAGACCGTAGTTCCCGAGCATCGATATCGCGCCTGCGATCGTGCCCGCCACGGTCATGATCAGCGTGTCGCGGTTTTTCACGTGCGCCAGCTCATGTGCCATCACCGCGGCAACTTCTTCCGTCGACAGCATGTCGAGCAGGCCGGTCGTTGCAGCGACGGCGGCATTCTCCGGGTTCCGACCGGTAGCGAAGGCGTTCGGCTGCGGGTTGTCCATGATGTAGACGGCCGGCACCGGCATCTGCGCGTTGTCTGCGAGCTGCTCGACGATGCTGTAGAATTTTGGCGAGGACTGCGCGTCGACCGGGATGGCGTTGTGCATCTTCAGCACCATCTTATCGGAGTTCCAGTAGCTGAACAGGTTCGTCGCCACCGCGATGCCGAACGCGATCAGCATGCCGGTTTCACCGCCGATCATGAATCCGACGGCCATGAAGAGTGCCGTGAGGACGGCCAGGAGAAGCCCGGTCTTGAAGTAATTCATCGTCTGCCGTCCTTCCGGGCGCGCGGTTGGGATGGAAGCGCCAGCGGATCGCCGCACGCTCATCCGGCGTATATAGGCAGCGGCATAACCAGCGGCCAGAAGTCACGTTCCCCGGCGAAGACCGGCGCCGCACCTCCTCGGGTGGGGACGGAGCAAAGCGCGGAGATCGAATCATGACTGAAGTTAACGATACGGAAGAAAAATCCGACACCGGCAACCTCTCGGAAGCCGAGCTCCGCCGCCGCGAACGGGTTGCCGCTGCCGCTGAGCGCGCCCGAGCGGAAGCCGAAGCACGCCGCAGTGCCGGCGCGCTCGACGGCCCCGATACGCCGCCGGAGAAAGGTGGGCAGGATGGACCCGACCCGGCGCGCTACGGCGATTGGGAAAAAGCCGGCATCGTATCAGACTTCTAATTCGCGAAATTGCATGTATTGACAACCATGGGTTGTGCGCATACTCAGCGCCCATGGTTCCGCGTACCGACATCTCTCCGGGTAGCACGGGTCGGCAAGCCACCGGTCCCGTGCGGTTCCCGGCGATGCTGTGGGGGGCTTGGCGCGTCGCGTGGCCCGCTGGTCCGCCAGTTAGTAGGTTCGGTGGTCGGCCCGTCGCACGCCCTGTCGCGCGGCGATGCCTGCGGTCGAGCCTCGGCTGTCTTCTCATCGGAGCGATGTCGGCTACGGCGGCCGCCTACGACACCGCGTCGGCGGGTGACGGGCGTGGAACCATGCTGCCCGGCCCCGTGGAAGCCGATGTCCGACGGGTCATTGATGGCGACACGCTTCTCGTGCGCGCGCACATCTGGCTGGGGCAACGGATCGACATCCGCGTACGCGTTCGCGGGATCGACGCGCCGGAACTGCGTAGCCGCTGCGCCGCCGAACGGTTGGCAGCCCAACGGGCAACGGAAGAGGTCAGCCGACGCGTGCAGGGGCGCCGCGTGCATCTTACGCGGATCGCACGGGGAAAATACGCTGGCCGTGTCCTCGCTGATGTTGAACTACCGGGCGCGGGCTCGCTGTCGGCAACGCTTTTGGCGCTCAAGCTCGTCACGCCATATCGCCCACACAGCAAGCGACATGGCGCGGCCCGAGACAGAAACGCCTGCCCGCCTCGTGTCACGTCTCGTAAGACGCTCTATCAACCGCCCGAACTGGCGCCCCACCAGCTGCGCCAGCAGCCTCCCCGACAAAAGCCCGTTCAACGCCAACGTCGCACGGCCCGGCGTTGACCGATTAACCGTTCGCTAACTCTCCGCCCAATCAACCGGCGTATCGGCAGCGCCGCCTGCTGTCTGCGCATCCGCCTTGCATCTCACGTCCCACGGTTTTCCGAGGGAATGACATGCATACGCTTCGCTTCGCCCCCCACCGCTTCGCCGCCGATGACCGCGGCACTGTTGCGATCATCTTCGGGCTGATCTCGGTCGTCTTTTTTACCTTCGCCGGCATTTCGATCGACCTCTCCCGCGTCTACGGCGCAGATACCCGCGCGCTCGCCGCACTCGACGCGGCGCTTCTCGCTGCAGGTGACGCCCGCAACCGTCGCAGTCTCAGCGATTCCGAGCTCGAAACGCTTGCCCGCCAACACTTCGAGAACAACGTCGCCCGCAAGAATGGTCTCGCCGCTGAGTTCACCAACTTCCGTCTCACGATCGGCGGCGACGGTGACACCTTCACGGGCAACGTCGATGTCCGCGTCCCCCTCGCCTTCGCCGGGCTGGTGAGCATCGACGAAATGTCGTTCACTGCAACCTCGACCGCTACGTTCGAGCAACTCGACCTCGAACTTGGCCTGATGCTCGACGTCACCGGCTCCATGAACTGGACCGCGACGGGCAGCACCCGCTCGAAACTAGACGTGCTCAAACGTGCCGTCTCGAACGATCTGATCGGCACGCTGCTGCCAGACGGAGACAACCCGCGCATTCGCATCGGCTACGCGCCCTATAGCGCAGCGGTGAATGTGGGCGGGTTTGCCAACGCCGTCCGCGACCCGAATGCGCCTAGCGCGGACTCCTGCGTGGTCGAGCGTGACACCGCGGTAAACGGCGAGGACGCACCGGCCGGCAATCGCGTCTTCCGGTCGATCGAAGTCGCCTCCGCCGACCTCACCCGCGACCAGGGCAACGATGGCCGCTACGGATATTATCGCTGCCCGAATGCCGAAGTGCTTCCGCTGACGAGCGACAAGTCGGAATTGATCGACACGATCAACGGCTACGCCGCCTCAGGCCGAACCGCGGGCCATCTCGGCATCGCCTGGGCCTGGTATCTCGTCTCCCCGGAGTGGGCGGCGGTCTGGGGTGCTGCAAGCGCGCCCAAACCCTACCCGACCGAGGACCTCCTGAAAGCTGTGGTGCTCTTCACCGACGGTCAGTTCAACGCTGCCTACGACGGCAGCGACTTCTTCAACGACGCGACCGCCACGTCCTACGACCGGACCAGCGCCCTCTGCCAGAACATCCGCAATCGCGAGATCCTGGTCTTCTCGATCGGCTTTGAAATTTCGTCGGGTTCCCAGGCGGCGAATGCGCTCGAAGCGTGCGCCAGTACCGATCCAGATACCGGTTCACGGCTCTATTTCCCGGCGAGCAACGAGGAAGATCTCCGAGAGGCCTTCCGCCGGATCGCCAACCAGCTTACCCGGCTGCGGATTTCCCGCTGACCGAACACGACCTCCCCGCAGGACTGCAAACCAGCGAACCAACCCCGTATGCTTCGGCATGCGGGGTTTTTCGCGTGCGCCCGCGTGGTGAATGCTACAGAGCCGGCGCGAGACCGGTTGATGATCCTGAGGAGTGATAATGGCGCGACGCGCGGCAGAGCCAAGGCGCATCCCGTTCGTGCCGAATACGCTGAAGCTCTTCCTGCTGCTCGTCGCGATCGCCGCGTTCATCATCGTCTTCCGGCACGGATACGTGCCAACCCGGTATGCGCCATTTGCAGCGGTTTCCCTCGACGAGCCGAGCGGATTTTTCCTCGACTGGCGTATCGCGCAGCTGGCCGACGATCGAGATGCCTGCCGGCGCTTGTTCGATGCCCCACAAATGAGCGTGCGCCCGGTCGCCGACCGCGGCACGCGGCCAGGCTGCGGATGGACAAATGCATTTCGCGTGGCCGAGGCAGGCCGGGTCGCCATTCGCCCCGCGATGACGATGGAGTGCCCGCTCGGTGCTGCGCTCTCGCTGTGGTTGGAGCACGGTGTTCAACCGGCGGCCAAAAAGCACTTTGGCGCGCGTGTGACCGCGATCCGCAATGTCGGAGGATATTCCTGCCGCACGATCCGTGGCGGGCTCGGTAAATATTTCTCCATTCGTTCCGAACATGCGCGCGCGAACGCGATCGACATCGTCGGCTTTCGTTTATCGAACGGGCGGACGGTGAGTGTCCTGCGCGGCTGGCCGCGGGCAGACCAACCGGAGGGCCGCTTTCTGCGCGCGGTCCACGCGGCGGCTTGCCGGTATTTCCGTGTCACCCTCGGCCCGGAAGCGAACGCGCTTCACCGCGATCATTTTCATCTCGATCGCGGGCCGCTCATGAGTTGTCGTTGAGCCCGCGCTGGCGAGACGTGGTGGAGGCGGCGGTCCTGTCGCGTCTTGGGACGACCGCTAACGGCGCATTGTCGATAACGAGGTGTTGCGGCGTTTTTCTCCGCTGTTGCCGCCGCACGGTTGCAACTTCGTAACCGGCGTGACCGCACGATCGCCCCAGCGTGGGAAATCATAGGCGGCATCATGGTTCGGCTCGGGTTGCGCCGGTTCGCGAAGAGCGAAAACGGCAGCGTTGCGATTATGTTCGGCTTCATGTTGATCATCCTGGCCTTGTTTTCAGGGCTCGCGATCGACCTGAGCCGGGTCTACAGCACATCCTCTTTTGTCTCCGCGGCAATCGACAGCACCGCGCTCGCTGTCGCGCGTGAGCTGCAGACCCGCGATATGGACAACGACGAAGTTGAACGGTTTGCCGCCCTGCGCTTCGACGCCCTCGTGAACGGCAATCGCAAGGCTGCCACCGGGATCGAGTTTGACGACCTCGATGTCTCCGTGAACCGTGGTGACGAGACGGTGACGGTCACGGCTGCCAGCGTCGTG
>JBCBJG010000263.1:0-4641 GCA_038523655.1 Pseudomonadota bacterium | reverse complement strand
CAGCACGCCGAACTGGATCAGCAGGGTCAGCACCACATCGATGACGATGATGAAGATGTACCAGCCGATAAGCATCTGCAGGAACAGGAAGAGACCGGTAAAGCCGGCCATGGCGAACCCCCGACGCGTCGCGATTACGCGCGCTGTGATGGTGAATGATCAGCGATCGGCCAGATCACCACGCGCTTTGATGGCGGCGGTGTAGCGAGCCGACCCGATGCTCGCAAGCCGTCGCGAACGCGGATGGACGTTCGCCTGCTCCGAGGTGCTGGGTTACGGCGGCGCGCGCGTGTCAGTTACGCCCGAGCAGGCGGGACAACTCATGCTGCGAAATCGACAGGGCGCGATCGCGGTTGCGGGCGTTGCGGAGAAATCGCAGCTGCGCGTTCAGCGGTTTGTACCGGAGCGCGGCAAGCTCCCCACGGAATTCCTCCGAGGTGCGGAGGTCGGGTGGCATCGTGCCGGGGAGCGGGAGGCGGGTTGTCATGAAGACGCTATGCGGGAACCGCCCGCATTTTGCGACAAATGCGCTCGTTCATCATTGACGGGAGATTAATGCGGTCCAACACAGCAGGAAACGTGGTGCGTAAAAAGGTGCGACCGCCGCGCGGCGGGAGGGCAGCTCGCAACGCGCAGGCGGTCGCACCGGGTCTGCGCGCGCGAGGAGTGCCTGCGGCGCGGACTGCCAGAGACGTGCAAGAGATCGGCCACTTCGTTGGTGCACGTTCCGCTTATACGGCAGTGCGGTGCGTCTCGCGGCATCTTGTGACGAGGCCGCTCACCAACGGATCAGACGGTCAGCTCGGCCCGCAACAGCCGGGTCAGGAAGGCGTCGATCCATCGCCCGACGGCGGCGGTGTGTAACATGTGGTTCTCGAAGTGCTCATCGCGTGGGCGGGCGCCCGTGGTAACGAGCCGGTCCGGTCGGCTGGACGTCCACCGGTTCACGAGCGCGTAGGTGATTTCCGGATGGAATTGGACCGCGGCGGCGGCGCGACCGTAGCTCATCGCCTGGTTTGGATAAAGCTCCGTGCCCGCAAGTCGAACGGCACCGTCCGGCATCGTGAAACCTTCAGTGTGCCACTGGTAAACCTTCTCTGGCCAGGGCGCGAGCACACGACCAGCCGGCGTCACGGTCAGCGGGTAATAGCCAACCTCGATCGCGCCTTGCGGGCTCGGGGCAACGGTTGCGCCGAGTTTGCGCGCGAGCATTTGCGCACCGAGGCAAATCCCGAGGAACGGTCGTTCCTCGCGGAGGGGCACGTCGATCCAGTCTGTTTCGCGGCGGATGTAATCGTCCGGGTCGTTGGCGCTCATCGGGCCACCGAAGATGACAGCCGCAGCATGGTCGTCGAGCGTCTCGGGCAACTGATCGCCGAACCGCGGGCGGCGGATGTCGAGCGGGAAACCGGCTTCATGGAACCAGCGGCCGATCCGAGCTGGCGTCGACTTTTCCTGGTGGAGCACGATCAGGACGGGGCGGCGTTCCGGCAACGGCGGCAATGCGGATGTCGGCGGCGGGCCAGACGGCGCAGCAGTCCCTCCGCCGTCGTCTTCGCGGCGTTTGTAGAGGGGCATTTGCTGCCTGATCGTCACTGGTTGGGCCTCCGCTTCCGGTTCCGGTCAGCTCGCTTCAATCCGCGTCAGTCTGTGGTTCTGCCAAGTCTCGTACGTCCGGTTTGTCCTTCTCGACGTGCTCCCGCCGCGCACTCTTGCGAGGCCCGTCCGGGTGCCGACGTGGATGCAGGAGTAACGCCATAATCGGGGCGGCTGCCCATCGCGGTGCGAAGTGTACCGCGACGCAGGCGATTTTGGGAGCCACGCCCGGGACGACGCGTCGTCGCCATGCGAGGAACCCCGAGAGCGCCGCCTGCGCCACCCGTTCGCGGGAAAGCCGGGCGCCGGGAAAAAGATAAGCGCTGCCCTCGGCGCCCATTTTCGCGTGAAAGTCTGTGTCGACCGCGCCGGGACTGACATCGGTTACGCGGACGCCGTGGCCCCGCACTTCCCAGGCGAGCGCCGCCATGAACGACGAGACGAATGCCTTGCTCGCATAATACGTCGCCTGAAACGGGCCTGGCACGTCGGCGGCGAGCGATGAGATTGTCAGTACGCCACCGCGGCCGCGGGCCAGCATGCCTGGCAGCATTTTTCGAGTAAGATCGGTGACAGCGTCGACATTGAGAGCGATCAGATCGAGCGTTTCGGGCACCGAGTGCGAAACGACCGGGCCTGAAAGGCCGATCCCGGCTGCGTTCACCAAGACATCGATATAGTAGCCGAGCGCTGCGGCATGCGCTTCGAGACCCTGCCGGTTCGCAGCGTGCCGCAGGTCGGTGTGATGCACATGCACCTCTGCGCCGGGGCTTTCCGCGCGGATCGCCCGCGCTGTGCGCTCGAGCGCGGAGGGATCACGCGCGATCAGCAGCAGGGCATGGCCACGACGGGCAAACTCGAACGCAAGCGCTCGGCCGATCCCGGAAGACCCGCCCGTGATGCAGACGAGCGGGGCAAGCCCGATGGTCAGATCTGTCGCCGGGCTACGGCGCCAGTGCCGGCGGTGCCAGCGCGTCCATAGCTCGTTTACCGTCTTGCGCATTGCTGTTGGTCCGCGCGTTCCGGCCTTGCCGGCGTTAACGATATCGGAAATCGGTTCGGTTTCACTCGCTCCACGCCAAACGGCGCCTGTTTCTTGCCCGCGTGTGCGCCGTCTCGGCGCTCGGGTCCGGTGAACGAGTGACGCAGCCAATGCAACCGCAGGAAAGCCAAAACCCACCGATCATCCCGCGTCGGGCGCTTTATGTGTTCGATGACGAGCTGGCCGATCTGGCTTTGCTGCAGGACGCACTCGACAGCCGCGCCGCCTCACTGCGGCTTTCGCGGGACGATGATGTAGTTCTCGAGATCACAGCGGCGTTGCGCAAACTGGTGCTGGTCGATGAACTCGTGCTATCGGCTATGGCCGCCCCGGGGAGTTGGCGCTCGGCGTTTACGGGTTCACGGCATCGATGTTCGGGCACTACGGTGACCACATCGCGAGCTGGAAGCACGTGCTTGCCGCGGATGCGAAGATCGTGCTGGTCGGTTGCGCCGTTGGTGCAGGGCGGGACGGCGCAGACTGCTGCAAGCGGCTCGCAGCGCTGACGCAACGCGACGTGGTTGCCTCGCTGTTCACGGTTGGCGACGGCAACTGGAACTTCGGCGGTGACTGGATCGCACCGGAGGGCTGGCAAGCGTATCCCGATCAGCTTTGACGGGTCTTTGCCGGTCGCGTTTTCCGACCGTACGCGACCAAGCGCGCTCCGTTGCAGTCAGCTTGCCGCCAGCACTTCCTGACGCAGTCTGATCCGATCCTCGCTTGCGACGCCCAGCAGCTCGGCGACACGCCAGACGAGGTTTGCCTCGAACTCGTGGATCTCTCCATCGGCGACAGCGATCTCCCACATCATGCGCACGATCTCGATGCGGCCAGGTTGATCGAGGTTTGCCGTCAGCAGCCGGGTGAAGCGGTAGAGATCGACTGCCTCGTCATCCTGCGCCCGCGCCGCGTCAATCAATGCTACGAGTTCGGCACCGGTCACATCGAAGCGTTGAGCAAGCACATCGCGCAGGCGTTCGCGTTCGGCGGGTGAGGTTTCGTCGTCGATCCGCATGGCGTGGACGAGCAGCGCCGCGGACGCGAGGCGGACATCGTCGTCACCGGTTGGGCGTAGTTCATCATCGCTCGAGAACCATTGTCTTAGCTTGCCAAGAATGTCGTCCATGCTACCTCTCGCGTGGCCCGCGCCGCCGTGACGGCGCCTTCTCACCTAACGACCGGAGGACCCGATGTCCGGTCCCTTCCGCATTGCACCTTCGATCCTCTCTGCAGACTTCGCACGGCTGGGCGAGGAAGTTCGCGCCATCGACGCGGCCGGCTGCGACTGGGTCCATATCGATGTGATGGACGGGCACTTTGTTCCGAATATCACGATCGGTCCCGATGTGGTTGCAGCGCTGCGTCCGCACACCGACAAGACGCTCGATGTGCATCTGATGATTGCGCCGACCGATGCCTACGTGCCGGCGTTCGCGGACGCGGGCGCCGATATCATCACGGTGCACGCCGAGGCGGGACCGCATCTTGATCGCACGCTGCGGCTGATCCGTGATCTCGGCAAGAAAGCCGGCGTGAGCCTGACACCATCGACGCCTCCGGAGGCCGTTGGCTACGTTCTCGATACGGTCGATCTGATCCTGGTGATGACGGTCAATCCGGGGTTCGGTGGCCAGAGTTTCCTTGCCTCGCAACTGCCGAAGATCGCCGCGTTGCGCGAGATGATCGGTGACCGCGACATCCATCTCGAGGTCGACGGCGGCGTCAATGTCGCGACCGTCGCCGCCGTGGTCGAAGCGGGTGCGGACGTTGCCGTCGCCGGGTCGGGCGTTTTCAAGGGGGGCGATTACGCGGGAAACATTTCAGCCATGCGTGCGGAGGCTGCGAAGGCGATGCGCGGCGATCGGAATGCAGCAGCCTGATCACCCAAGCGCCGTGCGACTGTCTCTGTGCAGCGGACGCGCGCGGTCCAGGAAGCTGAGGGAGGAAATGAGCGCATGATCACGCGGTTTGGTCGCGAGACCGCACTTCTCCTCATCGATTTG
>JBCBJG010000262.1:0-4672 GCA_038523655.1 Pseudomonadota bacterium | reverse complement strand
GCCATGACGATCGCGAGCATCAGCAGGACGAGCGCATCTCCGAAGCGGTCGGCAAGCGCGCCCCACACCACCCGCATGACGATAGATCCAGCGAGCCCGAAGCCGAGGAGCGCACCGGCATCGACCACATCGAGTTTTGCGCGGGCAACCAGGAAGACGACGAACACTCCGGTGAATGTGTACTGCAGCGCCGCGAAGCCGAAGCACATGCCACCGATCGCTCTCAGTGTCCGGTCATGTCGGAGTGCGGCGAGCGCCTTGAGCGGGCGGGTCGCCGGTTTCGGCTCACCGGAGGTGTTCGCGACCACGTGATCGAAGGTCGCCCGCCATGGCGCGATCGCCAGAATAATCGCGACACCGAGCGCTGCCATCGCCAACAGGGCGCCCTGCCAGCCGATCGCGCCCGCAAGTGGCGGGAGAAAAAAGCCGGAGAACGCACCGCCGAGTGGCACGCTGATCTGCTTCAGGGAAAAGATCGACGAGCGACGGGCGGGCGGCGCGAGGGCAAGCAGCAGCGGCGAGCTCGCCGGGTTCGGCGGCGCATAACTCAGCCCACACAGGATCGCAGCGAGCGGCAGGAGCCAGAGACTGCCGGTAGCGATCGTGAGGACGGCGAGCACGCCGGCGAGGGCGCAGGCTTGGACAGCGCGGATCGGCCCAACGCGGGCGACGAACACCGCGCCGAAGGCGACTGCGACCGCGGCAATCCCGAAATTCGCGGACGAAAAAAGCCCGACATAGGCGCGATCGAACCCGATGTCCGCCGCGGCGATGGGCGCGAGGACGGGTAAGGCGATGCCGGTCGCCACGATGTAGGCGTGGGGCGCGATCATGGTCGCCAACGCCGCCCGCAGGCTCGGCGCGCGGGATGTCGCCGTCTTTGTCGATGGCGTCGGTTCGTGTTGCGTCGCTGTCATAACGCTGCCCCCCGGCATTTTCGGCGTTCGGCTTCGGCCTTGGCCCTCACCCCTGCTCTCGTCCCGCTCAGGCCGCAGATCGCCGAGCTCGCGGAACGCGCGGATCCAGCTCACCGCGCGCTACGCAGGCCACACATCAGCTCGACAGCAACCGGCGGGCGCCCGACCGCACACATTGCCATCACCCCGCCCCGCCCCTAGAACCGCGGGGCTCGTCAACGCAACCACGGTATTTCATGCTTACGCTTCTGGGCCGCGCAAATTCGTCAAACGTGCGCAAGGTGCTCTGGACCCTCGCCGAACTCGACCTCGCTTACGAGCGCAAGGATTATGGCCGGGGCTTCGAGCCGACCGATGCGCAGGAATTCCAGCGGGTGAACCCGGCAGGGCTCGTGCCGGCGTTGATCGACAATGATCTGCTGATCGGCGAATCCAACACCATCGTGCGCTATCTCTGTCGCAAGGCGGAGGCGGAGCACCTGCTGCCGTCCGATGCGAAGGCGCTCGCACGGGTCGAGCACTGGATGGACTGGCAGGGCGCCGAGATGGTCCGGCCGTTCCGCATCCTGTTCATGGGTGGACACCTCAATCACGCGCCATTCAACACGACCGAACATCAGTCACTCGCCCTGGCGGAAGCGACTAAGTTTCTCGGGGTCCTCGACCGGCAGCTCGAGCGCACCGGAGGTTATGTCTGCGGGGAGACCTTCACGGCCGCCGACCTCGCGATCGGAATGTATGTCCACCGCTGGTTCGCGCTCGATATCGCGCGCCCGGAGCTCGAGCACGTCACGCGCTATTGTACGCAGTTGCAGCAACGCCCGGCGTACACGACGCACGTCGACAACGGGCTGCCGTGATGCGCAGCTGGGTCACCGGTTTGTTTGTCGCGGCGCTCGTCAGCGTGCCGACGGTTGTGGCCGCGCAGACCACTTCGCAAAGCCGGCCGGCCTCGGAGAGCGTCTACATCAACGTCTGCGTTTCCTGCGCGGCGCCTGAAGCGCGCTACGCATGCGAGCTTTTTCCTCCTGAAGAAGGCACGATGGACCAGTCTGCCGAGCTGTTCTGCGCTGGTGAGCTTGCCCGACAATTCGGCCATCAGAGCTGTTTCGTCGTGCGGGGCGGCGAACGTCCCTGCATTGGCGCGAAAATCACCATGGCCTACACCGGGCCGGTGACGCCATTTCCCTCCGGCATTGCGGGGGAAGGGTCGCCGGATGCGGTCAGCGGAACAGCGCCCACGACCGTGACAGACGGTAATTCTGCGGAGGGAAAAGCTGCCCCGGCCACGCCACCGAAGACACTTGTCGAGGCGACGGACCGCGCCGTGCAGTCGACCGGTGAGCAACTGCAGAAAGCTGGCGAAACCGTTGGGGACGCGACGCGCAAGACCGGCACAGCCATCAAGAAGACGGGCGAGACGATCGGCGAAACCGTGGGAGATGCTGCGGAGACGGTGGGCGACGCTGCCAAGTCGAGCTGGCAGTGCGTCACCTCGTTCTTCCAGGACTGCTGATCGCGCGCGCGGCTCGCTGCACGGGTTGGGTGTGCTTTCGGTGGCGCTCGTTCACGACCAGCTCTGCGCTACCCGCGAGCTCAGGTTTTCGCAGCCACTCGCACGGCTCGCTGGTTTCAAACGCGCTCGGCCCTAGATAGAGCGTTGCCCAGTCGCCAGAGCTAGTGCTTCCGCAGCCACTCGCGCGGCGCTTTGGTTTTCAACGCGCTCGGCCCAGGACAGAGCCTTGCCCAGTTGCATGGCTAGAGCTTCCGCAGCCACTCGCGCGGCTCTTTGGTTTTAATCGCGCTCGGCCCAGGACAGAGCCTTGCCCAGTTGCCAGAGCTAGTGCTTCCGCAGCCACTCGCGCGGCTCTTTGGTTCTAAGCGCGCTCGGCCCAGGACAGAGCCTTGCCCAGTTGCAAGGCTAGTGCTTCCGCAGCCACTCGCGCGGCTCTTTGGTTTTAAGCGCGCTCGGCCCGGGACAGAGCCTTGCCCAGTTGCCAGAGCTAGTGCTTCCGCAGCCACTCGCGCGCTTGGCGCTGCGCTTCCGAGATCTCGCGGCGGGTCATTTCCTTCGACAGCTCGATCCGCAGCGTGCGGGCTTCCGCCTTGCCGCGCTGCGCCGCCAGATTGAACCATTTATGCGCCTTGATCATGTCCGGATCGCAATCACGGCCCGCCGAATACATCAGTCCGAGTTCGAACAACGTCTCGGCCGTCGGCAGTGAGGGGACAATCGCTGCCCCTTTCGCCGTCTCCAAAGTCAAGCGTGCCATCGCCGCTTTTCCTTCTGCTTACGATTGCCGCGGAGGTGATCCGTGCAGCAACCCTACTCCCAAACCGCGCCCACCTCCGGGGCGCAGGCGCATTCAAGCGTTGCGCGGAAGAAAATTTGGTAAACGGCACTCGATGGGAGGAAAAAACTTTTCGGCGTACGCCGTATCCCCACTCCGCGGCAGGGAACTGTCACGGAACGGGACATGACTTGAGCGTTGCGCAAAGCTTCTCTGTGAGGGGTAAACGGCACGGCTACGCGCGACGGCTGTTCAACGCGTGTTGCCTATTTTCCACGCTTGCGCAGCATGCACGCCGCGGCCGGAGGCTGACCCGTGACCGCATCCTTCGCGATCTGATACGTCACCTGCGCATCGCGTATCGGGGGGTCTGATGCGATCTACAGTTTCAAGAGTTGCGCGCACGGGTATTGTTTTTGCCGCGCTTGGATTGATTGGCGGCTGTGCATCGCCATCGTTGCCGACGAGCGGTGGCAGCGGGGTCTCGGCATCCGGTTACGCGGACGGGCAACGGCCTGACGATGCGCCGAGCCTCGCCGCGCGCACAGTCGCCTCAGTCGTCATCAAGCGGACGCTCGGCAAGGCAGCTTCGCCGGCGGCGCCGTTCTAGGGTCGAGCTTGAGCAGAGGCGAGCGCGCTTCGTGTAGTCAACGCCGCCTCGCACGCGCGACGCCCACTATGCGCGCTGGCCGAAAAGCACGTCCTTAGCCGCCGCATCCTTCGCAATATCAAACGCAGCGCGCTCTGCCGTGCCGATCTCGTAGGCTGCCCGCGTCGCCGGGCGGGCGGCGATCCGCTCGAACCAGGCCTTGAGGTCCGGAAACGCCGCGAGGTCCTGTCCCTGACGTTCATGTGAGCGGACCCAGGGATATGCTGCGATATCGGCGACCGAGATTTCGGTGCCGGCGAGATACGGCAAGGCGGCGAGGCGACGATCCATCACCCCGTACAGGCGGTTCACCTCGTCCGTGTAGCGCTGGATGGCGTACGGCACCTTCTCACTGGCATAGATGCGGAAATGATGGGCCTGGCCGGCCATCGGCCCGAGGCCACCCACCTGCCAGTAAAGCCATTGCTCGACTTCCACGCGTTCGCGCGGGTCTTCAGGGAGAAAAAGCCCGGTCTTGCGCGCGAGGTACGTCAGGATCGCGCCGGATTCGAACACGGATATCGGGGCGCCGCCTGGGCCGTCCGGATCGACGATCGCGGGGATGCGATTGTTCGGCGCGATGGCGAGAAACTCCGGTGCAAACTGATCGCCGCGCGCGATGTTGATGAAGCGGACCGCGTAGGGAAGCGCGCACTCCTCCAGCATCATCGCGATCTTGAAGCCGTTCGGCGTCGGCCAGAAGAAGAGCTCGATCGGCGCCGATGGGTCCGCCGGCTTTTCGCGCGTATCAGAGACCATCGAACCGCTCCATTGCTTGATCGTTGCACGCGCCGTTCATCCGCACGGCAGGCGAT
>JBCBJG010000261.1:0-4756 GCA_038523655.1 Pseudomonadota bacterium | reverse complement strand
ACGCTCGACGCCACCGGTCGACTGCAATTCGTCGTAGATCGCCTCGGGCGCCCACCGGGGCTTCCGCCTGCTCTGCCGCTGGATCGACAGTCCCAGAAGCCGTTGGCAGCGCCCCAAGTTCCTGATCCCACGCTGCACGTACAGCCGCACCGTGAGCCAACAGCGCAGCGACCTGCATTTCGAGCTGGGCAACCCGTGTTTCGAGCGCCGCGATTTGTCGAGTGTTTTCGGCCTGGAGGTCGCCGACGAGGAGCTGGCGCACCTGCTCCATCTCGTCGCGAACAGGCCGCGTCGCGCCGTTCATGCGCCTGCTATCGGACTCTGACATGCCAATCCTCCAGCGCCATCTTGGAGGCGCCAACCCTCGAGTGCCATCCCACCAACGTTAGGTCCGCTGTCGCGTGCTGCGCACCCAACCTGCCCCTAATCGGTCCCGACGGCGTGTGCAGTCGCACACAACCGTGGAGTGCATTGTTACGCGCGCTGTCCATGCCACCGCACGACCGACCTCGCAATCACCATCACGCGTTCGCTCGCCCACGCTCGACCCGTGGCCTTGCCTGCGCCGGCACGGGTCACCTGGCCCTCGGCTGTGGAAATCCGAACCTTCCTCGTGATCGGCAATTTTCGTACCACCCCGTCGTGGTTGCGACGACCTCGCGGCTCACTGCGCCGTCATGGGGAAACGGCAGCGCGCGAGCCGGGCCGCCAAGACCGTTTGACGTCGGGGGCGCCTATGGCGCGGACGCCGGCTTAGGCAGCCTCTTTGGTGCGCCGAAGCCGAACAGATGCCTTGGGGGGCATCGACGAAGACGCGGTGACGTGGAAAGGGTGGCCGGCGCACTGGCATGCGCTGACCACCCTCCACGAGGCCGGCACTTGGGGAATGCCTGGTCACGTGTGGGTTTGACGTCGGGGTTACGCTGACAGCGCGCCAAACCCGGAATGCAAATTAGTTGATATGCTGACGAGGAACAACGCTGATTGCGCGTTGATTTAATGGCGTTGGGTGCGACGGTAGCCGCGTCGACACCATTCGTTTGCCCAGATCGGCAGCAAACGACTCCTTCTGCGGGAAAACCACGCGCGCAATGGCATCCTCAACCAGTGACTCCGCAGCGCTCGACCCTGCCGCACTCGCGCCCGGCTTGACGGTCGTCCATGGAACGCATGGGATTGGTACCGTAACCGGCCTCGACACGCTCGATATTGGCGGCGCGACCGTGGACGTGGTGGTCGTGGTCTTTTCGTCCTCCGGGATGAACTCGGGCATGACCCTTCGCGTCCCCAAGCCCAAACTGAAAGACAGCGGCCTGCGCGGCCTCGCTTCTCGGGCGACAATCGACGAGGCGCTGGCGCTCCTTTCCACGCCCTCGAAGGTACGCCACGCCGATCAGTATCGCCTCGTCGCCGAATGCAACGAGCGGCTCGCGACCGGCGACCTGCTCAAGACTGCGCGGGTTGCCCGCGATATGTTTCGCGCCGCCACCGTGCGCGAGACCCCATTCTCGGTCGAGCGCACGTTCGAGGATGCGGTGCGTCGGATTGCTGACGAGGGCGCGCTTGTCCTCGATACAACGCCCGATGCTTTAGAGGCGATGATCCGTGAGCGGCTGACCGACGACCGTCCAGCCTAGGCCGGATACGAAACGCACGCTCCGGCCGAACCCGTCGATGGACGGCCCTTTGACGCCTTGACGGACCCGACCACGCCAACGCACGCTGGTCGCAATTCTGACCAACCGTACAGGGGTCCCGTGTCGGCACCTTCTGACATCTCCGTCTCCGTGTGGCGCGGCAACACGGACGGCGCATACGAAACCTTCGATGTCCCCCGGCGGGACAACCAGACCGTGCTCGACGTCGTCACGTTCATTCAGCGCGAGCGTGATCCGACGCTGGCGTACCGCTTCGCGTGCCGCGTCGGCGTATGTGGGTCATGCGCGATGATGGTGAACGACCGGCCGCGCTGGACCTGCCGAACCCACGTCGCCAACGTTCTTGCCGACGATGGCAGCCTTCGTCTCGCCCCCCTCGCCAACCTGCCGGTGATCAAGGATCTCGCGGCGGATATGACCGTGTTCTTCGAGAAATGGCAGCGCGCGAAAGGCCGGTTCACCCCGACGCGTGACCGCCATGATCCGATCGAGGCAATCTCGCCGGACAGTCCTGAACGACGCGCCGTCGATGCCGCGATCGAGTGTATCAACTGCGGGATCTGCTATGCCGCGTGCGACAGCGTCCGCTGGAACCCGGACTACCTCGGCCCGGCCGCGCTTAATCGCGCGTGGGCTTTGCAGAACGACGTACGCGACGGCGACAGTCGCGCGCGCCTGCAAGCCGTGAGCGCCGACGGTGGATGCCACAGTTGCCATAGCCACCAATCCTGCGAACAGCACTGCCCCGCAGCGCTCAACCCAACATACTCGATCGCCGGGCTGAAGCGGCTGTCCGTCGCCGCTTACCTGCGCGGTGAGTTGGAGCCAAAAGGCGTAGATGGAACCGACGGAGCGGCCGCATGACCCCGATCCGCCTCTATGTGCTGCAGCGCGCGAGCGCGGTTGTCATGATCCCGCTGCTGCTGGCGCATCTCGCGCTCATTTTCTACGCGGCGCATGACGGTCTGACCGCCGGCGAGATTCTCTCACGGACACAGGGGAGTGTTTTCTGGGCGTTGTTCTACGGGACCTTCGTGATCGCCGCTGCGGTCCACGCCGCCATCGGCCTGCGCTCGGTCTCCGCTGACTGGTTGACCCGCAATCCGCGCACGCTCGACCTCGTGCTCTACGGCACGTTTATGGTGCTCCTGCTACTGGGGCTGCGCGCTGTCTGGGCCGTGGTCTTTCCGGGGAGCGCCTGATGGCGACGATTGAGAGCAACGCTCGCGCTAACAGTCAGGTCCGCTCGCTCACACCCGGTCCTCGCACACCCGTCGCCAACAGCGGTTATCGCCGAAACGTGCTTTGGCACGCCGCTTTCATCCATCGGATGTCGGGGGTGCTGCTCGCCATTTTCCTCCCGATGCACTTCCTTGTGCTGGGGCTCGCGATAGAGGGCGAAGCCGCGCTCGGCGGGTTCATCGCGTGGACGGAGCTGCCGGTCGTCAAACTTGCCGAAAGCGTACTTGTTTTCCTCCTCGCAGTGCATCTTCTCGGCGGCCTTCGTGTGCTTGCGATAGAAAATGCTCAGGTCGCGAGCGGCCACCGCCGGCTCGCGATCATCATCATGGCGCTCAGCGCCACAGCCGCCGTCCTTTTCCTCCTCATGATCTGGCTCTGACCATGACCGATATCGCCCGCTCACAGACCGACATCCTGATCATCGGCGCAGGCGGCGCAGGGCTCTTCGCCGCGCTGCACGCACACCGCGCAAACCCGGATCTCGAGGTCACGATTGCGTCCAAGGGCCTGCTCGGCAAATCCGGCTGCACGCGGATGGTTCAGGGCGGCTACAACGTCGCGCTCGGCGCGGGCGATAGCGTTGAGCGGCATTTCATGGACACGATCGAGGGAGGCAAATGGCTTCCACATCAGGACCTCGCGTGGACGCTGGTCGAAACCGCGATCGAACGCGTTCGCGAGCTGGAAAACGAGATCGGCTGTTTCTTCGACCGCAATCCCGACGGCTCGATCCACGGAAAAGCGTTCGCAGGTCAGACCTTTGATCGCACGGTGCACAAAGGTGACCTGACCGGCATCGAAATCATCAATCGGCTCATGGAGCAGGTCTGGGCGACACCGGTGGCGCGCCGCGAGGAACACCGCGCGATCGCGCTTATCCCTGACACTGCGGGCGACACAATTGCCGGCGTGCTGTTCGTCGACATGCGCACCGGTGCGTTCCATCTGATTGAAGCACAGGCCGTGTTGCTCGCGAGCGGCGGCGGGCCGACCATGTACAAGTACCACACGCCCTCTGGTGACAAATCAATGGACGGCCTGGCTATGGCGCTCAGCTTCGGGCTCGAGTTGCGTGACATGGAAATGGTGCAGTTCCACCCAACGGGCGTGCTCGCCGGGCCAGGCACACGGATGACCGGCACCATTATCGAGGAGGGGCTGCGCGGCGCCGGCGGATATCTCCTCGACGGTACCGAGCAGCGTTTCATGGAGCGCTACGACCCGCGGGCCGAACGGGCGACTCGCGATATCGTCTCGCGCGCAATGTTCTCCGAAATGCGCGCCGGCAACACCACGCCGGAAGGCGGACTTTATATCTCGATGGCGCACCTCGGGCCGGAGAAGGTCGCGCGTCAGTTCAAGGGCATGGTGGAACGGTGCCGTGACTGCGGGTTCGATCTCGCGGGCGGTCTCGTCGAGGTCGTCCCGACAGCACATTATCTGATGGGTGGCGTGATCTGCGATGTCGACACTTCGACTGCGGTTCCCGGGCTCTTCGTTGCCGGCGAAGATGCTGGCGGAGTGCATGGCGCCAATCGGCTCGGCGGTAACGGCGTTGCGAACTCGACCGTCTTCGGGGGCATCGCAGGCGATGTCATGCCCGGCTGGGTTGCGCAAAATCCGGGTCACCGCCCCGTCGACGAAGACCGCGTCGCAGCTGCCGTCGGCGATGCCCTTGCCCCGTTCCAACAGACGGGAAACGGGCTCAACGACATTCGCGACGCCTTGCTCGAGACCATGTGGAAAGATGTCGGCATCATCCGCGATGCCAGTTCACTCGCCCGCGGCCGCTCGACACTTGATGCGTTCGACGACGAACTGGCCCGCACCGGCGTCGCCACAAGCGAACGTGCCTT
>JBCBJG010000260.1:0-4760 GCA_038523655.1 Pseudomonadota bacterium | reverse complement strand
TCGCCGCCTTGAGCTGGGGACGAAAAAGCTCTGGACGCCGACAATCATAGGCGAGCGTCGCGAGCGAACGGATCGAAGACTTCTTCCCCATGAAGGAGCCAAAATCGCTCTCCAGTCCCCAAAAGGCGGTGATCACAGCTGGTGGTACGCCGAATTCCCGTTCGGCCCGGGCAAAGGTCTGCCGGTGCTTCGCAATCATCCGTGGCCCGCGACGCAGCCGATTGGCCGAAACCAGCTTTTTCACGAACTGCAGAAAGCTGAGGGAGAAAATATTCTGCCGTCGGTCCGAACGGATCACCGATCGGTCGAGCGTGACCCCGCGCAGCGCTGCGCGAATGGCCGGGGCGGGAATGCCTTCCTGCCGCGCTTCCTGTTTGAACGACGCCAGCCAGTCGGCAAAGCGCGCGGTGTTCCGACAGTTTTTTCGCGCTGAGGCGGTGATGGGTGATGCTTGGGCGGCCTGAGCAGCCTGGGCAGCCGTAGTGCCGGCGGTGAGGGCAACGCCAGCGGACGCGAGCGATACGGCAGCGAGCGTCGCGAGCCCGACGGTCGATGCCCGCGCGCAACCCCGGGCCATGCCCCATGCCTCGCGGGCATTTATTTCTATCCGTGTCATGAGGTCTCCTCTGGCCACCGCAACGCAACGGTCTGGTCTCTATATCGCCGACCGCTTCCGCGCCGTTTTTGCACCGAGTCGTGGCGTGCGCGCGACGATCACCCCGCTCGCGACGATCAGCGCCATCCCGAGCCACGATATACTGTCTGGCACCGTGCCGAAGATGAGCCATGCAATCACGATCGCGCCGACGATCTCACTGTAGGTGAAGGGCGCAAGCGCCGAGGCTTCGGCTCGGCTGAAGGCATACAAAATGATCGACTGGCCGACCGCACTGGTCGCAGCGATCCCGCCAAGCAGCAGCATCTGGTGGCGGTCCGGTGTCTGCCAGACGAATGGCAACGTGACGGCGAGGCCCAGCGCAACGATGAGCGCGCCCCAGAACGACGTTTTCATCGGATCGCTGAGCGGTGCCAATTTGCGGTTGAGCAGCAGATGGATCGCGACCATCAGGCCGCAGAAAAGAACGAGCAGCGCATCTGCGTCCAGTCTGTCGAACGATGGGCGCATGACGACCAGAACGCCGATGAACCCGCCAACCACACCGACCCAGGCTACCGTTGGCACGCGCTCGCCAAGAAAGACCGGCGCCAGAAGGACCAGAATAAAGGGATAAATATAGATGATCGCGATGGCATCAGCAAAGTTCAGGGTGCGTGCGCCGGCCACAAAACAAACCGTTGCGGTTGCCATTGCCAGGGCGCGGAGGACCTGAAGCCCGGGGCGTGCGGGAGAAAAAGCGCCGGCCCCGTCGCGCGCGACGACGAGGGGGAGCATCAGCAGCGCAAATCCCGCATAGCGCGCCCACACGATCATGAACTCTGACATGTCCTGCGAGAGCACTTTCATGAGCGCGCCGTTGAGTGCCGCAAGCGTGATGCCGGTGATCATCAGTACGACCGCAAGCAGATCAACCGGTGTCGCGTTGGCAGCCGCCGAGCCATGCACTGTCGCAGCCGTCTCGCAATCTCCGGCATCGCGGCCCACCCTACCCATCGAGATAGTAGAGCCGGTCGAGCACAGCCTGGAGAATAATTGCCGCCGCCTGCTGATCGATCACCTGCGCGCGTCTGCGTCGGCTGGTATCCGTCGCGATCAACGCGCGCTCCGCTTCCGCCGTGGAGAGCCGCTCGTCCCAGAGCAGGAGCGGCATCGCGAGATTTACTCGGGCGAAGTGCGCACTCAGGTTCCGCGCAAACGCCCGGGCGGACTGCGCCCTTGGTCCTTCGCTGCCGTCCATGTTGAGGGGGAGGCCGATTACGCATCCGACGGCGGATCGCTCCCGCGCGAGCGCCGCGAGGCGGGCGCCATCGTCAGCAAATTTCTTCCGTCGAATGGTCTCGACGCTGGTCGCAATCCGCCGCGTGGGATCGCAGGCGGCAACGCCGATCGTTTTGGTCCCGGGATCGAGGCCGAGCAGGCGACCCATGGTGCCGATATCCTTCGCGAAGGCGATGACATCGGTATGCACGGCACCCGGCACACTGCCCGTCGCGTCCGGTCCCCCAGGCGAGGGGGTTCCGGCAGTCCCCGCAGTCCCCGCAGTCTTTGTCGAGCGTTCCGTCATACGATGGTCCGCCCGCCCTCTGCCGAACACCTTGTCCCGCCGGGACGGACGCGAGAGAACCCGCAAGACGAGTAACCCCCCGCGCAAAGGATCTCGCAATGAAGATCACCTGGTACGGCCATTCCTGCTTTCGCCTCGAAACTGGCAGCGCCAACTTGTTGATAGACCCGTTTCTTACCGGCAACTCGACCTTCGAGGACAGCGGGAAGTCGGTCGACGAGGTTGCGACGGGGACGACGCACGTCCTCCTGACCCACGGGCACGACGACCATGTCGGCGATACCAAAGCGATCTGCGAGAAAAGCGGTGCGACGCTCGTCGCGGTGTACGAGCTCGCGCTGTATCTGCAGGCGCAAGGCGTCGAGAAGATTGACCTCGGCAACCCGGGCGGCACGCTGACGGCGGCCGGCGTCGACGTAACCTTCGTCAATGCCGCGCATTCGTCGTCGACGATGGTGGACGGAAAACCGGTCTATCTCGGCGCGTCCTGCGGTCTGGTCTTCCGTGCTGATGGTGAGCCGACGATCTACCACATGGGCGATACCGACGTGATGAGCGACATGGCGATCACGAGCGACCTGTACGAGCCGAAGGTCGGGATTGTACCCATCGGGGACCGCTTCACGATGGGGGCAAAATCCGCCGCCTTCGCCTGCCGCCGGTTTTTCCGATTCGAGACGATCATCCCCTGCCATTTCGGCACCTTCCCGATCATCGACCAGTCGGCAGATGCATTCGTCGCCGAAATGGACGGACACAACGTCGTTGTGCCGAACGTGGGCGAACCGATCACGGTCTAGCGCACGGCCGCAACGCGCCCGGGACCCTTCCGTCGCGGGCGATCGTCACTGATGCTTCGAGGGCACGGTCTCGGCGGATTGCGTTGCATCTCACGGGGTCGTGAGCGGGCGGCGCTGGGGTTGTGGGCCCGGCGCATGCCATGTCGTCGTGATGGTTATTCGCTTTACACGCCTCTGGGATTGCGCGCGTCACACATGCCTCGTGGCATGCGTGTTGGCCCTGGGCGTCTTGGCGATGGTTGGACCAGCGTCGGCCGCCTTGGCGGCCGGCGATTTCTCAGCGGCGATGATCGCGCCCGAGGCGCATCCGCCCACCAACCCCATCGCTGAGATCGCGGCGTCAACGCGTTCGGATCACCTGCATCAGATACACGTGCCGGCGCTCGACGCTGCGCATGAAGCGAAATGCTGCCTCGGCAAAGTGCCCACGCCGCCGGATCTGCCCGGCGAGTGCACGAGCGGCGGACACGGCGATTGCATTCTCGCGGATCAGCGTCAGCCGACGACCATGGGGGCAACCTGGCGCATGCCCGCCTTCATGGAACCTGACGCGCCCGTCGCCCGCCGCACATTGCGACCACCGCGGCTCGGCTGAACCGCCGCGCCCTTCGCGCGTTCTTCCAGATAATTCAACGAATTGTGCCTGCGCGCACTGTGTCGTCCTGGTCTGACCCAGCACGCCGCCGTGCAGCTCGAGGCACCCGTCGCCATCAGGCGCGCCTGTCGCGCCGCGGAGAGAACGACCATGACGACCAAACAAGACCCCGGTGCCTTCCCGGTATCGCCTGGCCGCGCGCACCGACGATCATGCGGCACCACCCATCACCGGCTGACCGAACCTATGCCCACCAAGCAGGCCACGACCGCTGCAGCACCAACACGACGCGCGGTGAGCCTCGGTCTGTTGTCGGCATGCGCGGTGACCGTTGCGGGCTGTCGTTCGGGCGGCGTCGCAACCGGGCCATCCGCGAGCGTGCGCGCGCGCCGTTTCTCAACGCTTTATGGTCCGCGTCCGGATGAGCGGTTTCCGATCCCCGCCGTGAAACCAGAACGCCTTGCCCCGCACTTCATGCGCCAGGAGGTCGATTATCGGTCGCCTGAGCGCCCGGGCACCGTGATTGTCGATACGGAGAATTATTTTCTGTATCTTGTAGGTCGCGGCGGTCGCGCGATGCGCTACGGCGTCGGGCTCGGGCGGCAAGGGTTTGAGTGGTCGGGGCGCGGCACGATCGCATGGAAACGCAAATGGCCAACCTGGACCCCGCCAGCCGAGATGATCGCACGCGAGCCGCGGCTTCGCCGGTTCAGCGCGGCGAACGGCGGCATGGCACCCGGCCTGCGCAATCCACTCGGCGCCCGCGCGCTCTACATCCATCAGAACGGCAAGGACACACTCTACCGCCTGCACGGCACCCGTTCAGCACGCAGCATCGGCAAGGCGGTGTCGAGCGGGTGTGTCCGGCTCGTCAACCAGGACGTGATCGATCTGTATGAGCGGGTCAGGCCCGGCGCGCGGATCGTTGTCGTCTGAGGCCGCGTTGGCGGGAGCGGTGGCCGGCGCAGCGCGTCGGCCCGCCGTCCTGACAGCGCCCCAACGCTTCGCCATATCCCTTTCGCTTGCCAGTCGTCTCTTGCCAGTAGTCGCTGCCTGCGCGCTGCGCCCTCAGCACCGGCTCCGCGCAAACCGCTGAAGCCCTCGGCAGTTCACTCGGCCAAACTCGCTGACGATCTGATACGCCCGGTCGCCGTCGAAGTCCGCAAGCACCAGCGTCGTATT
>JBCBJG010000259.1:0-4794 GCA_038523655.1 Pseudomonadota bacterium | reverse complement strand
GCGCTTGGCTTCGGTTTCCGCTGCGGTTTTCTCGGCTTGCTGCATCTCGAAATCGTGCGCGAGCGGATCGAGCGTGAATTCGGTATCGAGCTGATCACGACCGCGCCAAGTGTGATCTATAATATCTACACGAACGACGGCGAAATGATCGAGCTGCACAATCCGGCTGACATGCCGGACCCGGTGCAGATCGAGCGGATCGAAGAGCCGTGGATTTCTGCGACGATCCTCGTGCCGGACGAATACCTCGGGGCTGTCCTCAAGCTTTGTGAGGACCGGCGTGGGCGGCAGAAGGATCTGACGTATGCCGGTGCGCGCGCGATGGTGGTCTATGAACTGCCGCTCAACGAAGTGGTGTTTGACTTCTACGACCGGCTGAAGTCGGTCACGCGCGGATACGCGTCGTTCGACTACCAGCTGCTCGGCTACGAGTCCGAAAATCTCGTCAAAATGTCATTGCTGGTGAACGGCGAGCCGGTCGATGCGCTTTCGATCATCGTGCACCGTGATCGTGCCGAGGCGCGCGGTCGGGGGATGTGCGAAAAGCTGAAAGACCTGATCCCGCGCCATCTGTTCAAGATCCCGGTTCAGGCAGCGATCGGCGCGAAGGTGATCGCACGTGAGACGATCGCGGCACTGCGCAAGGATGTGACAGCGAAGTGCTACGGCGGCGACATTACGCGGAAGCGCAAGCTCCTTGAGAAGCAGAAGGCGGGGAAGAAAAAGATGCGCCAGTTCGGCAAGGTTGATATCCCGCAAGACGCGTTCATTGCTGCGCTCAAAATGGATGATAACTAGGCGCTCGCTTAGGTACTTGCGCGGGCGGTCGGTAGAACTTTGGCTCGCACACTTGGGCGCTGTTTAACGCCGGCGGTTCATTGTTCGCCGAGCGGCTTGCGGTTGATGACAAGCTTCGATGAATCGACCCGTCCGAGATCGGCGCAGGTTCGCGGCTGAATACGGCAACCCTTTCGGGTCGCGGCGCGCTTGAGCAACGTAAAGTTCTCCCAGCTCGTGCCGCTCGTTGGGCCCTTCGCTCGGTCGTCGCAACCGCCTTTTTTCTCTCCGAAATAGCTGTACGCGGTCGCCGTGTAGAAGCAGTAGTTTGCGCGGTAATAGATCTCGTTCCGGGCGACCCAGAGCGCGGGGCAGCTCATCGTGCGCACGTCCCGCCAGGCGAGCGTGCGCGTTTCGCTGTCCGCGATAACCGGTTTGTCCGCGTCATAGACATAGATGCATTGCGCGCGGGCGTCATAGCGAAGCTGATAGATTGCCGTGAACAGCGAGATGCCCATGATGAGGAGGAAAACGCCGATCACCCAACGGGCCATGTCACCGAGCTTGAACATCAGCCCGAGCCCCATGACCATGATGAAGATAATGATCTGGTTCGCGTGCTCGATCCCGAGGAATTCGAACACGTTCAGCAGAACGTTCATCACGAGATCCATGGCGATTAATCTCCACCCATAAACAAAGCGACGTTGCTCACCGTGCCATCGGCCACGGGCGACATCGTCGAGACCCGACATCCGCGCGACGTTCACGCGGTATGCGGCCTATAGCGCGCGCGGTGACGTTCGACGAGGCTCGGGCGGTGGATAACCGAGAAGGTTCGGGGGTGGCGTGGCATCCACGAAACGCCTGCCCAGTTCGTCGAGCGCGGTCGCTGAAAAATGTAGTCCGTCGGGCTCGCGTGGCAGATCCGATGTTTCGACGATCGTCACGCCAGGCAAAGCGCTCTCTTGCTGCTGTCGCGCGACGCAATCCCAATAAGGGAAATCACCGGAATGCACGCGCGCGGCACTTAGGCGGCCGAGCCGTGCGAGGGTGACGGGAATGTGGGTTTGTGCGCGGCCGAGCGCCGTGTTTATCCGGTTAGCGGTGGACCTGACCTCGCTTAGAAGATCGCGGACGCGCGCTTGCCACTGCTCGGCATCGTCCGCGGTCGCCGCATCGGTTTCGCCGATTTGTACGAGTACGCCGGCAAGCGGCAGCTCGGTCATGCCGTGCATGAGGCGGCGGAGCATTTTACGGTGAAAGATGCTGCCGGGCGACCAGCTTGCAAACCCATGACCGTTGCGCGCGCACAGCAGGAATGCGGGGTTCAACCGGTGTTTGCGGCGGATCTGGTCTGCGAAGCTCGGCAGCGGCCCATGCCCCGGTGTCGGTGTGAGATTGGGCAGGCCGAACGTCGCTTCGTCCGGCAATAGGAACGGGCTTGGCAACGCGCGCAGACCGTACCCAGTCCACAGCCGCAGTTTGCTCAGGCGGATTGGTTTTTCTGCAGCAGGCGGAGCGGATGCTGGCTGCCGTCCATCGAGCACGGGCGACCGGTTGTAGCCGATCATGTTCGACTGGCCGATGCAGAGATAAAGTGCGTCGGGCATGACGCGGCTTTTGGCGTCGGTCGCGGTTGGCGATCGGGTTCGCGGCGTGCTTATTGCGCTAACGGAGCGAAAATCGGTGCGAGCGAGGGTGCAATTAGCAAGGCGCCTTCGCGGGAGAGATGGTCATCGTCCCGATAGATCGGCGTCGAGCCATCGGCGAGAAGACATGGCGTTTTGGCGCACAACTGTTGTGACGGGTTGAGGATCGTCACGCGGCCGGGTTGCGCAAGGTCGTCAAAGATCTGCGTGACGGGGGCGGCGCGCGCATCGTGCTTAGCCGGGTCCGGGCCCGCGCGTGCGGAAACGATGGGCGAAAAACGCGCGAGGGCGAGTTCAGCCGGCACTCGGAATCCGGCGTAGGGCACCTGCGCGATGATCCAGACACGACGCCTCTGGTCGGTGAGTTCAGTTACGGTCCTGCGCAGCGCGCGGGTCAAAACGCGCGTGTTTTCCTGCAGCGAGGCTGACGATGTCTCCGCATCGTGGAGGAAAAATTGCTCGCTCTGGCGGCTTTCGATCCCCCATGCCGGCCAGCCGCCGGCATAGAGGTTCCAGCGCGCGGCGAGGATCACGTCCGTGATGTTTCTTTCTTCGACGACACGCCGCATCGCATCGAGAAACGCAGGGCACTTCGCGTTGCGCGCTGTCGGGAATTGCGTCGCGCCTGGGAGCGGTGGGCAGGCGTCCCGCGCCGCATACTGCACCGTTGCCTCGGCTTCGCGCGCGAGAAAATCGATGCCTGGGGCGAGCGCTTCGGCGTGGCTGTCGCCCCACAGCAGGAATCGGCGTTCGGGGACCCGGGATGAAGAAGCCTGCGATGCGGAGGCCTGAGAAGCGGTGGCCTGGGCCGCGGAGGCTCCGGAAGCGGCGGTCGTGCCGAGGCTGTTACCGCGTTTGCCGAGGACGCAGAGATCGCCGCGTGCGATCCGGTCCAGCCCGCGGTTGAGGCATGTGTCGGACGCGATCCCATAGGAAGCAGCGGCGGCGGCGATTGCGCGTGCCTCAGCCGGTAATCGCTGCGGGAGCCCCTCCGTTAATCGCGACACCCCCGCAACCGCGACGATGACGGCTGCACCCGCGCCGAGCGTCAGCCCGAGGCGCCGCATATCGAACGGGCCGGTCCGCCGGCGGAAAGGCTGCTCGATGTAGTAGTATGTAAGGTACGCGAGCGCCACGGCGAGGAGGATAAGTCCGGCGTACTGCAGGACGGAAAGTTCGTCGCGGTTCACGTATTTCGCGAGCACGAATACCGGCCAGTGCCACAGATATAGCGCGTACGAGATGAGGCCGATGCCTACGAGCGCGCGCGTTCCAAGTAGGCGCGATACGGCGGTCGGATAGGGCGGTGCGTCTGCTCGCGGGGGAAGGCCAGCCCAGATGATCAGGGCGGCACCCAGTGTTGGAGGAAGCGCCGCAATCCCTGGAAACGGAGTGCGCGGCGTGAGCAACAGGATCGATGCGGCGATGGTCAGCAGTCCGATGCCGGCCGCGATCCCGGCGGCTTGCTGCGACGTCGGACGATGAAAAGTCCCGATGGCGATCATGCCGCCCGCCGCGAGCTGCCAGGCGCGGGATGGAAGGAGATAAAAGGCGGCATCCGGTGCCTGGCTGACCTGCCACTGCGCGAGCGCGAGAGATGCCACAGCGAGCGCGATGAGTGTGGGTGTCAGCCAGCGTCGCAGACCGCCGACGAAGAGCATCAGCAGGATCGGCCAGAACAGGTAGAACTGCTCTTCGACGGCGAGCGACCAGGTGTGGAGCAGTGGTTTGCTTTCGGCTGGGCCGGAGAAATATCCAGCGTCGGCCCAGAAGTAGAAATTGGCAAAAGAGAAGAGCGCCGCGAACGCCGTGTCGGTCGTATCTTCGAAGTCACCGGGGAGCATAATCGCAGCGCCGACGAGCAGCGTGGTTGCGAGGACCACGAGAAGTGCGGGAATGATCCGGCGCAGGCGGCGCTCGTAGAAATCTGCAAAGGTGAAGCGGTTCTCCGAGATCTCACGATGGATGATCCCGGTGATCAGAAAGCCGGAGATCACGAAGAAAATATCCACGCCGACGTAGCCGCCGGGCATGAACGGTAGATGGGCGTGGAAGAGGACGACCGGTACAACCGCCAGCGCGCGGAGTCCGTCGATGTCTCTGCGGTACTTCATCGGAAAATCGACGATCGCACTTTGAATGCTGAGCCGTTTGCACCGGCGGGGTAGCGCACCCTAGAGCGTCATCGAGCGCGAGGGAATTGCTGGTCCTCATCGCGAGGCGCACGCGCAAGGCGCACGCGCAAGGCGCTGAGGCCGGACGCCAGTCAGGGGCGCGGCATCTCGAGACCGCGAGCTACAAACGGCCGAGCTTCGCAGCTTTCTCGCGTGCTGCGCCCTCAATGCGATCGAGCAGCGCATCGTCG
>JBCBJG010000258.1:0-4795 GCA_038523655.1 Pseudomonadota bacterium | reverse complement strand
GATCGTGATGGTCCTCACGGTCGTCGACCGCGAAGAGGGAGCGACGGAAGCTTTCGCAGCCGCCGACCTGCGCTTCGAGGCGTTACTGAAAGCCTCGATGTTCAAACAGGACTGATGCCAACCCGGGCTGGCATCGCTCGGGGGCCGTTGCGCCGGGCGACACAAATCACCTATTCAGCCGGCTTGCGGCGCGACGCGCGGTGCGGACGCCGTGCGTCCTCCGATCGGGGGGAGGGGAAGGTCGATGGCGGATCTCGACATCGTACGCTATCCGGTCACGTATGCGATTATCTTCGCGAACGTGCTCATCAGCGGCTACGCGTTCTTCGTCGACAGCGGGCTGATCAACCGGTGGGCGCTGCAAGTCGGCAGTGTTCTGCGCGGCGGGGAATATCACCGGGTAGTGACCTCGGGGTTCCTGCACGCGGACCCGACGCACTTTCTGTTCAACATGGCGACGCTTTTCTTCTTCGGACCGACCATGGAGAGCATGGTGGGCCTGGTCGGATTTCTTCTCCTTTATTTCGGGTCTGAACTTGCGGCCAACGGGTACTCGCTTTGGGCGAAGCGCCGGTCGCTGCACTACGCGTCGATCGGCGCATCCGGGGCGGTCTCGGGCGTCGTGCTCGGTTTTTGCCTGCTGTTTCCGCTCGCGGAGCTCGGCATATTTTTCGCCCCGATCGGCATTCCGGCAATTCTCTACGCGGCGCTCTATCTGGCGTACTCGATGTATGCGACAGCCGGGCAGGGTGACGGGATTGCCCACGAGGCGCACCTCGGCGGTGCGGTCGGCGGGATCGTGCTGACGATGTTGCTGGTGCCGAACGCGCTGCAGATGTTCATCGGCAACTTCGTCTGATCGGCGGGCGGAATTTCGTCGAGACCGGCCCTAAGACTGGTGGCGAGACTGGCGCCGCAACGGGCTGCGTAACGGGCGACACGCCGAGCCGGTCGGCTGGCGACGCACCCGTCTTCGTCTCGGGCTTTTCTACTCGGCAGCCTGCTGCAGCGACGGCCCGGCGGAGCGGACGTCCGCATCGACATGCTGGGTGAAGCGCGCAAAATTGTCCGAGAACATTTTCACGAGCCGGGCCGCCTGAGCGTCGTAGGCATGCGGGTCCGACCACGTGCTGCGCGGGTCGAGCATGGCGTCGTCCACATCGTCGACCGAGACCGGCACGTCGAAGCCGAATGTCGTGTCCTCACGCATCGCGACATCGGCCAGCTCACCGTTGAGCGCGGCGCTCAGCAGGCGGCGGGTCGCGCGGATTGGCATCCGGCTACCAACGCCGTAGGGGCCGCCCGTCCAGCCGGTGTTCACCAGCCAGCAGTCGACGTCGTGTTCGGAAATCAGCCGACGAAGCAGGTTCCCGTACTCGCTCGGATGGCGGGCCATGAAGGGCGCACCGAAGCAGGTCGAGAACGTCGCCTCCGGCTCGTTGCCCATATCCTTTTCGGTCCCGGCGACCTTGGCGGTGTAGCCGGAGAGAAAATGGTACATGGCCTGGCTCGGCGTGAGGCGCGCGATCGGCGGCAGCACGCCGAACGCATCGGCGCAGAGCATGACGATCGAGGTCGGATGGCCGGCCGTCGCGGTCTCGCTCGCGTTCTCAACGACGTGCATTGGATAGGCTGAGCGGGTGTTCGGCGTGAGCGAAACGTCTGCGAAATCTGGCGTTCCGTCGGCTGTAACGACGACGTTTTCGAGGATCGTGCCCGGGCTGTTCGTCGCCTTCCAGATCAGCGGTTCTGCGGCTTGCGAGAGGTCGATCGTCTTGGCGTAGCAGCCGCCTTCGAAATTGAAGATTCCGTTCTCTGACCAGCCGTGCTCGTCATCGCCGATCAGCGGGCGCGCCGGATCGTTCGACAGCGTCGTTTTGCCGGTACCCGACAGGCCGAAGAACACGGCGGACGAGCCGTTGGGCCCGACGTTGGCTGAGCAGTGCATCGGCATCACGCCGCGGGTCGGCAGCAGATAATTCAGGAACGAGAAGACGGACTTTTTCATCTCCCCGGCGTAGGACGTGCCGCCGATCAGGAAGATGCGCCGCGTCAGGTCGCAGGCGATGACGGTTTCATCGCGCACGCCATGGCGCTCCGGGTCGGCGCGAAAGCTCGGCAGATCGACGACGGTAAACTCGGTTGCGAAGTCCGCCAGATCAGCCGCCTGCGGACGGCGCAGGAGATAGCGGATGAAAAGTGCGTGCCAAGCGTATTCGCAAAACACGCGCACGTTCAGGCGATGATCCTCGTCCGCGCCTCCCCAGAGATCCTGGACAAAAAGCTCTCGGCCTTCGCTGTGCGCGACGAAATCTGCATACAGCGTGTCGAACTGTGCCGGGGTCATTGCCTTGGCGTTGTCCCACCAGACGGTGTCCTCCGTCTCGCTGTCGCGGACAATAAACTTGTCCTGCGCAGATCGTCCGGTGTGGGTCCCTGTCTCGACGGCAAGCGCACCGGTCGATGCGAGACGACCCTCGCCTCGGGCAAGTGACTCGCGCAGCAACTCTTCGGACGTCGCGTTGACGCGCAGGGTTGCAGATGTGGAGGGAGTAAAAATCTTCGGCGTCATTGGTGCGTCAGCCCCTCAGCGGCTCGCAAGCGTTCGGGACAGGGAACAGCCCGTCGCCCAGCTGATCGTAGATGCACGAATAGCGCCAAGGATGGTGCATCTCGTGACCCGCGATACCGCGGACGTTTAGGGCTCAGCAGCGCTGCCGCGTTGATGCGCGGCGCTTCCTCCCTGTCGAGCGGCACCCGGTATGCTATGGCGCGGCGCGGTAATCAACTGAACAACCGCACGATCAACACGCAGGCGCCACTTGTTGCCCGCTGCCGATCCACAGGTCGCGCGCATCGGCAGCGCTGAATTTTACTCGACACGGGCATTCAGTTACCGTTCACAGCACAACGTAGACTTTGGCACGGTCACATTTCGCCCACCTCGACTTCCTAACCGACGCGTCGCGCGACGCACGACGAGGGAGGGACGCATGCTGGTTAAGGGGACCGACATGAGAACGAACAACACGATTGCGCTGGTCGACGACGACCGGAACATTCTCTCGTCGCTGCGCGTGGCGCTGGAGACCGAAGGCTACAAGATCCAGACCTACAACGAGGGTGTTTCCGCGCTGGAGGCCTTCTCGGACAGCCCACCCGATCTCGCGATCCTCGATGTGAAGATGCCGCGCATGGATGGGATGGAGCTACTGCGCCGCATCCGTGAGACGATGAATCTTCCGGTGATTTTTCTCACATCCAAAGACGACGAGATCGACGAGTTGTTCGGCCTGAAAATGGGCGCGGACGACTACATCGCGAAGCCGTTTTCGCAGCGGCTGCTGATCGAGCGGGTTCGGGCCATCCTGCGGCGTGCGTCGCTCCAGGAAAACGGCGCGGGTGCGGAAGGTGGCGCGGACATCGTCGAGCGCGGCAAGCTGCGGATGGATCCGGAGCGGCACACCTGCCACTGGGACGGGCATGCGGTCACGCTCACGGTCACCGAGTTTTTGATCCTGCAGGCGTTGGCGCAGCGGCCGGGCGTCGTGAAAAGTCGCGATGCGCTGATGGACGCGGCCTATGATGACTCCGTGTACGTCGATGACCGGACAATCGACAGTCATATCAAGCGCTTGCGCAAGAAGTTCAAAGCGGCCGATCCGAATTTCGATGTGATCGAAACGCTTTACGGTGTCGGCTACCGCTTCAAGGAAAGCTGAGACGCGTCGGGCGTCAGCATCGGCGGGCGCGGGTGGGACAGCCGGCGGCTCGTTTCTCCGATCAATATGGCGCGCGCCGACCGGGCAACGCTCACGGGTGAGGTCACATGGCCTTGCAGGACGACATTGCGGCACGCTTCACGAGCTGGCGAGATATTGTCACCGGCTGGTATCGGCGTGCGGCCGATGCGATCGTCAACGCACGGTTTCCGTACCGACTATCGAGCGTCGGCTGGCACATCCTCCTGGTGAACGTGGTCGGGCTGGTTGTTCTGCTGGTCGGCATTTTCTTTGTGCGCAGCACCGAAGCCTGGCTCATCGACGCCAAGCGCGATGCGCTCAATACTCAGGGCCGCCTGATCGCTGCAGCGATTGCCGGCAAGGCGACGTCGTCCGGCGGAGAAATTGCGTTCGATCCAGATGAGCTGGTTCCTGCGGGTGCCCGGGCGCTCGGTCCAGCCGAAGATCTGCTTGCAGGGCTCGAGTTCGAAATCCGGCCGCAAGCGATTGCGCGCATTCTGAAACGGCTCGTGGAACTCGCGAATACGCGGGCGCGCATCTACACCGCCAATGGCGAGCAGATCCTCGACAGCGACTACCTCGAATCGCTCGAGCAAGTTCGTCGTCGCCGGCTGCCCCCGCCGGGTGAAACCGATCCTTCAGCGGAGTTTTCAGTCGCCGGCTGGCTCGCGTCGCTGGTCCGTCCATCGGACCTGCCGGTGTACCGCGATATCGGCGGGGCGAACGGCAAGGCCTATCCGGAGTTCGACGAAGCGCTCGGCGGGCAGACCACGACCATGCTCGTACAGAATGAGCGCGGGCGCGAGATGGTTACGGTTGTCGTGCCGATCCAGCGCATGAGCCGGATCATCGGGGTGCTGATGCTGTCGACCCGCGGGAACGAGATCAGCACACTGCTGCGCAAAGAACGCCAGTCGATTACGTTTGTTGCCGTGCTGACCGCGGCGGCCATGTTGCTGCTTTCCGCGTTGCTGGCGGCGGCGATTTCGTTGCCCTTGCACCGGCTGAGTGCGGCAAGCGAACGGGTCCGCGCTAATCTCAACAGCCGAGAG
>JBCBJG010000257.1:0-4798 GCA_038523655.1 Pseudomonadota bacterium | reverse complement strand
GTGAGGCCAACGATGCCGATGCCGGGATAAACGAGTGCGGCTTCGAACGTCGGAATGTTCGGGCTGGTCTCGACCCAGTCTCCGCGATCCATGCCCCAGCGATCGCCGCGGCGCCAGTTGCGCACCTCGATGACCTGCAGATCGAGCCGCGCTAGCCCATCGAGCCAGCGCTCGCCTTTGATCATGCGGGCAAGTTCGCCCACCGTCATGCCGTGCACGATCGGGATCGGGTACATGCCGACGAACGAGCTGTGGCGTTTCTCGAGCACGTATCCGGAAATATACTCCCCACCGAGCGGGTTCGGCCGATCGAGCACGATGAACGGGATGCCGGCACGGGCGGCGGCTTGCATCGCAAGGCCCATCGTCGAGATGTACGTATAATAGCGCACACCCACATCCTGAATATCGAACACCAGCACATCGAGGCCGCGGAGCATGCGCTGGGTGGGTGCTTTCGTTTTGCCGTAGAGACTGGTGACGGCGATGCCGGTTCGCGGATCGCGACCATCGGCGACTTTTGCTCCCGCCTCGATGCGACCGCGGAAGCCATGTTCCGGCGCGAAGATTTTCACGAGCTCGACATCGGGCGCGTTGGCGAGCAGGTCTGCCAGATGCGCCTTGCCGACCCGGCCGGTCTGGTTGGTCAGCAGACCAACACGTTTGCCGACAAGCGGTGCGAAGGCGGAGAGCACGAGTTCTTGCGCACCGGTGCTGACGCGGGCCTCGGCTGGCTGCGTCATGGAGAACAAACCGAGGGCCAATAGTCCGACGACGACCTCGCGTGCCAACGACCTCCTGGCCGCCATATCGACGTGATGGCCTCGATGCCCCCCGCGGTGTGACCACTGCACCCACGGCTGTCGCGCCTTGTTTCGTTCCGCATATCCCACGCCGCCGCTTGCCCCGCTGTCGGTTTCGCGGCCCGCAGCTGCCCGCGAGTCGCCTCGCGCGATAACACCTCACGAACCGCAAAATAAAAAGGCGCCACCCGATTGAGGCGAACCGGGGTGGCGCCAGAACGCCGTGAAGGCGTTCGCGGAGCACCCGCGCGGCGCGGTTGTGGGTTTGGGTGCTGTCGAATGCGGGCGGAACGCTGGGTGGGAGTTATGGGTGCGTCCAGCCCACAGCCGACGGCATCGCCGCGCGGGGTCCGTTATGGTGTCGCCCGGGTGGGACAGGCGACACGCAGGTTCACTTCATGGCGCCTCCCGTGCTCCGAACAGCCTGCTTGTCGATCGGGGAGGGGACGGTACCGCGCCGAACACCTGCGCGGCAGAACACCGCGTGCTCGACAGGTGCCAGCGCCATGGGCGAAGCGCCCATGCGTGACCGGCACTTGGAGCGGCGTCGGGACGGTATGCGACGCGGGGCCGTTGTCGGCTCTTGTGCGTCATGCGGCGTTGCCAGTGTTTGCGAGGGCATCAGCCGGGTCCTCTTCCCTGGGGATGGCCGACGTCACTGCCGGCCTGAAACCTCAATGCCAGACAGACGTAAAAACAACTTAAACGGGTAAAATATGGATTGATGCAATACAATGGCGAATTGTCCGAAGGGTCTCGCTGACTGCTGGGCGGGGTCGTGACCGCCACTTTCGCTCAGGCGAGGCCGGTTATCGGGACGACGCTTCGGCAGCGCACGATTGTGGATGGCAAGTCGAATGCTTGACACGCATCCCTACTTCCTCAAGAGACGCCGCCATGCGGCCTGAGGTGGCACGCGCAGTTGCTTTGGTAGGGACAGCGCACCGTGACACGCCTTCCGAAAAACTATCGACCGAGTGACGACGAGCCGTTCATGGGGAAACGTCAGCAGGCGTATTTCCGCAAGAAGCTCGTCGACTGGCGCGAGGAGATCATTGCGGAAACGCGAGAGACGCTCGCTGCTCTCAACGAAAAGCCGGAGAACTTCGCCGACGTTGCCGACCGGGCCACGTCCGAGGCGGACCGCGCGCTCGAGCTGCGGGCGCGGGATCGGCAGCGCAAACTGATCTCCAAGATCGAGTCCGCGCTGCGCCGCATCGACGAGGGCGAGTACGGCTACTGCGAGGTCACCGGCGAGCCGATCGGCGTCGCGCGGCTCGACGCTCGGCCGATCGCGACGATGAGTGTCGAGGCTCAGGAACGGCACGAAAAGCGTGAGCGGGTGTTCCGCGACGACTGAGTCGGGCCGGTCAAGCAATGGGGCTGCGCCGGTCCTGTCTCTATGGCGTCTGCTGGCCCGATGCGTGACCGCGACCGACTGCCGGCGCGCCGCCGCGGATCGGTAGTCCGTTTCAATCCGGCACAGTCATTATCCGTTCTTTTACCGCGCCTAGGTCATGTTGGTGTCATGCGTAGCGTCAAAGCGAGTGTGTAGCGTGACCCGATCCTCCCGAAACCCAGCCCGTGCCAGTTCCGTCCGTCATTCGCTTCGGCGGAGCGCGCTGCGGCTCCTCGCCGGTATCGGCATCGCGGTTTTTCTGTTCGGCGCGGCACCGGTCGGACCGTCCACGGCCGACGCAGTCCCGTCGGGCTCGGGCTCAGTGACCACGGCAGTCGTCGCGTTTGATCCGAGCACCTTCAGCGCAGCTGATTTCGCCGATTGATCGACACGCGACGAAGGCAGCTTGCGCGACGTTCGCATTCCGAGCGCTCCGGCGGACGTGACACGTCATTAACGGCGTAGGCAGCCGAACGCGGCGGCCGTGCGCTCGCTCAGAACTTCTTGCGGTGTCTCAATTATTGACGACCGGTGAGCGAGTTGCCTTCAGCTCAGAGCGGATCGTGGCCTTGCGAGCCGCCGGGTTGGCGGATACGGGCAAAGTTCGGTTGCGGCCGCGCTTCGCCCTCAAGTGACGGCGTCGGCTGCGGGATCGGTCCGTTGGCACGCTCGTAGGCCGGGCGCGTCGCCGGCGCGATACCGGTCTCGATGACGACATCCACGGGTCCGCCCGTCATGATAAGATGTTCGATGCCATCGCGGCGGATCAGCAGCAGCTTGCGGCGCCCGTCGACGTTGGTCTGCTCCATCACCCCGATGCGCTTTTCGCGCTGGTTGCCCATGAGCGCAGCGCCGGTGCCTTCGCCGGTGAGATACCCTTTGACGAGCCATCCGCCGATGCCGAGTGCGGCGATCAGTAGGATCGTGAGGACGATGGTTGTCATCATGGGAGATTGTATCCGCTTGTTCTGCCGACAAACCTGCGCCGCGGTGCGGCCACGTGCGCGCTCTCTGCCATGCACCGCCGGGAGCGGCAAGGCGGGGGAGCCCGCAGCCCAGTCTCATCCACGGCGCACTTTCAAAACCGGCGCGCAGTGAAACTGCATTTTACGGCAAATTAACGCTGCGGGGCGCACTCTTTCTGCGATGTGAACGCCTGTCTCGTCATCGCACTCGGTGCGCGGTGAGGAGCCATTTTGCAGGACCTTCCAGCCCTCTCGCTCTTGGTGGTCGCCCGCGTCATGGGCGAGTCGTCAGGTTAAGCGCAGCATGGGATCTGGCGGGACGTGCGACCTGGTTTGCGACAGGCATTCTGGTTGTGAGTAACGGACGACCTGTTGATGCGTGCCCGCGTTGCCGATCTGGCGAATCGTATAGCTCTCTCCATCATGTCTCGCCTTCCGACGTACGCGGCAACGCATTTGCGTCGCGCACCCGCGTATGGGAGCTGCGCGGAGCATGTCGATATTGACCGTGCTGCTGCAGTAGGGGCCTCGGTGTTTCCGGCACGGGGGGCAAGCAGTGATCCGGCAGGCGACACAGCGGGCGTGATGCGCCCGGTGGATGGGACTGCCGCATCGGTCCGACATGCGCGAGACCAACACGCGTCCGGTAAGCGGCCTCGCTCGAATGGCGGTCCTGGTGGCTCGGGCGGAGCTGGCCGACCTGGCGGCCGTATCGGCTTCGGTGTCGCTGCAGCGCTCGCCGTCACACTCGTCGTCGCGCTGATCATCGCGGCCTATCAAGGCGCCGGAACTGCGCTCATTCTCGGGCTCTTTACCCTGCTGAGCGCCATCGGCGTTTTCTTCCTTTTCTCGCTGAGCGTCGGCTTCATTCGTCTGGGTGTGCCGAACCGGCTCGACCATACAGACACGCTTCTCGCGTCCTCACCGATCGCGCAGCTCGTGGTTGCGAGCGATGGAACGGTCTTGCGCCGGAATGGCGCCTTCGACGATCTCGCAGGGGTGGCGCGCACGCCGACGCTGGCCCGTGGCCCGAGCGGTTTGCGGGATGATGGGCTCGGGGTGGTCGATCTGCTGTTCCGTCTTGCGGAAGAAGTCGACGGGGAGAGCGCGAGCGAAGGCGGTTATTTCCGGTTGATGCGGGCTGCGCGTCTCGGGCGGAGCGCGGAAGACATGTTCACGGTTACCCCCGCGGCGCACGGTGAGCTCTCCGGGCGATACCGGATCACCGTCACGACCCTCAGCGATACCGACGGCGTCGAGCGCGCGACGGACTGGCGCGTGACGCGGATCGGTGATGCGGAGACCGTTGGTCCGCAGCCGGACAGCGTGCTGATGCGCGATATCTCCAGTTTTGAAGGTTTGCCGACGGGCGTGATGGTCGTCTCGCAGGAGGGCCGGGTGCTGAGCGCGAATGCGCGCCTACGCGCGTTGGTCGGCTTCGACGACACGGCGGAAGAGGGCGGCTTCGATGCGCACCGCATGCTCGTCGATGACATTTTGCCGGGCTTCAATGCGTTGCAGAGCGCTGCGGCGCCTCAGACGTCAGGGGGAAAAATAACCGGGGGAAGGCATTTCACCGAGGGAGGGCATGTCACCGAGGGAGGGCATGTCACCGAGGGAGGGCATGTCAC
>JBCBJG010000256.1:0-4798 GCA_038523655.1 Pseudomonadota bacterium | reverse complement strand
GTTCGAGGATGCGGCGGCGCTCACCGGTGGCCAGATCGACGACCAGATAGTTGCGGATACTTGTGGAAGATTTCGACGCGAGCCCGGTGCGATAATTCTCCTCGCTGACGATCGGCGCCCAGACGGTGCGACCACGGTCCAGATCCTGGATGCTGGAGATGCGGAGCTGCGGCGCGCGCGCGATCTCGGTTCGCCCGCCGGACGGTTCAGCCTGAGGCGCGACCGCGACGTTGCGTGCATCGCGGGTGATCTTCCGGGTGATGATGTCGGAGAGCGCAAAGGCTGCAAGCGCGGATACCAGCAGCGCGGCAAGCGCGATCGCGACTGCGTTGAAGCGCCAAAGCGCCCGGAAGAAGCTGTTCGGCTTCATCGCGTGCTTCCTCTGCCATGGCGTGCCGCATGTTTGCGGGTGACAGAGCGTATGTCGCGACGGGGTGGCGGGAACGAGGCTAAGGCCACCCGCGCCCCGGAAGCGCTCAGACACTTCCGCCTACGTGTTCACCGTCAACCAAGATCGCGGGCTCACCGCTCGCGGCGCTTAGCCGAGCGGTGCGCTAAATCCCAGGCGTGATCTAGTGAATGATCTGGCTCAGGAAGAGCTTGGTGCGCTCGTGCTGCGGATTGTCGAAGAACGGCTCGGGCGCGTTCTGCTCGACGATCTGGCCCTCGTCCATGAAGATCACACGGTTGGCGACCTGGCGGGCAAAACCCATTTCGTGCGTGACACACAGCATGGTCATGCCCTCCTCGGCGAGGTCGACCATCACATCGAGCACTTCCTTGATCATCTCGGGATCGAGCGCCGAGGTCGGCTCGTCGAACAGCATGATGCGCGGGTTCATGCAGAGCGAGCGGGCGATTGCGACGCGTTGCTGCTGGCCGCCGGAAAGCTGACCCGGGTACTTGTGCGCCTGCTCGGGAATTTTCACCCGCGTCAGGTACTGCATCGCGATTTCTTCTGCTTCCGCCTTCGGCATCTTGCGGACCCAGATCGGGGCGAGCGTGCAGTTCTCCATGATCGTCAGGTGCGGGAAGAGATTAAAGTGCTGGAAGCACATCCCCACTTCGCGCCGGATCTCGTCGATCTTCTTGAGGTCGTTCGTCAGCTCGATGTTGTCGACGACGATGTCACCCTTCTGATGCTCTTCCAAGCGGTTGATGCAGCGGATGAGCGTCGACTTGCCGGAGCCCGACGGACCGCAAATCACGATCCGCTCGCCGCGTTTCACCTCAAGGTCGATGTCGCGCAGGACGTGAAAATCGCCGTACCACTTGTTCATGTTGGCGATCCGGATGATCGTCTCGTTGGAGATCTGCATGCCGGGGCGCTGGGTATCCGCCAACGGGGGCGGGGAAGCCGGTGCGTCGTCGCGCGCGATCGTTTCAGCCATGGCTCGGTTCCCTAACGTTTATGTCCGGTATGGAGCTTGTTCTCCATGAAGATCGAGTACCGCGACATGGCATAGCAAAATGCCCAGAAGATCGCGGCGGCGAACAGATAGCCCGTTTCATCCTGGGTCGGGCTTGCCCATTTCGAGTCCGTGAAGCTCGTCTGGATCGCACCCAACAGATCGAACATCCCAATGATGAGGACGAGCGTCGTGTCCTTGAAGAGGGCGATGAACGAATTCACGATCCCCGGGATCACGTGCTTGATCGCCTGCGGCAGGATGATCAGCCGCATTGTTTTCCAGTAGCTGAGGCCGAGCGCCTGCGCGCCCTCGTACTGGCCTTTCGGAATCGCCTGCAGCCCGCCGCGGATCACCTCGGCCATGTAGGCGGAGGAAAACAGTGCGACGCCGATCAGCGCACGTAGCAGCTTGTCGAAGGTCACGCCCTCGGGGAGGAAAAGCGGCAGCATCACGCTCGACATGAAGAGCACGGTGATGAGCGGGATGCCGCGCCAGAACTCGATGAAGGCAATCGACACCGATCGGATGAGCGGCATGTTCGATTGGCGCCCAAGCGCGAAGAGCACGCCGAGCGGGAGCGATGCCACAATCCCGACGGTCGCGATCACTAGCGTGACGAGCAAGCCGCCCCAGAGCGGCGTCTCGACCACCGGCAGGCCGAACGAGCCGCCATACAGCATGATGAATGCGAAGATCGGAAACACGATCAGGAAGAGGATCGCGTTCAGCTGCTTGAACGGCACCGCCGGGATCAGCAGTGGGATCAGCAGGCCGAAAAACGCGAGCCCCGTAATGTCGACGCGCCAACGCTCCTCGAGCGGGTATTGGAAATAGATGTACTGCGCGAACTTGGCTTTCACCATCGCCCAGCAGGCGCCGATATGGGTGCCGGCCTCGAGCTCACCGCGGGTGCCCGAGCGGCAGGCCGCACCGTCCTCACCCGCCCAGATCGCGTCGACAAATGCGAACGTCGCGAGCGGTGAGAGGATCAGATAGAGCAGGAAGAGCCCGATGAGAGTCAGGATGACATTCAACGGGGAGGAAAAAAGGTTTTTCTTCGCCCAGTGACCGATACCACGTTCGCCAGCCGGTGCCGGTGAGGCGGGCACGAACTCGCGCCGGACAAAAGGTTGTGCGTCATCCATTGCCATGGGTTTGCCGCCCTCCCCTAGCGTTCCACGAGTGCGATGCGCGCGTTGTACCAGTTCATGATCGCCGAGGTGACCAGCGACAGGGTCAGGTACACGAGCATCGTCACGGTGATGATTTCGACGGCCTGGCCCGTCTGGTTGAGCGTTGTCCCGCCGAACGTCGCGACGAGATCCGGATAGGCAATCGCAACCGCGAGCGAGGAGTTTTTCGTGAGGTTGAGATACTGGTTGGTCAGCGGCGGGATGATGACGCGCAACGCTTGCGGGATCACCACCAGGCGCAAGGTCGGGCCGTTGCGCAGCCCAAGTGCGTTCGCGGCCTCCGTCTGTCCGTGGCTAACGGCCATGATACCGGCGCGGACGATCTCGGCGATGTAGGCCGCCGTGTAGATCGACAGCGCCAGAAGCAGCGCGACGAACTCCGATGTAAATAGGAAGCCGGTCGTGATGTCGAAGCCGCGCCGGAAGATCGGTCCGTCAGCGGTGAATTTCGGGTAGTCGAACTCCAGCGGGCTACCGGATGCGAAAAACGCGATCATCGGTGCGGCTATGATCATCGCGAGGCCGACCCAGAATGTCGGGAAAGTCTGGCCCGTTTTCATCTGTCGCGCGCGCATGACAGAGGAAAGCCCGAGCGCCGCTGCGATCCCCGCGGCGAGCGCGACAAGCGTAATCCAGAAGCCTTCCTGCGGCAGCGGCTCAGGTATCCAGACGCCAAGGATGTTCAGGTGGACGGTGTCGAACAGGCTCCACTTGTCCCGCTTGTCCGGCACGGCTCGAAGCACGGCGAAGTACCAGATGAAGATATGCAGGAGCAGCGGGATGTTGCGATTAATCTCGATATACCAGTAGGCAAGCTTCGAGATGATCAGGTTGTTCGAGAGCCGGGCGACACCTACGAGGAACCCGAGAATGGTCGCGAGCAGGATACCCAGCCCCGCCACGATGAGCGTGTTCTGCAGACCGACCCAGAAGGTTTTGCCGTAGCTCGAGGCTTCGGAATAATCGACAAAGGGATTAAAATTGATCCCGTAGCCGGCGGTCTGGCTCAGGAAGCCGAAGCCGGACGCGATGTTCTGGCGCTCGAGGTTGATGATCGTGTTCGTCACGATCCCGTAGACCGCGTAGACGACGAAAAAAAACAGCACGCCCTGACTGATCACGCCGCGCTTTCGCGGGTCGTTGTACCAGGTGATCGTGCCGTGCTCGGGATGAATATTCGGCAGAAACAGCGAAGCTGCCACGCCGATGAGCCCGGCGATGACGGCGATTTGCGGTGCGATCAAAAAACTGAGCGCGGCGGCGACCACCACGTATCCGGCGGCGGCCAGCGCACCGGGGCGGCCCTTCCAGGACCAGATGGTGGCTATCAAACCAGCAAAGAGCAGGGTCGTGAAAACCACGTCCACGCGATCAAGCGTGTTGAACCAAGTCACGTACGACGTCAGCACGTCAGGCAAGCCTCATTTCCCCCGCTTCCCCATTTGCCGGGTTTGCAAACGCCCGAACAGCCGACATCGCAGCATCTTCGGGCATCGCCGTCCAGCGCGGCTTTGTCTGCCCATGCTGATGGATGCCCGTCGTCCGGCCCGGCCAGTCGTCACTGCCTTGGTGCCGGCGCTCCCCCCGAGCAGCGGTCACCAAATAGCAAACCGCCCGGGGCGTGAACCCCGGGCGGTGGTGTCTTCGTTAGTCCTTAGCGGACCGGCGGTGCGTACTGCAGGCCGCCTTTCGTCCACAGCGCGTTCGTGCCGCGGGCGAGCTTGAGCGGTGTGTCCGGGCCGACGTTTGCGGCGTAGACTTCGCCGTAGTTGCCGACCTGCTTGATGACATTCGCTGCCCAGTCGTTGCCGAGGCCGATCTTGGAGCCGAAGTCACCTTCGACACCGAGGAGGCGCTTCACGCCCGGGTCGCTCGACTTCATCGATTCGTCGATGTTGGCTTTCGACACGCCCATCTCTTCGGCGTTGACCATCGCGTAGTGCACCCACTTCACGATGTTGAACCACTGGTCGTCGCCCTGACGGACAACCGGGCCGAGCGGCTCTTTCGAGATAATTTCCGGAAGCACGGTGTGATCGTCCGGGTTCGAAAGCTTGAGGCGCTGCGCAGCAAGGCCCGAGCGATCCGTCGTGTAGACGTCGCAACGGCCCGCGTCATACGCGGCGACAACTTCGTCGGCTTTTTCGAACGCGACGACTTCGTACTTCCGTGCCAACAACATGAAGTACGAAG
>JBCBJG010000255.1:0-4827 GCA_038523655.1 Pseudomonadota bacterium | reverse complement strand
GATCGCTGCCGCCGGGAGCGGGACGCGGGGTTGACGGTGCTTTTTCTCCTCCGTCAGCTTCCTGGTCGGGATTGCCGATGATCGCATTCACGTCGTCCGCCTGGGCGATGCTGAACACGTGCTCGCGGCAAGCCGCGACTACGTGTTCAGCATCGCCCAGGCGGACGACGTGAATGCGATCATCGGCAATCCCGACCAGGAAGCTGACGGAGGAGAAAAAGCACCGTCAACCCCGCGTCCCGCTCCCGGCGGCAGCGATCAGATCGGCGGTCGCCCATCGTCGTTTCCAAATGACCCGGGATACCGTCAGCTTTGGCACCTGAAAATGCACGGCACGGCATACTCCGACACCACAGCCCCCGGCGCATCGAACTTCCCATACCAATGGTCACGCACGCCGGACGCGAGCAGTGTCGTCGTCGCCGTCCTCGATACCGGCCTGGTCGCTAATCATCCGGACGTGGACTACGCGAACGCAATCGTCCCCGGCTTCGATTTTATCTCCGAAGGAGCCGAAGTCTCCAACGACGGCTCGCCTGGCTACGACGCAGACCCAACCGATCCACCGAACAGCGCCCTGACGACCGATTGCGGCGGCAACGGCTTTCACGGAACCCATGTTGCCGGCACCGTCGGCGCGGCCATCACGAACAATAACACCGGGATTTCCGGCGGCGCGTGGAACGTGAAGATTCAGCCGGTCCGCGTGCTCAACAAATGCGGCGGCGGCACACTCCGAGATATTCTCCTCGGGCTCTACTGGGCGGCTGGCATCCCGATCGACGGACTGCCGGACAATCAGACACCGGCGCAGATCATAAATCTCAGCCTTGGCGGTCTTTCCTCGGATGGGTGCCCGGCAGCATTCCAGCGCGCACTTGAACAGATCGCCCGAAAAGGCATCCTCGTGATCGCCGCGGCGGGCAACGAAGGATCGCCGGCCAGCACCGCAATGCCGGCGAACTGCAACGACATCCTCACGGTCGCCGCCTCCGACCAGCGCGGCCACCTGACAAGCTTCTCGAACTTCGGCGATATCATCGACATCATGGCGCCAGGCGGCGACATCAACCGCGATGACGACGGCGACGGCCAGAACGACGGAGTGCTGAGCCTCGTCGAGAACGGCTACGCCCGCTACAACGGCACGTCGATGGCCGCACCGATGGTGGCAGCCGCCGCCGCGATGCTCAAAGTGGAGAACCCGTCGCTCACCCCGCCGGACATCCGCAAGCTGCTCAAGGAAAACGCCATCCCGCGCGACGCCGCTCAGTGCGCTAAACCATGCGGCGCCGGCTTGCTCAACCTCGACTTCGTGCGCTGACCCGCGGCAATCGGGTGAGAGCAGCGATGCGCTCGCCGGTTGCACGGCACGGCGGGCACGCGCACGATGGGGCCAGATCCTTTCGCCATCGGAGCGCCGATCCATGTACGTCTGTCAGTGCAATCGGCTGACGCAGACCCGTCTTGTTGACGCGATCGCTGAACGCCACCGGCAGGGCGAGGCGTCTGATCGGACTCTGCTGCCGATCACGCTCATGGCCGATCTTGGCTGTCGACCAAACTGCCACGGATGCCTCCCGGAAATCGCCGAGTTGATCGCGCAGGCCTCCTCCCCGATGACCACTTCTGATCAGCGCGGCGCGGAGCTTCTTGATCGTTCAACAGCCGCACCCCGTCGATCGAATGAAATGTCCACGGCCAACACGACGCGGAGCGTCGAACCACCCATGCGATCCTCCGGCGGCAAACGGCGCGGCGGCGCTTTTGCTCGGCGCGCAGGTCCGTCGTGAGCCCTACCGTCCCATCAAACAGCGAGAGCCGCATCTCAGCACCGGCCGTCAGGGGAGAAGAAAACACGGTGCTTGTCGCCGGTGCCGGCATCGTCGGCATCGCCAGCGCATTATGGCTCCAACGTGCGGGCTTCGCGGTGACCCTGGCCGATGGCAATTCGCCCGGCTCGGGCGCCTCATCCGGCAACGCCGGCACGATCGCGACTTACGGATGCGTGCCGATAAACTCCCCTTCGATCCTGCGAGATCTTCCGCGGCTTATGACAACGCGCCACGGTCCACTCCGCCTCGACCTAGCGCACGCGCTGCGCAACCTCACGTGGACGACCTCGTTCCTGCGCAATTGCACACCGACGCGGGTCCGCCACATCACGCGCGCGCTCGGCGATCTGCTGTCGCGCACCTACGCCGGCTACACACCGCTCATCGACGCTGCCGAGGCTCACGAATTTATCTCTTCCAAAGACTTCCTGTATTGTTGGGAGAAAGAGGTGAACTGGGACGCGGCGCAACGCAGTCTTGCCACGCGGCGTGCAGAAGGCGTCGCATTCGACGAACTGACCGGTGACGAGATCGCAACCCTCGAGCCTGGCATTTCCCTCCGTTTTGCCCGCGGCGTCCGCTTCACCGGCGGCGAACACATCGTCGACCCCGAGGGGTTCGCCCGGCATCTGGCAGACTATTTTACGGCGTCAGGTGGAGAACTCATGCGTGCCAACGTAGCGCGCACCGACGCGAGCGCAGACCATGTCGCCGTGCAATTTGCCGACGGCACTGCGCGGACCTTCAGGCAGATCGTGATCACGGCTGGAGCCCATGCGCATCGCATCGCGGGGAGTGGGGCCGAAGACCTCCCGCTCGGCACCGAGCGCGGCTATCACCTGATGTTCGCCGACGCGGCAAACCGGGTAAGCCGCCCGGTCCTGTGGGGGGAGCGCGGGTTCTACGCCACGCCGATGCGCAACGGCCTTCGGATCGCCGGGACGGTGGAGATTGCATCGCTCGACGCCCCGCCCACGCCGGAGCGGCTCGAAGCGCTGAAGGACGGCGCACAACGCATGTTCGGCGATCTGGGCAGTCCCTCAGCCACCTGGCTCGGCTTTCGCCCGACCATGCCGGATTCTCTCCCCGTGATCGGCCCGTCCCATCGTTCGCCGCGGATCCTGTTCGCATTCGGCCACCAGCACATCGGTTTGACCCTTGCTGGCATCACCGGGCGGATTATTGCCGACCTCGCCGCCGATCGGCGCCCTAATTTCGATATCTCCGCCTTCGCACCGACGCGATTTTCCGGGGCTCGCTAAGCGCCAAGCGCAGCCGACACGGATAAAAAAGGGGCGCCCCACGAGCGCCCCTTGATGCATGCGACGGACGGTATTGACCGTCCTGATGAAGCTCCGTTAGCCGGCCGTCATGAAGGCATCGATGCTGTCGTCCATCGCCTCGAGCCACGGCGTGTGATGCACCGGTGCCATCGTCCCCGTCACGGCGGACTTGAACGACTTGTTGCGATAGCCGGTGATCGAATGCTCCTTGTCGTGTTCCCACTCGACAAAGTTGGCCGCCGCGAGATCCCAGTCCTTCTTCGGATAATCGACCATGCTCGCCAGATGCTTGCAGTAGTCGGTTTGGAAATCGATCATCTGATGCGGATCGGCGAGCGCTTCCTCGCGCGCCACCCACTCGGCGGTGTCTTTTTCCATCTCTTCGTGTGCGGGCACCTCGATCCGGCCCATCGCAACATCCCGCGCGAACCAGCCCTGCAGGTCGAACATCGAGAAAGTGTAGAACTGGTCCTGCATGCCAACGAACATCAGCTGCGGATTTGCTTCCCAAACGACGCCCTTCCACAACCCCGGAGGATAAAGCCGGTTATGCGTGCGCAATTTCAGTGTGTCCGAGAGGAAGGGAAAGTGATGTTGATAGCCGGTGCAGAGAATAATGCTGTCGGCACGTTGCGATGATCCGTCTTTAAAGTGCACCATCTCACCATCGACACGCGTGATCTCCGGCACCTCGCGGATACTCTCGGGCCAGTTAAAGCCCATCGCCTGCGTGCGGTAGCTGATCGTGACCGACTTCGCGCCGTACTTGTGGCACTGCAGACCAATATCCTCCGCGGAATACGACCCGCCGACGACGATCAGGTCCTGCCCGGCGAACTCGTTCGCGGACCGGAAGTCGTGGCCATGCAGCACGCGGCCGGGAAACTGGTCGATGCCTTCGAAATCCGGCACATGCGGGACCGAGAAATGGCCGGTCGCGACGATGACGTTGTCGAAGTTTTCTGCCGTCAGCGTATGGGTCTTGAGATCTTCGCTGACAACCTTGAATTGCCCGTCCTCAGCGAGATACGTGACGCCGCGCACCGATGTATTGAACCGCACCCTGTCCTGCAACGAGGCGCTGCGCGCGCGCCCCAAAATGTAGTCGGCCAACACAGCCCGGGGTGGGAATGAGGGGATCGGCTTGCCGAAGTGTTCGTCGAAACTGTAGTCGGCGAACTCGAGGCATTCCTTAGGCCCGTTCGACCAGAGATACCGGTACATGCTGCCGTGCACCGGCTCGCCGTGCGCATCGAGCCCGGTCCGCCACGTGTAATTCCACAGCCCACCGAACGTTTCCTGCTTCTCGAAACAGACCACTTCCGGCACCTCGGCACCGCCCGCTTCCGCCTGCTGGAACGCCCTCAGTACGGAGAGCCCGGACGGCCCCGCACCGATCACTGCCACGCGTTTTGCCACTCTGTTCCTCCATCTGAACGGACCAATCCGGACCAATTCGACCAATCCCGCGCACTAGAGCGCGGGCGCGGCCGGACTTCAAGGGAGACATTGTGCATGGCGGTTGCGCACGATGTCCGCCGGAGGTGGGAGGGGGCGGTGCAGCGCGCACAAAAAACGCTGCGGACACCTGCCGGCATCCGCAGCGTTGTTTTCGTCATCAAGATCGCCGCCCACGGCCCGTCAACGACGACCCATGCGCCGTGACGGACATGGCAGGCGCCGCGGCCTAGCCGTCCCAGTTCACGACG
>JBCBJG010000254.1:0-4838 GCA_038523655.1 Pseudomonadota bacterium | reverse complement strand
TCGTGCGGTGGCGGATCGAAAGGCGCATGGCCAGGAACCTCTCAGGAGTGCCGCACGATCGCCGGGCGAGGCTGTGGAAGGAAGCGGTAACGGCGAAGGTTGGTTCGGCGGCCTTTCATCAGAAGTGATACGCCCGTGAGATATCGAGGGCGAGATGATCGGTTTTCTCAAGCGCATCGAGAATGAACTCGTGCAGACCCGCCTGAAATATCTCTCCCATTTCGAGATCCGAGAGACGGGCCAGCATGGCAGCCGCGGTGTTGTGGCAGCTATGGCGCTCACCATACCGCCGAGCCAGCTTCTCCAAATGGTCGGTGATCCGCGCATAGCTGAATGCGAGCGAGCGCGGGAAATCCTGGTAGAGAATGAGAAAGTCCGCGATCTTCCAAGGAGAATAATCTCCCCGGTAGACATGGTGATACGCCCGCACGGCGGAGTTCGCATGCAGCACCGAGCGCCACTGATGATGGTCGCGCCCCCCACCGACGACCTCGGTCTCCGGCAGGAGGACGAAGTACTTCACGTCGAGCAGCCGCAGCATCATTTCCGCGCGCTCGAGGTATCCGCCAAGACGGAGAAAATCGTAGCCGTCGTTGCGCAACATGCCGTTTCCGGCCGTCCCGCGCAGGATCGCCGTCCGCGTCTCGACCCATTCGAGCACCTCGGGCAGCTCCCGGCAGGCCGTGGCTTCGCCCATCGCCTCCAGCCGCCGCCAACTATCGTTCAGCACCTCCCACATGTCCTGCGTCAGCGCGGTGCGCACCGCGCGGCCATTGTTTCGCGCATGCGACAGGCATGACCGGATAGACGACGGGTTGTCGGCGTCGATCAGCAGGGTGCGGACGGCTTCGGTTTCGCTGACGGGCTCGCTTTCCGGTGTCAGCGACCGCACTCCGGTCGCAAGCAGGATCGGCCGCCATTCATCCCGGTCTTCCATACCCGGCAGCATCGTCATGCGCCGACCCATCTCGAGCAGCCGGACGGTGCATTCGGCACGCTCGGTGTAGCGCCCCAGCCAGAAGAGGTTTTCAGCGGTTCTGCTCAGCATCGTTCAGTCGACCAGCACCCACGTGTCCTTGACGCCACCGCCCTGGCTCGAGTTCACGACCAGCGATCCTTCAACGAGCGCGACCCGCGTCAGCCCGCCCGGGACCAGGCGTAGTGAGCGGCCAACGAGGCAAAACGGACGAAAATCCACGTGCCGCCCGGCAACGGTGTCCTTGCAAAGCGTCGGCGCTTGCGACAGCTCGAGCGTCGGCTGGGCGATGAATGCATCGGGATCGGCCGCGATCCGTTTCGCGAAATCGGCCCGCTCAGCCGCGGTTGATTTCGGCCCGATCAACATGCCGTAGCCACCGGAGCCGTGCACTTCCTTGACGACCAGCTCCTCCAGATTGTCCAGCACGTGCGCGCAGGCATCCGGCTCCATGCAGCGCCACGTCTGCACGTTTTTCAGGATCGGTCGCTCCCCGAGATAGAACGAGATCATCTCCGGCACGTACGTGTACACCGCCTTATCGTCCGCCACACCGGCGCCCGGAGCCGAACAAAGCGTGACGCGGCCGCTGCGGTAGACATCGAACAGACCCGCAACGCCGAGCAGGCTGTCCCGCCGAAACGCCAGGGGATCGAGGTAGTCGTCGTCGATCCGACGGTAGATCACGTCGACCCGCTGCGGCCCCCGCGTGGTGCGCATCCACACCCGGCCTTCGTCGACGAACAGGTCGGCGGGCTCGACCAACTCGACACCCATCAGGTCGGCGAGGAACGAGTGTTCGTAATACGCGCTGTTGAGTGAGCCCGGCGTGAGCAGAACGACGGTCGGATCACCTTCGCAGGCGGGCGGCGCAACCTCCTCGAGCGTCGAGCGCAAATCGTCTGGGTACCGGTCGATCCCCGCGATCGTTCCCGAAGCGAAAAGCTCGGGGAACATGCGCATCATGATTTCCCGGTTTTCGAGCATGTAGCTCACGCCGGACGGCGTTCGACAATTATCCTCCAGCACCTCGAACGTGTCCGGCCCGGTGCGCACGATGTCGATCCCGACGACATGGCTGTACACGCGGCCCGGCGGATCGATACCGACCATCTCCGGGACGAACGCGTCATTCTGGTAGATTAGTGGCGCCGGAATAATGCCCGCGCGGACGATCTCGCCGCGGTGATAAATATCGTGGAGGAAAGCATTCAGCGCCCGCGCGCGCTGCTCGATACCCGCCCGCATGCGTCGCCATTCGTCAGCACCGAAGACACGGGGGATCAGGTCGAAAGGGATGAGCCGCTCCGGATCACCGCCCTCGCCGTAGACGGCGAAGGTGATGCCGATCCGGCGGAACAGTGCTTCGGCTTCGTCCCGCCGCTGGTGCAGGACTGAAAGACCGGTCTGTTCGATCCAGGCTGCGACGGACGTGTAGGCCGGGCGGACGGCCCCTTTGGCCGCCCCCTGCGTCATCTCGTCGAACACGCCACCCTCCGGGCCCACCGGTCACGCACCTCGAATGGAAAGTGCATGAATCGAGCAATCTAGGCAAATCCTGCATCGTCTCAGAGGGCTCGATCAGTATGTGCGGAGGAAAAAGAGCGACGGGATGTCCCGCCGCTCATGGCGTGTCCACGCGCTGATCGCTTCGGTGCCGCCCTGAGCCGGCCTGAGCCGCCCTGAGCCGCCCTGGGCCTCAGCGCGGCTCGCTCTGCCGCGCACGGTGCACCGTGTAGCACATGGCGAGAACCACGAGCGTGAGCGGTATGCCGGTCGAGACGGCCGCGCCCGAGAGCGCCGCCAGCCCACCCATCTTGCCTCCCGCCGTGATCGTGTCGATCACAAGCGATCCGTGGTAGCTCAATAAGGAGAAAAATACCGACTGGCAGTGCGCGGTCAGGCGACCCGCCCATAGAAGCGGCGTTGGTCGGTTTGGCTGAACCGCGCGCCCGGCTGCTCATAATAACTGAAGACGGCGATCATCCGCTCGCGTGCGCCAACGACGGGAGAGACCCGATGCGCCGTGTTCTTGCCGCGGAACACGTTGAGCGTGCCAGGGCTCAGCGCAATTTCCTCATGCGCCCCATCCTCGCCCGAGAGGAAGCGCCCGACACCATCGTAATTCGGCGCCTCATCGCTGCGCAGTCCGGTGCGGTATTGAAATACGCCACCGGCATCCGGCGCCTGAAGCAGCAGTGTCGTCGTGAATTCAGAACGATCGAAATGCCAATTGAGCGCCTCGCCGTCGCCGTAGGCCATCACATTCACGCACGCCAGCGGATCATCCATCGTGAACAGCGCAGGCTTTTCCATCACCTCCGCCAAAAACCGCGCCAGCGGCGGCCATCCATACAGCCGCATCATAAGCCGCCCCTCCATCTGATCGCCGCAGATCTTCCGGTTCGACGTGAGCGCCTGGCGCAGCGCCGGGTGTTCGGGCGCAAGGCCGTCGACCGCATCGGCGAAGTAGATGTTGTGCTGCTTGCGATGCGTGTGGGCGTTGCTCGACAGCGTCTTCGCGAGCGCTGCCACCTCGTCCGCGAGCGCCGCCTCCCGCACAAGACCGTCGAGATTGAACATCCCGCGTGCAGCGAGATCATCCCGGCATTGCTGCAGCAGTTGTGCGTACGCCTTTCTCTCCGGCTGATCGAGCGGGAACCGGTCAAGATCGAGGTAGTCGTTCATGGCGGATCACTCTCGTAGCGACGGGGAGACTGCCGCGATGTGACCACGTCGACGTGCGGAAGGAAATGCCCGGATACGACGTGCTGGCGAAGCCGCGTATCAAGACACAAATTCCATTCCCGGCGTGACGTCGAACGTGGGCCCCCGCCGGATGCCACCCCCGAACGTGATCGTCTGCAAGCCTTATTGTAGCGATGCGCGTGCCTGATTCATGCCCCGGTTCCTCCCCACTGACGCCTGAAACCCCGCTCAAAACCTCCATGGATCACGCCGGGGGGCATCATGGTTTTTCGTAGCAATTTGGGCGGCCAGCCGAGAGGCTGAGGGAGGACGAGAGCGAGCGGCGCACATGCGCCATACCTGACGCTCGCTTTCAGTGCGTTCGTTCCCATGGTCGTCCGGTAAGGGCACCCGGACGAGATGTTGTCATTCACGCGTAAGGCAGATGGGTCGCGTGCGCCGAAGTCCGGCGCCATCGGGCTCAATGCAGCAGACGGCTTCGGTAGCGAGTGGGAAAAACCCGCGCCGCCGCCGACCGACTGGAAAAAGGTTTTCCTCCTCATCGGCCTCGGCTCCCTGTCGTGGATTTCCACGTACACGGGCATGCTGGAACTCATCCAGGCCAACATGGGCGAGATCGGCCTGGTCTACAAAGCCGCGATCGGCTTCGCCGTTGCGATGCTGATGCTGATGATCGTCTGGTTGCTGGACCAGCTCTTCGATCGTCTTCAGCCGGTCGTGCGACTGCTGTTCGTCTCCGGATATTTGTTCCTGACACTGATCTCCGTCGGCTTCGGTTTCGGCTTTTATTGGAAATTCCTTGAAAGCCGTTCGGAGGCATCGCGCTCGGCCGAGTCTGCAGTCACGCAGGTACAGACCGCGCTGCTTGCCGCTCAAACACGCCTCGAGCAACTGAACGCGACCCTCGCTCAGCTCACCACGATCTCGGCGCAAAAAGCGATCGATGAACGCGAGAAGGGCAACTCCTGCCCCGCCAGTAGGCCAGGCGATGGGCCGCGTCGGCGGCTGCGTGATGCGGACGCGTCGCGCTTCGGGTTTGCTCAGAAGTTCATCGGCGATCGCACCGCGGACGTGTCGTCCGACATCAAGGTGCTGAACGGCGACCTCGAGAAAATCGTTAACCGGGACGCCTCGACCATCGACGCCAAGACGG
>JBCBJG010000253.1:0-4851 GCA_038523655.1 Pseudomonadota bacterium | reverse complement strand
CTCGCATCTTTTGCGCGGCGATCTGCTGCGCGCCCGGCAGTTCATGTTGGCCGCCTACCAGCGCAGCAACACCGATCCGCGCATTATCAGCAACATCGAGACACTCAACGAGATGCTGGCGAAGGCCGGAAAAACCCCCATCCCGATCTGACGCGCCGGCTCTGACGGGACCAATCGAGACAACCGGTCGACACGCCCGGTCGAGACGGGTGATCACGCGTTGGGATCAGGGTGCGTGCAGCCATGACTTAAGCGCACCAACCGGGAGTGCTCGCGCGCCATCACGAAAACCGGGCTCCGGCGTACGCTGCGGCGTCCCGTTCGGCTCGGGGCGAAAATACGCGATCGCACGACCTGCCGCATCCGCCCTCGCATTCGCTGACCACGGCGCAACGCCGTGAAGGGCAAGCCGGTGCACGAGATAACTCTCCCCCGGCGCGCAATTGACGATCCGCCGCAGACACGTCTCAAAAATGCGCCGCCGCATCGCCTGATAAATCTCCGTGAGATCAACGTCCGGCCACTCGGCAACGGGTGTGCCGGCAAGGCGTTCCGCCAAGGTCTCACGCACAACCTCGTGCGAGCCCTCCCAGACCACGAGCGGGGATGCCCCGGCGTCTGCCGAGGTCAACGGAATACCGAGTATGAACGCGTGCGGTTCGCGGATATGTCGACGGCGTGTCCCGCCAATCGGGTGGATACCGTCAACGTGTGCGGCATCGCGCTTGACCCGGTAGTTGTAAGCGCCGTCTGTCTCCCCCGCCATCGGCTTGGGATATCCGGGATAGACAATGGAGAGCTGACCGCTGTCCCAGACGAAATCCTCCCCCGGCACCAGCCCGAGAACCTGTGTAACGAAATCGATCGGCGCGCCCGCGAGCGGCGGTCCCTCGCCGACCCGTCCGGCCGGGTCGTTCGCAAGCGCGTTGACACCGGCAAACCAGGTCCGGCCGTAGCGAAACCACGCCTGATTTTCATCCGCGAGCACCGCTTCGCTGGCCGCAACTTTTGCCACCGCGCGCCATGCCGATATCGCGTCATCCATCGCAAACATGCACCATCCGTGCGCGAAGAAGGCATCGCGTGCAGACGCGACGGGCGTGGGGGAAGAAGGATGATCGAGCATCGATCTGCGATTGCAGGCTTGATCACGCGTGTCCAGTGCCGGAAGGCAGAGCGTAGCGAAGGCCGATAGCGCGTCCGCCCTGCCCTGCCGCGGGTAAAGGGCTGAAAGGGAAGCGCAAGGGAGCGGCCAGGGAGCCAGAAAGGTTGCGACGCCGGGCTCACATGATGACGTACCGCCAATGAACGACACCAACGCTCCGCTCTATGACGCGCGCGGTAACCGCTACGTAGTGGTCGCGCCGGCACGCATCGATGGCTGCCCGAAGACGGCCGCCGCCGCCGCCGCCGCGCCGGAATGGACAACGCACGCGATCACGGCTTGCTGCACCCCCTGCAGCAACCCTGAGCACGACGCCGCGCCCAATGCGGCCGGCAGCCACGAGATGCACCTGAGCGACGGGCTGATCGTCGGCCCGTTCAACGATGCTCCGCCCTATGACATCTGCATCGTGAACACCGACGGCACGCTCGCCGAACGCAGCGGAAACGGGCTGACGATCTTCGCGGCCGCCCTCGCCGACCGCGGCGCCCTCGCACCCGGGCAATCCATCGACGTGCGCGTTCATCACCGAAGCGCGACGACCGACAACCCGACCGTCACGACCCTCACGCGCGCGGACACACCCGTGGCCGACGACATGCGCGCTAAAGCTGTTGGCCCAGCCCACGGCATCTGGGCGGAGATGGGACGACCGGTGTTCGGCCCGTCCGCCGTCAATGGTGATCCGACCCATCTCCGCCCGGCGGGTGACAGGGCAGATATTTTCTCCCTCCGCGCACTCGCGGCAATCGATCCGGCGTGGACGCGCTCGACGCTCGTACGTCTCGGCAATCCCCACTGCGTCACCTGGTTGCCGTCGCCCGATCGACTGCCCGCCTTCGACGCACTTGCGCGCGCGCCGCTCGAGCCGGCAGCCCGAGCGATCGCCTTTGCCGGCACGACGCACGATGCAGTCTTCCCTGACGGCATTAATCTCCAGTGGGCCACCGTGACGGCAGCGGATCGGGTCGCAGCCCGGATTTTCGAGCGCGGCGAGGGACCCACCGCATCCTCCGGCACCAGCGCCTCAGCTGTGGCCAGCGCTGCCCGCCGTCTCGGCCTCGTCACCGCGGCCGTGGTGCACGTCGACATGCCGGGCGGCACAGCGATAATCCGCTTCACGCCCGCAGCCCGCACCGACATCTCCACGGCCGAGCAAGCCGCCGAGTTCACGGTCGACTACTTCGGCACTGCCCGTCAGGTAAGTCGCCGCGCATAATGGCGTCCAAGCGCGATCAGGCGTTGTGCGCCGATACCATCGAGAAGCGCCCGCTTTCAGGGTCGAGCCCCCACAGTTCGCCGGACGAAATGTCGAACCACGCACCGGCAAGCGTCAGCTCGCCAGCCTCCTCCAGCTTCGCGACGTAAGGAAACGTCCGCAGGTTCGCGATCGAGTACCGCACCGAAGTCCGCTCCAGCGCCGTCTGCCGTTCGCCCTCGGAGATCTCCGCATCCGCAGTTACCGCCTCCGCAGGGGCACTGAGCAAATCAATCCACTTGCCGATAAAATCTCCCTCGGAAAGCGGCGCCAAATCCGGCGTGAGCGCCGCCTGCACGCCGCCGCACCGCGCATGCCCCATCACCAGTACCGTATTGACCTTGAGCGCCTGCACCGCGAACTCGAGCGCGGCAGATGTCGAGTGGTACGCGCCGTCTGGCTCGTAGGGCGGCACCAGGTTCGCGACGTTGCGGACGACGAACAACTCGCCGGGCGATGCGTTGAAAATCGTCTCCGGCGCCGCACGGGAATCGCAGCAGGAGATGATCATCGTCTGCGGCGTCTGGCCAATGTCCGCGAGCTTTTCGTAGCGGGCTTTCTCGTCCAAATAGACCCCGGAGCGAAATGCCCTGTATCCGTCGACGAGGCGGGAGGGCAAAGACGCGGCGTTGGCGGCAGAGGTCGTCATTGGGGCTCTCTGGGGTGGGTATCATGCGGCACCGAGAGAAGTGATCTGTACCGTCGGTTTTTTCAAGCGTCTCCGCCCGCCCCATCCAATCTGCTGACCGTGAAGCGGAAGATCGCACCATGAAGGCTGCCGAAACTGACCTGCTCTTTGTGCCGGGCTACACCGGCTCCGGCCCGGATCACTGGCAGACCCGTTGGGCAAACCACTTCTCCAACGGCAGCGTGCTCGGCGACATCGACTACGACACGCCCAACCGCGCGGCATGGACCGGCGCATTGCGCGAGGCCATTTTCCTTGCGACGCGGCCGGTCGTCCTGATTGGCCATTCCATGGGTGTCGCAACGATTGTTCATACCGCGCGCACACTCACCGACACCAAAGTCCGCGGCGCCTTCCTCGTCGGCTATGCGGACGTCACGGCGAACGACTGGATCCCGGGCGGCGAAGCCGAATTCGCCCCGATACCGCGCCAACCGCTGCAATTTCCCTCCATACTGGTCGCAAGCCGGAACGACCCATACTGTCGCTACGACATTGCGGATGAACTCGGCGGCGCCTGGGGATCGATGGTCGTCGACGCCGGCGAAGCCGGGCACATCAACAGCGCGAGTGGGCACGGTCCCTGGCCGGAGGGATCATTGTTGTTCGGCAAATTTCTCTCGCGCCTGTCATCGTCTTGACTTCGCAGCGGAAGCTCGACGGCAAGCGCCGCGAGTTGTTCGCTTTTTGTTCTTGCGAACACTTTGGTCGCGGACTAGTCTAGACATGTCACGGCTGGGAGGGACGTCATGACCAAGCAGCACGTATCTGCGGGACGGCAGACATCAGCGAGATGGGCAGCGGCGGCGATCGGTGCGCTCGGGTTCGTGACCTTCGCTGATGGGGTCCACGCGCAGGAAAAGGTGAGCGTGACGGTCAACTACGCCCTGACGCTCAAGCTCGACGGCGATAGCGCCGACGCGGTGATAAAGACGCAAAGCGACGGGCGAAGATCGATGTACGCGATGATCAGCGGCGAGTGCACGACGCTCGAACAGACCATCGCGCGCTCCTGCCGGCTGATGAACGTCAATGTCCGCTCGTCGAACCGCCCAGCCCGTCGTGGGAACCAGCAGGACACGGTCACCATCCGCGGGACGGGGACCTATTCCGTCGAGATGAAGTAGGGCACTGGTGTGGGACGGGCGTTCGTCTAAAGAGACAAAAATAGAGGCCCGCGAGGGGCGGCTTCGACCAACGGCCCAGATGATCCCCGTCAATCGGCGAAGAGCGCGGCGCGCGTATCCGCGAAAGCCTGCGAGAGCAGCCGCTGTTCAGTCGATACGGTGAGAATATCCCAGCCCTCGTCGCGGCGCGCACGCCCGTAGGCGACGGTGTTGGCGAAGATCCAGCTCAACTTGCCATGGCGGGCGCAGGCGGCTTGGATCTTCTGAACGTTGTCGACCATATCGGGTGCATCGATCTCCCGATCGCCGCGCACGGAGATGGCCAGATCGTTCGGCCCGACGACCACTCCGTCGATCCCCTCGACGGCGAGAATCGCATCAGCCTCCTCGAGGGCTTCACCGGTCTCGATCTGTGCAAACGTGAGCGACCACGTGTTCGCTTCGACCAGCGGGTCTCCGTCGATCATCATCCCAGCTCGGTATGGCCCCCAACTCCGCCCACCGAGCGGAGGATATTTCGCGGCATCGACCAGCGCTTGCGCATCCGCGACCGAATTGACCATTGGGCACACAATAGCCTGGGCCCCCGCATCGAGCGCGCGCGAGATCAGCG
>JBCBJG010000252.1:0-4861 GCA_038523655.1 Pseudomonadota bacterium | reverse complement strand
CATGATCTCGCCAACGTCCTGAAAGCGATCGACAAGCAACTGACCCTCGTCAAAGCCTGACGCGGTTTTCGGTCGAGATCTCCGGGCGGCGGGGCGCAGCTGCGAAGTCGTCTCCGGCAACGCTTCCTCCGTCAGTCGATTTTCCCACCAGATGCGGCGCCCGGCCACTGTTCAGCGATACCGGACACCGCTACACGCGGCATAAGCGATCGAGCGCGATGCTGCCTGCAACGGCGCTCGCAACCCGTCTACGGGATCGGGGGGATCGGGACATGACGCAACAAACAGCTTCGCTCTACAAACGCGGCAGCCGCCTGATCGTGTGTGCGAACGCATCGGTCACGGACGGGTACATCATCGACCACGAGCCCTTCGTGATGATGGAAGAGCCTGTCCCGCCGTCCGATCTCGGCAAAGCGCTCAGCGAAGCGCTGAACCAGTTCCGCACCGATGTGCCGCCGCCACCATCCGCCGACGAATTTCTCTCCTACTTCGCGGCTCTGGCGGGGGTGGACAGCTATCGGGACTTCATGTCCGGCGCCACGCACCTCACGATCGAGCGCACGGGCGGCATGTTGAGCTTCATTCCGATGGAGAACGACGGCGACAGCTTTGACTCGATCGAAGATGCCACCGAAACGGCAGCCCTCCCCGAGACGGCATCACATGAGGACGTGGGCCGTTACGCCATCCGTAGTCTTTCGCGGGCACGCTGACCGCCGGCGCAAAAACACGACATGCTTGGTCTCCGATCAGCACGTTGCAGCCGTGATTTATCTCCGCGAATTGGACGGCCTACGCGCCCGCGATAGCCCGTTGCATCAGCAGGATATCGACCCAACGATCGAACTTGCGTCCAACCTCACGCATGCGCCCGATCATCTCGAACCCCAGGGCGCTATGGAACGACACGGATACCGTCGCGTCCGGATCGCCGATGACGGCGATGAGCTGCCGAGCGCCTTTGGCTTCGAGGTCACTCATGAGGGCCGCCATGAGCGCCCGTCCGATCCCGGCCCCACGGCGCTCGCCGTCCACGTAAACGCTGTGCTCAAAGGTGGCGGCGTATGCCGGCCGCGGACGAAAGGGTCCGGCGTAGCAATAGCCAAGAACGACGTCGTCGCTTTCGGCCACCAGATAGGGATGCCCAGCCGAGACGATCGCGTCGAACCGAGCGGCCATGTCGGCCTCCGACGGTGCCTCGAGTTCAAACGATTGCGCTGTCGTTAGAACACTTGCCGCATATATCGCCCTGACCTGCGGAATGTCTCCTTGCGTGGCCGGACGGATGATCACGTTGCACCTTCTCCCGGCGTCGCGCCGTACGCCCGAGACATCTCACGGAACTCAAAAAGAAAGGGCCCCGGCGATCGCCGAGGCCCCGAACGTGTAGCTTACACTCGACGAGAGCGTTAGTCGCTCGACATGAAGCCAAGCATATTCAGCAGGTGGATGAAGATCGTCACGAAGCTGCCGTACAACAGAAACGCGCCGAAGATCGCTTTACCGGTGCCCTGCTCGCCTTCGTCGCCGGCGACATACATCTGCTTAATTTCCTGCGTTTCCCAGGCGGTGATACCAGCGAAAACGAGGACGACGAGCGCCGACGTGATGAAGCCGAACATGCCGCTCTGGATGAAGAAAGCATTCACGACCATTGCGACAAGCAGGCCGATTGTTGCAAGCGCCAGGAACTGACCGATCCCCGAAAGGTCTTTCTTCGTGGTGTAGCCGAGGAGGCTCATGCCGAAGAACATGACTGACGTGATGGCGAGCGCCTTGAAGACAAGCCCACCATTACCGGCCGCGAAAAAGGACAGCAGCATCGGCGCGATCAGCAGGCCCCACATGGCCGCGTAGGTCCAGTAGGCGGCGTGCGCACTGGTCTTGCTTCCGGAAAGGATCAGCCGCGGCGAAAACCACCCGAGGCCGAGGATACCGGCGAACAACACCCACTTCAGCGGCGTCGCAGCGATCGTCACGACCACTTGCGGGAAGTAGGTCATCATGACGAGCGACACGACTGCCGTGAACGCAACGCCGAGACCCATGTAGTTGTAGACGCCGAGCATATACGAGCGCAGACCCGCGTCGATGCCCTCGGCCGTGCCGACACGCGTGCCGACACCGGTCGGTTGCGCGGCGTATCTGTTGTCGTATTCAGCCATCTTACAGATGTCCTTTCTTGATCAGCTTTGCTGGTCGAAACCTGCATTGAATATGGCCTGCGAAAATGACCGGTTCAAGCGGTCGCAGTGCGCGTTTTGACGCTGAATAGTGGGCTTGTCACCAGTCAAACCGCCGAATCAGACGTCTGCAGCCCATCGGTTTACCAAGCATTAACGCGGTAACAGACGAAGCGGCTCAACCAGCACGCAAATAGGGCACCGGACGCACCTGCAACGTACGCCATAACGCGATCCCGCCGAGCACGAGCGTGATCGCGAGAGCAATGCCGAGGGCCTCGATCACACTACGCACCGTAAACGTGAACACCACGTCCATGACCTGCGTCGTTACCAACCAGGCACCGAGCGTGCCGAGCATCAAAGCGACCACGCCGGTAGCGAACGCGAGCAGAGCAAACTCCGTCATACCAATCCGCAGCACGCGGGCTGGGCTCGCGCCGAGCGTCTTCAGCAGCACGCCTTGCCGGATCCGTCGCCGTTGCGTCGTCGTGATCGCACCCGCGAGCACGATCGCCCCGACGAACAATGTCAGGCCACCGAGGCCGCGCACCGCCGTCAAAATCCGCGCGATGAGTTTGCCGGCCTGATCGATCGCATCGCGAACACGGATCGCGGTCACTTCCGGAAACGCCCGATCAACCGCTTTCAGCACCTCTGCTTCCTTGGCCATCGACGGCGCCCCCGGCCACGTGAGCGTCATGACATAGTTGAACGGCGCGGCTGAAAGCGTGTTCGGCGAGTACAACAGGACGAAGTTGATCGAGAGCGTGCCCCAGTCGACCGAACGCAGGCTGCCGACCGTCGCTTCGATCGGCCGCCCGAGCACGTTCACCGTCAGCGTATCGCCGATCCCGAGACCGAGCCCGCGGGCGATGTTTTCCTCGAGCGAGACGAGGGGCGGGCCCACGTAATCCGCAGGCCACCATGTGCCTTCGGTGACTTTCGACCCGGCGGGCACGGCGTCGGCAAAGGTCAGTCCGCGGTCTCCGTTTAGCGCCCATGCCGCGTCAGGCCCGGCCTGCACCTCGGCGGCAGGCACACCTTTCACCGCGACGATCCGGCCACGGAGCATCGGCGCGGTCTCCGCTTCGGCTTGCGGTGCCTCGACGCGCAGAACTTCGCGAAACCGGTCGGCTTCCTGCTTGGCCACATCCAGAAAGAAGAAGCTCGGCGCATTCTGCGGCAACCGACCGGCAAGCTCGCGGGTCAGCGACGCATCGATCAGCGCGATTGAAACAAGCAGTGTCAGCCCGGTGCCGAGCGAAAGCACGATCGGTCTGGTCAACGCACCGGGGCCAGCAAGATTGCGCAACGCCATCGCGGAGGCGACACCGCCAACGCGCGGGATTTTCAGAGCAAGCCAGCGGATCGCCTCGGCAAGGCCGAGAAAGATTCCGAACATTACGGCGACACCGACGAAGAACCAAAGCGCGATCGTCGGATTACCACTCGCGAACACGGTCAGTGCGACCAGCAAGGCCAGCGCAAGGCCCGTCGCGAGCGCAAATCTCAGCGACGGCCGGGGCAAGGCACCCGCAACCTGTTCGCGGAACAGCAGCGCCGGCCGCATGTGCTCGATCCGCCCGAGAGGCCAGAGCACGAACACCAGCGCCACCAGCAGCCCATATCCTGCAGCAAGCGCGACCGTAAATCCGCTGACCGTGAACACGATCGGCAGTGTGATTGCACCTCCCCAGATCAGCCATGCGAGATAGGGCAGACCGATCCCGAGGAGCAGCCCAAGCGCTACCCCCAGGGCGGCGACGATCATGATTTCCAGCAGGTAGATGGCATTGACGGTGCGACTGTCCGCGCCGATTGCCCGCAGGGTCGCGATTGTGGCTGCGCGTCCGTCGAGGAAAGCCGCGACGGCATTCGCCACGCCAATCCCACCGACAAACATGGCGGTCAGCCCGACCAACGTCAGGAACTGTCGGAACCGCGAGATTCCCTGCGTAATCCCGGGCGCCGGATCACGTCGATCGCGCACGCCGTACCCGAGCGGTGCGAACGCGCGCGTGATCTCATTGACAGTCGCCACGTGGCTGGCCGCGGCGCCGGTATCATCCTGCCGAGTGACATCGATCCGATACCGCCAGCGCACAAGGCTGCCCGGCCCGACTAGCCCACTCGCTTCCAGCGTATCCAGCGAGACCAGGACCCGCGGCCCGAAAGCGGCACGGCCCGTCAGCCCATCCGGTTCGAGCGTCAGCGTATCGATGATCCGCACACTCGCGGCACCGAGCGCGATCTCATCTCCAATCGAGAGCCCGAGCCGTTCCAGAAGCAGCGGCGCGACCACCGCGACATTTCCGTTTTGCAACCGTTCGTCGAGCGCAGCCGCCTCGTCAGCCGCACGCCCGGCGTTTTCCTCCCTAAGCGCACCACGTAGCTCGCCAACCAGCGGGTAGGCCCCGTCGACGGCCTTCACCTCGACCATCACACGCGGGATGTCGTCGACGGTCTCGCTGGCGCTGCGCCCCGGGCCCGCTTGCGATGGCTCAGACTCGGTGCGTGCGCGATCCGCCATCGTGCGGAGCGTTGCGATCTCACTCACGCGGCCATACCGCGCGAACGCAACGCGCTCCTCGGCGGTGGCCTTGATGTTCACCCGTGACAGAGCAACATCTCAGCCGAGCAGACGGCTACCTACTCCCGTGAACCCGGCCGTG
>JBCBJG010000251.1:0-4864 GCA_038523655.1 Pseudomonadota bacterium | reverse complement strand
GTCGGGATGCATTCGACATCGAGGTTTCGTGCACGATGATGTGCCGACCACGATTGGGAGGATCGGAAGCGGCAGTCGCTGCCGCCGGATCAAAATGCGGCGGCGAGTTTTCCGCGGAGCTCGTGATCCGTCATGTCGGCCTGTAACGGCGTGATGGAGATCATCTTATTCTGTACGGCCCAAGTATCCGTGCCTTCGTCCGCCGTTTTGCGGCGCGGCGCAAAGCCGAACCAGTAGTACGGACGCCCCCAGGTATCGTGCCGCTCATCCATCGCAAGGCGGCCGTGACTGCGCTTGCCTTGGACGGTCACCGTGGTTTCCCGGACATCGTCCGGTGCGCAGGCCGGGAAATTGACGTTAAGCACCACATTTCTCTCCCACCCCACTGCCAGCAGCTGCTGAGCGACTTTCGGGCCGTGACGGAGCGGCGTGTCCCAGTGCGCTTCGAAACCGTCGTCGGCGCTAAGGGCGAGAGAAAACGCGAGTGAGGGGATGCCCAGCATCGCCCCCTCCATCGCACCGGCAATGGTGCCCGAGTAGTGCACGTCGTCCGCGAGGTTCTGACCGCGGTTGACGCCCGAGAGAATAAGGTCCGGTAAGGTCTCGCCGAGGATGTGCCGCGTCGCCATGATCACGCAGTCGGCTGGCGTACCCTTCACCGCGTAGGTTTGCGCCGATACCTCGCGGCAGCGCAGCGGCTCATGCAGGGTGATTGAACGGGACACGCCGCTCTGGTCGGTCTCGGGCGCGACGGTCCACACATCGTCGCTCAGCTCGTCGGCAACCGAGCGGAGGATTTCGAGACCCGGCGCAGTGATGCCGTCGTCGTTCGTCACGAGAATGCGCATGCGATCTCCGGTTGAAATGCGTTCGGCGCCGACCACCGTTGTGGTGGGCTAGGCAGGTGCGATGGTGGTGAGCCCACCCATGTACGGCACGAGCGCCTCCGGCACGCGGATGCTGCCGTCGGGCTGCTGGTAGTTTTCTAGGACGGCGACGAGTGTGCGGCCGACCGCGAGGCCGGAGCCGTTCAGTGTGTGCACGTAGCGCACATCCTTCGCGTTCTCGGCGGTGCGATATCGCGCGTTCATGCGGCGTGCCTGATAGTCGCCGCAGACCGAGCAGGAAGAAATTTCACGATAGGCGTTTTGGCCCGGCAGCCAGACCTCGATGTCGTAGGTCTTGCGCGCGCCGGCGCCCATGTCGCCCGTGCTCAACAGCATGACGCGGTATGCGAGACCGAGCTGTTTCAGCACTTCTTCAGCGCAAGACGTCATCCGCTCGAGTTCGTCCAGCGAGGTCTCAGGCGTCGTGACACTGACCAGCTCGACCTTGGAAAATTGATGCTGGCGGATCATGCCGCGGGTGTCGCGACCAGCAGCGCCGGCCTCCGAACGGAAGCACGGTGTCCAAGCCGTGTAACGGCGTGGCAGGGTGGCCTCGTCGACGATCTGCTCGCGCGCGAGATTGGTCAACGGCACCTCGGCCGTCGGGATCAACCAGTGGCGCTGCTCGGTGCGGAATAAATCCTCCGCAAACTTGGGCAGCTGGCCGGTGCCATAAAGCGCCTCATCGAGGACAAGCGCGGGTGGAACAACCTCAGTGTAACCGTTCGTGGTCGTCTGCAGGTCGAGCATGAACGTGGCGAGCGCACGTTCTAGGCGCGCGAGTGCGCCGGTCAGCACGACGAAGCGGGAGCCCGAGATGCGTGCCGCGGCTTCGAAGTCCATCATGGCAAGCGCTTCGCCGAGCTCGAAGTGCTCCTTGGGTTTAAAATCTAGATCAGGTGGCGTGCCGACCTCACGCACGAGCACGTTGGCTGCCTCGTCAGCCCCGTCCGGCACATCTTCGAGCGGCGCGTTCGGCAGGCCGGCCATCGCATCGCGAAGCGCCGCGTCGAGTGCGCGCTCTTTTTCCTCTCCGCTTTGGATCTCCGCCTTAATGTCGGCGACCTCGGTAATGCGCGCTGCCGCTGCTTCTTCGTCTCCCGAGGCTTTCGCCTTGCCGATTTCCTTCGAGGCGGCGTTGCGCCGGGTCTGCAGCTCCTGAAGGTGCGCAACGTGCGCGCGGCGCTCCTCGTCCAGCGCAAGCAGACGCGGCGACTGGGGATCGAGCCCCCGTCGGGCCATGGCCGCATCGAAGGCATCCGGGTCGTCGCGAATGAGTTTTATGTCGAACATAGGATGATCGCTCCTCAGCACGGGGGCGAAGTATTCGGTGGGAGAGGATTGCGGACGCGGCCGCCAGGCGAACCGCGCGGTGCCGAGCGCAGCTATACGGAGAACCGGGCGCGGTGTACAACGCTTGCGTTGGCGCGCGCCGTCTTCGGCGGGTACAGCAGCGCCCACTTCCGCCACGTAGGTCCCAGTGTACCCGAGCCAAAGAGCTTGCGCCGATCGTTCGCACGACGCCCCACCTTGAGTATCGCTCCCGTCTCTGCCCCCGCCACAGTATCCGCGCCGACGCTCGCGCACGCACCCGGCGCGCCGTTCCAGATCGGTCTGCAGGCGGTCTCGACGGACGACTGGATCACGCTTGATGCACGATCAGGCGCGCAATTGCGGGCCAAGGCGCAGCTTCTTGCCGAACGGCCGGGAGACATCGTTCGTGCGCGCGACAACAGCCGTGCGGCGCAAGAGGAAGTCTTGTCGTTGCTGGCGGACCATCTGTGTGAGCGCCACTGCGCCCACTACGTCCGCGACGGCACCACGGTGCATGCGCGCGACGCCGATGTGCGCGTGTCGACGGCGTCCTGCGACGAGGGCGAACCGGATGTTGCGCCAGGCGGCGGCACGAGGGGAACATCGCCCGCCCGCCTGGCGGATGACCTCGTTCACCGCGACCCACTGCCCCTGGTGCGCGCGGCCCGACTGGTGCCGGACGATCTCGTGATCATGCGGGCAAGCCCGCAGGGCCATCGGCTGGTTGCGGCAGTGCTGGCTTTTCCGTCGTCATGGCGGCTGGCGGAAAAATTCAATCAGCCGATGGCGACGATCCACGCACCGGTGCCAGGGTTCGCAGACGGTACGCGGAACGCGCGGATGATCGAGCGGATCTTTGCGAACTTGCAGCCCGATGTGCCAGCGGAGCGGTTCAACTGGTCGCTGAACCGCTCCGGCGCTCTTTATCATCCGCACAGTGATCATGCCGAGGACGCCGCGCTGTTTGACCAGGCGGAACCGGCCGCGTGGCTGCGCGTCGAACGTCAGACCCTGCGGCGGCTGGAGACGCCCGGCTGCATCCTGTTCACGATCGGTGTGTCGGTCGACCCCCTGGTTGCCATCGCCCGCGATCCGAATGGACCGGCGCACGCCCGTCGGTTGGCAGTGCAGATCGACGCGATGGATGACGCGGAGGCGGCCTACAAAGGCCTGACGGCCAGCCGACACGCGGTGGCTTCATGGCTCAGGGATGTAGCAGCGGGCTGACCACGGGCGCGGGCACACGCCGCCGGATCGTTATCGCCGGCAACGACCAGCATCGTCCGGCGACCGCCGTGCTGTCGTAGGCGGCTCAGGTGTCGGCTTCCTCAGCCAGTTTTTCCCGGCGTTTTTTCTCCACCATCGCGACGGTGATGATCGACAGCTCGTAGAGCAGGAGCGTCGGCAGCGCGAGGCCGATCTGGCTGATCGGGTCGGGGGGCGTGAGGATCGCGGCGGCGGCAAACACCCCGACGATCGCGTACTTACGCTTTTTGCGGAGCCCGTCGGCCGTTGCGAGGCCCACGCGCCCGAGCAGGGTAAGGATCACTGGAAGCTGGAAGCAGATCCCGAATGCCAGGATCAGCGTCATGATCAACCCGAGATACTCGCTGACCTTGAAGGTCGTCTCCAGATTGAAGCTCTCACCCTGTTCGGGGACCAGGTTCAGGAAGAACGACATCGCCATCGGCATGATCAGCCAGTAGACGAGCATCGCGCCGATGATGAAGAGGATCGGCGTGGCGATCAGGTACGGATAAAAAGCCTGCTGCTCTTCGCGGTAGAGGCCGGGCGCAACGAACATGTAGATCTGCGAGGCAATGATCGGGAACGCGAGGAAGATGGCGCCGAACAGCCCGAGTTTGATCTGCGTGAAAAACCACTCCTGCGGCGCCGTCTGTTGCATCCGCAGCTCGGTCAGCGGCACGTCGGCAGCCCAGACATACGGATAGACGAGCGTCGTATATATGCTCTCGGAGAAATAAAAGCAGACGACGAAGGCGACCGCGATGGCGACGATCGCGTAAATCAACCGTGTGCGCAGTTCAATCAGATGCTCGATCAGCGGCGCGCGGGACGCTTCGATGTTTATGTCGCTCACGATGGTCAGCCTCCCGACGATTTCGCGACGGCTGGTTCGGCGTCGGCTGTTTCACTGAGCGGTTCCGCCGCGACCGCATCATCCGGCGTATCGAGCGCGTTGCGTTCGATCTCCGGATCACCGGTCGCGGCCGTTTCAGCTGACGAAGCGTCGGCTTGCGATGCACTGTTCTCGTTGGCTGCTTTCGACTTCTGTGTTGCTTCGAACGCGGCGTTCTCCGCCTCATCGGCGCGGTCATAATCGGCGATCGTCTCCTGCAGGTCGCGATCGACCGAGCCGAAGTCTTCCGCCAGCGACTTCTTCAAATCAGCGAGCGGGTCGACCTTGGTAATGTCGTTCCGCAGATCGTCGAGATCGCTGTCTTTCACCGCATCCTGGAACTGGGTCGTGAACTCCCGCGCCATCCGACGCGCCTGCCCCACGAACTGGCCGACCTGGCGCAGCATGCGCGGAAGATCCTTTGGCCCGACCACGATGATCGCGACCACCGCGAGGATGAGCATTTCGCTCCAGCCGAGATCGAACATCGCAGGACCTTACATGCCGTGAACAGTCTGGCCGG
>JBCBJG010000250.1:0-4934 GCA_038523655.1 Pseudomonadota bacterium | reverse complement strand
CGGTCTCGTGGGGCGACCCGTCGGCCGGGGCTCCACGGTCAGCCCGAATAATCTCCACCCGCCGTCGACGAGCCGGAAGCTCAGTTTGAATGTCACCCGCAGCGGCCGCGTGGGATAGAACCCGTCGAGCCGCAACAGCCCGTTCGCATCGATGTAGGCCGGGCGGCGAAGCAATGGGTCATGCAACACCGCCGGGCCGAGATTGACATTCTCTCTGCGAAATCCAGCGAAGATCTGTGCCAGACGATCCGGCGGATTGTTCCGCTGAAACGCCGGGGCAGAGAGCGCCCGCAGCACCGTGTAGTTCCCCGTTCGGTTCGCCTGATCGAGCGCCGTGAGCGTCGAGTGCACGAGCAACGCCTGGTAATGCAGGTCGGGAACTCTCGGCGCTGCGGTGTCCGAAGCGCCCCGGGACGCCGCGCGGGTGTCATTCGGCACGCCAAGCAGCACCATAACGCCGAAGGCAACCAGTAGAAGCTGACCTGCCGCGCGCCTGGCGCGGTGGATCAGTGCACCGGGTGCTGGACGCATGGTCCAACACCCGATGCGATGGCGCAGAGCATGCCGCATTGCAATTATTCTCCGCACCCTACTCACCAGCCGACCGACAGGCCAACGCGCCCGCCGACCTGGCCATGGCCGAGACCAATGCCGACGCCACCGGACAGATAGACGTTGTTGTCGATCATCGCGGCACCGCCGAGCGCGAGCGCGTTCTCACCACCGAAATGACCGTACGCCCCCGACAGCACGACTTCTTTCCCGGGCGGCAGCGCACCGATGCCTGACAGCGCGAACGCCATCGCGACACCCTCGGTATTCTCATCGATCTGCCGTTTGTTGGCTTCGATGTCCGTCCGGTTCTGGGTCACCCCCGTCGTGCCGGTATTGCGCTCCAGGTTGGTGATACGCGTTTCGTGATTGCTGATCCTGCCGGTGTTGTTCGTGATATTTGTCGTATTGTTGTCGATATTCGTCGTGTTTCCACCCACGCGGCCGGAAAGGTTGTCGATATCCGTCCGGTTTGTCGTGATCCGGGTATTCTGATTAGAAATCGACGTCCGGTTATCATTGATCGACGTTGTATTGTTGGTGATCTGCGTCGTATTGCTCCCAACCTGACCCGATAGATTATCGATGTCCGTCCGGTTGGTGGTGATCCGGGTATTATGGTTCCCGAGCGTCGTGGTATTATTGGTGATGTTCGTTGTATTGCTCCCAACCTGACCCGATAGATTATCGATATCGGTGCGGTTCGTCGTGATCCGCGTATTGTGATTTCCGAGCGTCGTCGTGTTGCTCGTGATGTTGTTGGTGTTCGTTTGAATGCCGCTCGTGTTGCTCGTCACGCGGCCGGACAGATTGTCGATATCGGTGCGGTTCGTAGTGATGCGCGTTTCGTGATCGTCGATCCGTCCGCGGTTGGTGGCAATGCCGGTCGTGTTCTGGGTGATCGAGTTGCTGTTCGTCTGAATTGCCGACGTATTCCCATCAATGGCTGATCGGTTGCTCGCGATATTCGTCTGGTTCGTTTGCGAGCGGGATGTGTTCTGGCTGATTGCACTGGTATTCGCTGCGATATTAGACGTGTTGCCGTTGATGGCATTCATATTGCTGGAGATATTCGAACTGTTGGTCTGAATTCCCGACGCGTTGTTTGCGATGTTCGACTGGTTCGTCTGCGACCGTGACGTGTTCTGCGCAATCGCGTTCGTGTTCGACGAGATGTTGCTCGTATTCGTTTGGATCGCTGACGCGTTGTTTGCGATGTTCGACTGGTTCGTCTGCGACCGTGACGTGTTCTGCGCAATCGCATTCGTGTTGGACGAAATATTCGACGTATTCGCCTGAATTGCCGATGTGTTGTTCGCGATATTGGTCGTATTCTGCCCGATTTGCTGCAGTGTGCTGCCACCGTCACCGGCAAGGTTGCCGTTTGCGTCGGTGGTGACGAGTTGCAGTGTGCCGGACTGCGCCGATGCCGAAGCAGCACTCGCGAGCCCGCTCATCGTCACCGTGGTGTCGCTGCCGCCGAGCACCATCTGGTTGTCGCGGGCGGTAACGGCATCTGCGCCGATCGCCGTCGCGTTGGCGTGAGTCGCGCGCGCGTTGCGGCCAACGGCAAGCGACTCGGTCTGCGTCGCCTTTGCGCCCTGACCGAGGGCGGTCGAGCTTTCACCGTCCGCTTCCGCGCCCTGGCCGATTGCGGTGCTCTGGATGCCGATAGCTTCTGCGGCCATGCCGAGCGCAGTCGCCTGCATGGTCGATGCCTTGGAGGCGGTGCCGACCGCCGTCGTCGAGAGAGCGCTCGCCTCCGAACTCTGGCCAAGCGCCGTGCTGTTGGCTTCCGACGCCGTCGCCCCTTCACCAAGCGCCGTCGTCGTCGCGGCGGTCGCCCGTGAGTTCTGCCCGACCGCCGTCGCCTGCTGGCCGGTCGCCTGTGACACCCGACCGATCGCGGTCGCGGACGTCGCCGTCGCATCGGCTCCCTGGCCTACGGCCGTTGCGCTCGATGCCGACGCCTCGGCGCCATAGCCGATCGCAGTCGAGTTCTCGCCGGTCGCCTCGGACGCTTGACCAAAGGCAGCGGTCAACGGCTGGTCGGCGATCGAACTCTGGCCGACGGCCGTCGAGTGCTGCCCGGTCGCTGTTGCGCTCTCGCCGACCGCGGTGGCCTGGAAGCCGGATGCCGTCGCGTTCACGCCGCACTGGGTCGACCGCGTCCCGGCGCCGACGGCACATGCCTGCGCATGTGCCGTGCCTGGCGCCATGGTGGCGGTGAGGGCGGCGGAAAGCGCGATACAGGCTGCGGCAGCCAGCAGGCGGCGGTTGAGCGGGATAAGAAAAGAGGAGGAAGCAGACGTTGGCCCGGTCGAGGGATGCGCCTGCACGGAGCTCACAGACGAGCTCGATCGATGGTCACGGTACACAATACTTCTCCGTTTGCAGGCGAGACACGCGCTGCATTACTCACACACGTCATGGTTGCGAAGATGGAATTTCGCACCCGCGATGCTGGTGCGGCACCGTTAACAAAGGGTTAAAATAAACGTTTAGCGCGAATTTTCAGACAAGGGAGAATACCCGGGTCGGCGCGCCCGCCTCGGGCTTCGGTAATCGCCAAGCCGCTGCGGCTAGCCGTTCCCAAGCGCGTGCCGAAGTGTCTCCGTCAGCCGCCGTGGACGCCCATCGGCGGACATCAGCACCACCTGCACGTGTGCACGGCAGATTAGCGGCGGGGATGCCTGATCCGCGGCTTTGGCCGGCCCCGGTCGCACCACGTCCTGACGAAGCCAGAGGTCCGCCGCCCGCATCGAGGCGACCGACGTGCGCACCTCGAGAACTTCGTCGATCCGCGCCGGCCGACGGAAGTCGAACTCCATGCGGCGGACAACGAACGCGGCCGGTGCCTCGCCGGCGAACAGTACCGCGTGCCGGACGCCGAGCAGGCGAAGAAAATCCGAGCGCCCGCGCTCGCACCACCGCACGTAGGACGCGTGATAGACGACGCCGGAAAAATCGGTGTCTTCGAAATAGACCCGGAGCGGCAGGCGATGGCTTGGGCCGCCTGTGCTGTCCAGGCCGCCTGTACTGTCCAGACCGCCTGTGCCTCCCAGGCCGCCTGAGCCACTCGTGCCGCTCGGGCCATTCAGGTCACCTCCGAAGGCCTCGCTGCGGACATGGTCACCGCCACTTGCCGGTGCGCCATCTCCGCCAACCGGGCTTTTGCACGTATCGACGAGCCGCCCGGCAAGATCCGGCCATTCCGCCAGCCCGTCGGCATGCTCCGTCTCCGCGCGCTTTTCACCCGGCATATCTCGGGCATGACCGCGGTCGGCGTCGCCACTCTCTCCGGTTCCTCGTGCCATGGTGCTGCACCTTTCATCGCGGCCCCGAAAGCCACGCCCGCCTCGCGAACCCGTCCGCCCCGCTGAGCCGGCTGCGTTTGGCTGGACGACCAACCTGCGTGCGAAGGCATAGCTCGATGCCACGGCCCGGGGTATCGCATTTCATAAGACACATCCGATCAGCCACGGCGCGGGGAGCTTCGGACATGCGAAGGGGATTGAGCGGCAAGCGTCGATGGTCAGCGCGCGCCAAGTGCCTCTCTGCGGCTATCGCACTCGCCAGCGCCGCGCTCGTCTCGTCAGCCACGGCATTCGAGGCGCCGTGTAGTGTGGCCGAGCCCTGCAAGACTGCAACGGGTAGCTACCATCTCGCGCTCCCAAAGGCTGCGGGACAAGCAGCGGGACTAGCAGGAGGAAAAACACCGCTTCCTGTCGTCTTTTTCTTCCATGGCCACAACTCATCGGGTGCAAACGTGGTGCGCAATCGTGCGCTCCTGAAGCAAATTACCGGGCGGGGTTATCTGCTCGTCGCGCCGAATGGCACAGCAGGCCCTGGTCGGCGCGCGCTCGGCTGGCCGGCCCGCCCGGATGCCGCAGGTCGCCGGGACGATCTCGCATTCATCCAGGAGGTCCGCCGCGATCTCACGCGCCACGTGACCGTCGATCCGTCGCGCATGTTCGTGACCGGATTTTCCTCCGGCGGCTCCATGGCCTGGTATCTGGCCTGCTACGGCGAGGATGCGTACACGGCCTTCGCGCCGATCGCAGGAGGTCTGCGCCGCCCACTCCCCGAAAATGGACGTTGCCCGTCGGGACCGCAGAACGTTTTGCACCTTCATGGATTTTCCGATGCGCAGGTGCCGCTCGAAGGCCGCGCGATCCGCGAATGGCACCAGGGCGATGTCTTCGAAGGTCTCGCGATCATGCGGGCGACCAACGCATGTCGTGCCCACCCAAACCGCTTCGAACGTCGCGACGGCCACCAGTGCCGCCGCTGGTCCGGCTGTGCCGGCGAGCGCCGCATCGCCTTCTGCCTCCATCCGCACGGCCACAAAATTCCGCGCGGCTGGTCAGCGCTCGTAATGG
>JBCBJG010000249.1:0-4935 GCA_038523655.1 Pseudomonadota bacterium | reverse complement strand
CGCGGCACCGGGGCTGGCGGTGCATGACGATCAAGCCCCGTTCCGGGTCGTCGACACGCAGATCGATGTGATTGCCTGGCGTGCGGACCGCGGGTTCATCGGTGAAGCAACGGCGCTCGGGATCGCGGTCACGCACCTCGAGGCCCGCCGAGCGCTATGGGCAACCGCGGGCGAGCGTGGTTCACCGACCGCGCTGCCGACCCACCCGACGGGGCTGCTCACCCACCATGCAGTGCACGACGCCGCGACGTGGCACTTTCTGGAAGCGTTTCTCGAGGCGACCTGTCATCATCCGGCGGCATGCTGGCTGAACATGCAAGACGTGTTTGCCGGCTCGGCCGCGGAGAGCGAGAGGTAATTTGCGCGCCATGGGGGAGGGAAACCTCATCGAGGTCCGTAACCTCGCTGTTTCGTTCACCACGCCTGCCGGGCCGGTGCAGGCGGTGCGCGATATTTCGTTTCGCATTCGGCGCGGCTCCTGTGTGGCGATTGTCGGCGAAAGCGGGTCCGGCAAAAGCGTTTCCGCGCGGGCGATCATGGGCATTCTCGCGCGCAACGCGACGATCGAGCAGGGCAGCATCCTGTTTGATGATCCTGCGACGGACGAAGCCGCGGTCGATCTGGCGCAGCTCGATCCACGCAGCGATGCCTACCGGGCGGTGCGCGGCGGGCGGATCTCCATCATTTTCCAGGAGCCGATGACCTCGCTCTCGCCGGTGCACACTGTCGGCAACCAGATCAACGAAGCGCTGCTGCTGCATGCGGATCTGTCGGCGCGCGAGGCCGAGGCGCGCTGCATCGAGATGCTCGGGCTCGTGCGGTTTCCAGACCCAAAGCGGGCATACAAAAGCTATCCGTTCGAGCTCTCCGGCGGGCTGCGGCAGCGCGCGATGATCGCGATGGCACTGGTGTGCCGGCCCGCCTTGCTCATCGCGGACGAGCCGACGACTGCGCTCGATGTCACGGTTCAGGCGCAGATCCTCGCGTTGATGAGTGACCTGCGTCAGGAACTCGACATGGCCGTGCTGATGATTACGCACGACATGGGCGTGGTCGCCAACGTGGCGGAGGAGGTCGTCGTCGTCTACCGCGGCGAGATCATGGAAAGCGGCATGGTCGAGGATGTGCTCGAAAATCCGCAGCATCCGTACCTGAAGGCGCTGCTCGGCGCGGTGCCGACGATCGAGCCGGGGGCGACGCGGGCGCGGCTGAAGCCACTGCGGGACATCGAACCGGTGATCGGGCATCTGCTGTCGGACGATCATTCGGGAGAAAATTTACCCGCGCGCGATGATGGCGTGGCGGCAACACCTGCCGACGCGGCCGAGCCGCTCCTGCGTGTGCGCGAGCTCACGAAGCGGTTTCGCATCAAGAAATCAGGCATCGGGTTTGCCAAGGACGACGACGCGACCATCACGGCAGTCGATCGTGTGTCGTTCGATATCGAGCCGGGGGAATGCCTCGGTCTGGTTGGCGAAAGCGGATGTGGGAAGACAACCGTCTCCAAACTCATCATGGGTGCGATGCCGGCCGACGACGGAGAAATTATCCTCCACGATCATGCCGGGCCGGTACATCTGGAAACGCTAAGTGATCGCGCGCTCGTGCCCTACCGTCGGTCGATGCAGTACATCTTTCAGGATCCGTTCGGGTCACTCAATCCGCGGATGACCGTCTACGACGTGCTGAGCGAGCCGCTCGAAATTCACGGGATTGGGGATCAGGCGTACCGCGACGAGATGGTTCGCGAGATCATGGGCCTCGTAGGGCTCGATGTTCGCTCGCTCAATCGGTACCCGCATTCGTTCTCGGGCGGGCAGCGTCAGCGGATCGGCATCGCGCGGGCGCTCGTCCTGAAGCCGCGGCTGCTGATCTGCGATGAGCCGGTCTCGGCGCTCGATGTGTCGACGCAGGCGCAGGTGCTCAATCTGTTGAACGATCTGCGCGACAAGCTGGGTCTGACCTATCTGTTCATCTCGCATGATCTCGCGGTGGTGAATTACATCGCCGACCGGATTGCCGTGATGTGTCGGGGGCAACTCGTCGAAATCGGCCCGCGGGATGCGATCTTCGAGACGCCGCAGCATCCCTACACGCGCTCGCTGCTCGCCTCGGTGCCGACGACGGATCTTGATCGGCCGCTGGATTTCTCTCTCATCCGAGACGGCCTCGCGACACAGCCGGAGAACTGGCCTGCCGGTTTTGCGCCACGGTCAGACGAGCGACCACGACTCGTTGGCCATGCGGAGAACCATTTCGTGCGCAAATACATGGGGTGACAGGCCGCTAAACGCGCTGCAAATGCTGCGGCGCGGTTGCGCGCGCGGGGCGCGCGGGGGAAACTGGCCGTCATGTTCTGGGAGGAAACGTGTGCTGCGACTGATTAGTCCCCTTCGACGTATTTCAGGGCGGCTCGGGATAGCCGGGGCCGCCGGAAGCTGGGTTGCGATCTGGGTCGGCGGGGCCGCGCTCGCTTCGGAGATCCCTTCGCTCGAAGCGTCGGTGCGAGCGGGAGATTTGCCCGCCATGGCCGACCGTTTGCCGAAGACCCCGCGTACGCTCGACTTTGCGCGCCACGGTCTCTCGGTAGGCAAGTACGGTGGCCGGTGGAACACGCTGTTCGGGCGCGCGAAGGACATCCGCATGATGTCCGTCTACGGCTACGCGCGGTTGCTCGGTTATTCACCCGATCTGAAACTCGAGGCTGACCTGGTCGAGAAAGTCGATTCAGTCGAGGGTCGACAATTCACGTTCACGTTGCGTGAGGGCCATCGTTGGTCTGACGGCAAGCCGTTCACTGCGGAAGACTTCCGATATTTCTGGGAGGATATGGCACTCAACGAGACGATTTCGCCGCTGGGTCCGCCCTCGGAAATGCTTGTGGATGGAAAAGCGCCGGCGTTCGAGGTGCTCGATGACCGGACGGTGCGGTACACGTGGGAAAGTCCAAACCCCTATTTCCTCCCTGCGCTCGCCTCCGCGCGCCCGCTCTACATCTATCGGCCCGCGCATTACCTGAAGCAGTTCCATGAACGGTATCAGGACGAGGGCAAGCTCGATGAGATGGTGGCCTCGGCAAAGCGCCGCGATTGGCGTGCGCTGCATTTCTCGAAAGACCGGCTGTACCGCGCCGACAATATCGAGATTCCGACGCTGCAACCATGGGTGAACACCTCTGCGCCGCCGTCAGAGCGCTTCGTGTTTCGCCGGAATCCGTACTTCCACCGGGTCGACCCGGAGGGTAATCAGCTCCCATACCTCGACGAGGTCGTTGTGCAGATTGCGTCCGCGGCGCTGATCCCGGCGAAGGTCGGCACCGGCGAGGCCGACCTGCAAGCGCGTTCGCTCGAGTTCAAGAATTTCACGTTCCTGAAAGCGGGAGAAAAACGAAACAATTATCAGGTCCGGCTTTGGAAGACCGGCAAGGGATCGCAGCTTGCGCTCTATCCGAACCTCAATGTGAAAGACCCAATCTGGCGGAAGCTTGTCCGCGATCCGAACGTGCGGCGGGCGCTGTCTCTCGCGATCGATCGGGAGGAGATCAACGAGGCGATCTTCTTCGGGTTCGGGCTCGCCGGTAACAACACGATCCTGCCGGACAGCCCGCTTTACAAACCTGTCTACCGGGATACGTGGGCGACCTTCGATCTGGAGCGCGCCAATGCGCTGCTCGACAAGGCGGGTCTCGTCAAGCGGAACGGGGATGGATTTCGGCTGCTGCCGGACGGGCGTGTGATGGAGATCATCGTTGAGACGGCGGGCGAAGACAGCGAGCGGGCCGATGTCCTGCAATTGATCACCGACACGTGGGCGAAGGTCGGGGTGAAGCTGTTCACGAAGCCTTCGCGGCGCGAGACGCTGCGCCAACGCGTGCTGGCGGGTGAGACACTGATGTCCGTGTTCTTCGGGATCGATAACGGTCTTGCGACGTCGGATACCCCGCCGAAGGAAATGGTCCCGACCGACGACACCGACCTGCAGTGGCCGGCATGGGGCGCGCATGCGATCACGTCGGGCAAATCCGGAAGTGCGCCGGACATGCCTGAGGTCGAGCGGCTGGTCGAACTGTTCGCTCTATGGCGCCAGGCTGGCGACACGACGAAGCGTGAGGAAATCTGGCGTGAAATCCTCGACATCCATACCGCGAACGTTTTCTCCATCGGCATCGTCGCGGCGGTGCCGCAACCGGTCGTGGTGCGCAAGACCATGCAGAACGTACCGCAGGAAGCGCTCTTCAATTGGGACCCGGGCGCACATTTCGGCATGCACTACCCCGATACCTTCTGGGTGACCTCGCGATGAGCGGGCGCGCGGCGATGGCGAGCTAGGGCGCAGCATGCTCGGATATTTTCTCCGTCGGTTCGTCATGATGCTGTTCACGCTCGCCGTGATCAGCTTTCTCGTGTTCGTCATCATACAGTTGCCGCCGGGAGATTACGTCACCACGCAGATCGAGGAGATGATCGCTCAGGGAACTGCCGTCGATGCCAAGCGCGCGGAATTCCTACGCCAGGAGTACGGGCTCGATCAGCCATTTATGGTGCAGTACTGGCGATGGGTGACGGGGCTACTGGTCGGTGATCTCGGCTATTCGTTCGAATATAATCTCCCGGTTGCCGATGTGGTGGGTGACAGGTTATTCCTGTCCATGGTGCTGAACTTCGCAACGGTTCTGTTCATCTACGTCGTCTCCTTCCCGATCGGCGCTTATTCCGCGACGCATCAGTACAGCTGGAACGACCACGGGATCACCTTTCTCGGGTTGCTGGGGTTGGCGACGCCGAATTTCCTCCTCGCGCTTATTCTGCTCTATCTCGCGAATGTCTGGTTCGGCACGTCGATCGGCGGGCTCATGGACCCGGAGTATTTGAACGCGCCGTGGTCACTCGCGAAGGTCGGCTCGGTGCTCGCGCATCTGTGGGTGCCGGTGTTCGT
>JBCBJG010000248.1:0-4946 GCA_038523655.1 Pseudomonadota bacterium | reverse complement strand
TCGCTGTCGTGTTCGGCGATCATCGGCAGGTTGACCACGAACCAGTCGTGCCCGTCCGTTCCTTGTACTGGGCCCGACCGCCCATCGTAATTTTCCGGTAGCAGCCGGCCTGAGAGGTCGTCCTCATGCCATCGCGTCTGAATGATTACTTGCCAGGCGTTCGGCTTCAGCCGTGTCGACAGATCGTCCTTGTAGGCTTCCCACGTCTTGTCACGGATCGTCTCGCTGTCCGCTTCGGCGCGCCCTTTCATCGGATCATCGATCAGCAGGCCGTCGGCGCGGTTGCCGGTCATGCCGGAGAGAATACCGCCGGCCATGTATTCGCTTTCGCTCGGCGCCGTCAGGCTCCATTCGTCTGCCGCCGATGACGCTGCAGAAAGACCGCAGTCGAACGTCGCAGCAAACTCGGGGGATCTGGCGATCGCCCGTGACTTGCGGCCGAACTTGCGGGCGAGCGTCGAACCGTAGGACGCGCAGATGATGTTGAACCGCTTTTTCCGACCCATCTCGAAAGGCGCGAAACACACCGTGGTGTAGGTGCTCTTGGCCGAGCCGGGCGGCATGAACAGCATCACCCGCTTGCGGTGTCCATCGGAGACCTGCTGCAGCACCGCGCAGATCAAACGATGATGCAGGGCGGGCTCTACGCGGTCGGGATAGAACTCCTCGCACTCGTCGAGGTCGGTGACCGGCGCGCCCGGGATATCAATGCTTTTGACGAAGGAGAGGAAATTCGTCTGCGCCTGACGTTTCTGTATCTGCTCGAGATGCTGCAGAAGGATCTGCTGATCCGCACTTGAGAGCGAGTTCACAAATGCGGGCGAGATGTTCGCCAGTAGCTGTTTTTCTTGCTGCGCGCTCAGGTCCATCGTCGACGATCCGTCGCTGTGCGTATTTGCCAGGGCTCATCTGGCCGGCTGCCCATTTCCGCGCATCAATCCGAACCTTTGCCCGGGCCGGATCAATTTCCTCGTCGGCGATCACGACCGTATCCTCGGCAAAATGATCGGCCTGCGCCTCACGTGCGCGCGCGTAGTCGTCCGAAAACTTTGTGTGCTCGCGTAGCCAAAGATACACCGACGAGCGGGTTGGCATGTGCGCGTCACGCATGATCTGGATCAGGCTTTCGCCAGCTGCGAGCCGCGCGCAAATCTCCTGCGCCAGCTCATCGGTGTACTTGGTCGGACGCCCGGTCACAGTCGCATCTCCCGATTGTAGCGATCCTGCCAGTAGGCGCCGCGTTCTCTGACGTAGAGGCGCGTTGTGATTGTTTCGCCAGCTGACGTCGTGACTGTTATCTCCGCATATCCTGCGCTCGGCGTGATGCCGGATGCGTCGAATGATTTGCCATCGGCTGCCAGGGTGATTGCTTCAACCATGGCGCCGTGGCCGCAGATAGCGGTCCCGGTGATGATCTCGTTGTCCGACAGATATTTGGCGAGATCGAAGTGCACCACTGTTGTTTCATGCTGCTCGAGCAGAACCAACGGGTAATTCGTGGTGGTGTGGCGAAGATTGCGAAAGACATACGCGCCCGAGGGCGTGAAGCTCACGATGCGTCGGGGCATTTGACCGCTCCCAATCAACCGCAATTTTCGGGTGTCGCGGGAAAGCGGTGCAATCCGTTCCCAGGTCTACGGGCGTCTCAACGAAACGCGGGAACAGATATCGCGGACAATCAACCGTTGTCGCCTGCTCGTGCGCTAACCGATTTGCCAGTCGAACGCAACGCTGAGGTGTTGCCCTCTCGACTCACTCGGCGGCAATTGCGTTACGGTGCACACGAATGCGGTCTTTGCCGAGGATCGCCCGCTCGAGCATCACCCACGCTTCATCCGATCCAATGACTTCGTCAACCGTGCCCGCGTGACCTGCCATGACTGCGACGCGTTGCCCGAGCCGGAAGAACGCTGCTGTGCGCCGCCCGTTGCGGAGCCGCCTTGTGTCCTGTGCAATCGCCAAGCGGATGTCGTTCATCTCGACGTCGGAGATCGTGGCCGACGTTTCGCTCTGCGGCCGCTTCAACATGCCGAGGAACGACGGATGACCAGACACGCGGGTAAAATCCGGATGCATGTGGAGCCGGAGGAAAACGTACCCGGATATCGGGCGCATGACGACCTTCGACCGCCGTCCCGCGGGGCGACGTGCGGAAGGGCGGCGACGCTGGACCCGCTGGGGAAAGCGGGCCAGCCAGACGCGGCCACCGAAGCATCGGCGCAACGCCTCAGCGGCCTCACGCTCCTGCTGCGGTTTGACGAGAAACACGTACCAGCGCTCGGTCATTTCGCGATCAACCCCGCGGCCGCCGCGAACAGGATCATATCGGTCGTGTCAGCGCCGCGGATCACCGGGATGTTTACCCCGAGCCACTTCAACGCGACGATCGCCAGGAGGATCACTCCGGCGGCCCGCACGTACGGTGTCAGCTGTGAGATCAGTTGCATGGCCTAGCCTTTCGCGAATGACGTCTTTCGGAGATTGCTGCGGCCCGCGAGGCGCGCCGACGATGAAGGACCGGGTGGCGGCGTCGAGACGGTCCGCGCGCTTTGCAGCTTCGCGCAGCTGGCGAAGCTCACCGCGGATGCGGGCTTCCCGCGCGCGCGAATGCAGCCGATTGCGCTCCTTGCGGCATGCGTCACAAAACCGGCGCGTCCCTTTTGGACCGGCATCGATCAGCTCGGGGCAGCTCTCGCACTGTCGCTTCATGCGTCTGCTCCCATGACGAGCGCGACGAGCCGATCGCGGCGGGCAATGCGGGCGCGGTTGAATATTTTCGATGCCGTATCAGTTCGCCCCATGTCGGCGTCAGCGGCAGCCGCAGCGCGCTGCATGCCGGCGATCTCTTGAGACGTCGGATCTCGGCCTTCGCGAGCGTAGTGATCCCACAGCGCGACGATCCAACCCTCCCGTACCGCTCGCGCACCAAGCTCGGATTGGATGGCCTCGTCAGCCGCAGCCGTGTCCATGTCGTCGGCGATCGGCTTCGGCGTGTACCGCGGCATCTCGGCTGCGCACCACTCGATGCATTCCGCCGTCGTCGGAAACGTCGCGGCATCCCGGTAAAATCCGTCCTTTGGCCGCTGGCGCCGGATGCGCTCGGCAGCACGCTGAAGCACAGCGTCCGGGTAGCCCTGCAGGGCGGTCTCGATATCGGCAAACAGCACTTTCGGCTCCGCTGCTTTGACCTGCATCACCGCCGTCAGGGGGCGGATAAATAACTCACTCACACGCGACACAACACGCTCTCCTCGTTGCTACATGGCCGCCAGGGCAGCCTCGACTTGCGATTGATTTGCGGGCCCGGCTTGCCGCGGGCGGACGGCGTAGCGCTTGTCGCGCTCGCGGCGGCCGCGGGCCATGTCGGCCAACCGTTTCTGGATCTGCGCAGCCGCGGGGCGGCGGTCGTTGGGGCGGATGTCCGGGCCGATGGCGGTCAACGCGAGCATCAGCTCGTCCGGACAGCCGCCGAATTGCTCGAGCCAGAATTGCTCGGCGTGATCGACCAGCGTGATGCGGCCGTTGGCAAAATACACACCGTTGTCGACGGCGTACGGATCGGGAAACATGTCCCCTGCTGACCTGATTTCAGCTCGCCCCACCGAAGGGGGGGAAGGGGGGGGTATATCTATATTCTTATTCTTCTTCTTATTCTGTCGAAATTTGCCGTTGTTTTTGTTGGGTTTTTTTGGAAGATCGGATCGACTTCGGTTCAACGTTGCGTTGATGTTGGGTTGATGTTCCTTCGATGTTGGTGCGTTCTTGCTGCGATGTCGGGTCGATTTTGCGTCGATGTTGGCGAGTTCGTTTGTCACCCGCGGCTGAGAAAGGGTGCCGTCTTCAGCGACGATCTTGCCTTCCTCGAGCAGATATTTGCGATGGTGACGCCATGACCGGATGTCGAGCCGCAGGCGCTTGGCAATACGCGCGTCATCGTCGGGGAGCGTGCCGCCGGCGCGGTAGAGTGCAGCACAGATCCGGAGATAAGCCCCCTCCTGCGCGAGGGTCATCTCGCACGTACCGTCGGCCCAGTCGGCAAGATCGAGTTTGATGAACTGGAGGCTCATTGCGTAGCCTCCCGCTGGATGCGCATGTCGTTTTCGTAGAAGACCGGCATGACCCGCATGGGCACCACGGCGTGATCGAGCCGCAGATGCTTTTTATCAGCAAGGTCGAAGGCGAGCTTTGCGCACTCGCTTTCGGCGAGACCGGTGCCCCGCGCAAGTTGTGCGAGCGTCGGGAGGTGCGCTTGCGCGGAGATGAACGTGATGACGGCGCGCTTGAAGGCGTGCTCGGTGAACGACATCGGCCGCCCGCGCTTCGTGACGGGATCGCCAAAGCTCCAGCCCTCACAATCGACGCAGCGGTCGCTGTCAGCGAGTGAGGGGACGAGGCGGCAGTTTGAGCACAATCGAGAAGTCATTGACTCGCCTCCGTCCGCTTGAGGCGATACGCGAAACCGGCGACGCTATTGCGTGATTTTCCCAGCGTACGCGCGATCTCTCGAAAGCTCTCTCCAGCCCGCAACGACGCCGCAGCAATACGCCGCTCTTCTTTAGACCACCCAGGTGCATTGTGGGGGCAGTCGTGTTTCGTTGCCTCGTAGTATGCCTTAGCGCGACGTCTTTGACATTCGCTGCACTCGTAATGCGTCCAGCCAGACCAGCCTCTGTTGGCAGACGCATTCACCCACAGGACTCGCGTTGAATTCACCCCACACTGCGGGCAATCCCGCGGCTTGGGTTTTGGCGGTCGCGCCTTGCCTTCGCCGAATTTATCTTCTACCTTCAACGACATACGGTCCCCCGTCAGTAGCGTGATGGTCGATCGTCCAGTGACTGAGACGGGGCTGGCGTGTTTGCGCGTTGCCAGCCCTGTCGTCGCTCTGAGGCGCCGCATACGCCTCCTCCTGCCCTCCACGGCATTCCCAACCCGGCAAATTATTC
>JBCBJG010000247.1:0-4975 GCA_038523655.1 Pseudomonadota bacterium | reverse complement strand
GCCAGTGCAACCGTTCTACATGCGGCTAGGCGGCAGCGTTGAGCCCCGTCGCGTCACCTTTGATTGATGTCCGGTAAACGACGACGATAGAGGCGGCCATGCCCGCGGTCGAAAACGCCGTGCGCACACGTTCGCGAAACGCAAGCGTACGCTCACCGAGAGCCCGCGGCGCATCAAGCGCCTCGCGCATCGCCTCGATCAGCGGCGGCAGAGCCCCACCCACGATCAGAAAGCGGTCTCCGGGCTCCGTCATCTCCGCAACACCGCCGACGTTCGTCAGCAGCGCCGGGATCCCTTGCGCTGCCGCCTCTAGCACCACGTAGGGGAAGGATTCACTGCGTGAGGGCATGACGAAGTTGCGGCCGTGGGTGAAAGCGACGTCCGCCGGCAGCGCGCCCGGCCAGCGCATCAGTGCCGCGACGCCTTTTTCTTCCGCGCGGGCAATCATCGTCTCCCGCAAAGGACCATCCCCCACCACGGTCGCGGTCGCGCCGTGGCTTTCCTTGAGCGCGGCGATCGCATCGACCAGCAGATCGACACCCTTCACCTCACGGATTTCTCCGAGAAAGACGAAGTCGCTCGCATCCGACCGCGGCACGTGCGGTGTGAATTCCGAGGGGCGCACCCCGTTCGGAATCACGCCAACGGTGCACGCAGGCTTGCCGACAAGCTTATCGAACTTGTCCGCTGCATACTGGCTCTCGAAGCACAGCCCATCGGTGATCCCGAGAAGTCGCTTCTCGATCGCCAGGAATGCGCGGGAGGCAAAACTGCCGGGACGATAATTCAGGGTCCCGCCATGCGGTGTGTAGAACGAGTAGGTGTCGAGACCGACGCGGCGATTGGATCGTACTGCGAGGCGAGCGTAAACGCCGCCCTTCGCTCCATGACCATGGACCACGTCGCATCCAAGTTCGCGTGCAAGACGACGAGCGCAGCGCAGCGCCGTTGGGTCGGTGTGGCTCACGACCCGGCTCATCGCCGTGCGATGCACCCCAAGCGTTGCGACCGCTTCGATCCGCGCGAGGCGCTCCGCCGTGAGCCGGTCGCCCGTCGAGCTATCACACAGCACACCCACATGGTGCCCCATCGCGGCCTGTTCTTCCGCGAGGTCATAGACGTGCCGGAACAGCCCTCCGACGGGTGCTCTCAGACAGTGCAGGATATGAAGCGGCGGCATGCAGACCTCCTCGACCCGAGGAGGTCGGGCCGGCTAGAAAAAGCGCTCGTCCACCGTGATGACGTCGCCCGGCCGGATGTACGCACCCGGAGCGATCGGCAGCACATGACGGACCCCGTCGACCGTTCGCGCAACGCGAATGCCGGACTTACGTGCGCGCGGAGAAAAACCGCCAGCCGTCGCGATCGCCGCTTCCACGCTCAGTCCATACACATAGGGGTACTGGCCGGGCGTGCGCACTTCTCCGTGGATGAAGAAGGGCCGGTAAACGGCAATTTCGACAGCAACTTTCGCGTCTTTCAGGACCTTGCGCTCGAGCCCGTGCTTGATCGCGTGACGCAGCGACCGGGTCGTGCGCCCTCGTGCAAGAACAGAACCAAGGAGAGGGACCGAAATACGCCCGCGTCCGTCGACATTGTAGACGCGAGTGATTTCCGGTTGGCCGAAGACAATCACGCGGACCCGGTCGCCGGTATCGAGCGTGTAATCACCGATCGGCTCCACAGCTTCCGCAGAAGGAATAATCTCTCCGCGGCGAAGGATACGGTCCCCGAGGCTGCGACGCGGTGCGGTTGCTGCATATTCGTGCCCGTGCGGAGAGACGTCAGCCGCCGGCGCAGGCGCGGTCTTGTAGCTGGGTGCGGCCGGGTCGACGTACACGATCCCGTCGTCCGGATCGGCAATTTCTTCTACTGGGCCAGGCGTGGCGTTCGGCACGGCACGTGGACCGAAAATCGCAGTCTCGAGGCGTTCGAGCGGGCTGGCAGATGCCGTGTGAACCGGGGCGGGCGCATCGGCGAGGGTCGGTGGAACAGCGCGGGCATCGGGCCCACGGAATTCGACGAAACTGTCACGGTGCTTGCAACCGGCGAGCGTTGCAACGCAGACGACGCTCACGGTCAGGAGACGCGGAAACATTACTCGGTGTCCTCAACAGACGGCACTCACATGTTCCCGACATTCAGACCCAGTTTGGTTAAGAAAGCCTGAGCGGTCGATGCATTTCGATCCACTCCGCCCGTCCCCGTGATGGCGGACCCGTCGCTCGAGGATAGGCAGCACCGCGATGACACCCCAGAACGCCAACAGCACGCCCGAAGACATCGACATCATGACGCTCTGGCGCGCCGTGATGGATCGAAAGAAGGCGCTGTTTCTTTCTTCGCTCGGCGTTGGCGCGCTGACGTTCCTCGCGCTGTCTCTCGTGACGCCGCAATATACCTCCACCACCCGGCTGATCATCGAGAACGATCAGTCGGTCTATGACCGCCCGACCGGCCAACAAGGTCAGAGCACCGACGTTGTCGCTCTGCTCGATAAGGAAGCGGTGATGTCGCAGGTCCAGGTCTTGCGCTCCAACGATCTCGCTCTCGGCGTTATCGAAAAACTTCGCCTTTCGCTGCTTCCTGAATTCAACAGCGGGCTGAAGCCGAGCGGTTTTCTCTCCTCCTTGACCGGCGGACCGAAAGGTACGGAAGAGGAGCGAGTCCTGCGCGCCTTCAACGATGCGCGAACGGTCTACCCGATCAAGGACTCGCGCATCATCGCCGTCGACGTGACATCCGAGGACCCGGTGCTCGCCTCCCGCGCAGCAAATGCCCTGGCGGAGGGCTACCTCCAGTGGCAGCGCGGTCGCCAGGCGGACCAGACCAAGGACGAGACGGAATCGCTCGGCCGCCAGCTCGATGCGCTGAAAGCCAAGGTCGAGGATGCGGACTTCAAGCTCGAGAAATTCCGCAGCGAGACCGGGCTCTATGCCGGGCAGAACAACACCACGCTGAGCCAGCAGCAGCTCTCGGAAATCAACAGCCAGCTCAGCATCGCCAAGGCGCAGCGCAGCGAAGCCGAAGCGCGCGCAAAGCAGATCCGTGAGATGTTGCGGAACGGCACGGTCGACGCTGCGCCGGATGTGCTCCGTTCGCAGTTGATCCAGCGCCTCGCCGAACAGCGGGTGGGTGTGCAGCGCCGCGTATCGGAACTGGCGGCGACGCTGCGCAATGGCCATCCGCAGATGCGGCAGGTACGCTCGGAGCTCGGCACGATCGACCGTCAGATCCGCGCCGAGGTGCAGAAGATCGTCCGCGGTCTGGAGAACGAGGCCCGTATCGCGAGCGCGCGGGAGCAGTCCCTGCGCGCCAGTCTCGACGAGGTGCGCGCTCAGGCATCGAAGACCGGCAACGACCAGGTCCGCCTGACGCTGCTCGAGCGTGAAGCGCAGTCGAAGCGCGAGCTGTATGAAGCGACAATCCGGAAATTCGACGAAGCGCGGTCCGCTTCCGCCCGTCGCAACCAGCCGGTGTTCGCCCGCGTCGTTGAAACCGCCCGCGCAACCAGCATTCCCTCGTTCCCGCAAAAAGTCCCGATGGCGATTTTCGCCGCGGTCGCGACGTTGCTTCTCGGCCTTGCCTGGGTTGTGACACGCGCGTTGCTGGCCGCCGCGCGTCCGGAATTGGTGGGCGGCGATGCGGCGCCGGCGATTAATTCTCCTTTCGCCGAGCAGGCGTCTGCATCGCCCGCACCTCAAGGCATCGCGGCCAGCGGTCTTGTCGGTGCGGGCGCTACGGCGGCTGCGGCTGGCGATCTGGCACGCAGCGAACTGACCGGATTTGCGGGCGCCGAGCGCAACGGCGATGATCCTCTGGCGCGCAGCCGCACCGGCCGCATCGCCGCCATGCTGCTTGCACGCGGGGATGGGAAACCGGGCTACCGGACCATGGTGACGGCGATGGAGGACGGCGAACGCGTCGACGAGACCGCGATGGAAATTGCCGGACATCTCGCCGCCGCCCGCGCGCGCACCATTGTTGTCTCGCTCGATTCTGCAACGTCCGATGACGATACGCGCGGCGCGGCCGCAGGGCTGACCGACGTTCTCGTTGGGCGCGCGATTCTCGCGGATGCAGTCCGTCATCAAGCAAGCGTAGGCGTTGACCGGCTGGATGCGGGAGCGTCGGCCTTCGCGTGGAGCGATGCCGCCAATGCGCTTGCAGCGAACCGGTTCTTCGACAGCCTCGACACGGACTATGATCAAGTGATCGTCACCGGCGCACGGGATGTGGCCGCTGCCGTTTTCCGGCTGATCGAAGGGCGTTTCGATCACGGTGTCGCCATTGGAATTGGCGCGGAGTCAGCCCGGGACGAGGGATACTTCCTCGGTTACCACATTCCTGATTTCGCGGTCGCAACGCTCGAGCCGCAGCAGCGTGTCAGCCGCAGCGAAGTCCGTGCCCGGTATGCACCGCAGCCCGGTCTCACGATCCGCACCCCGGCGCCTGGCGCGCGAAACGGCGTATAAATCAGCGTCGTCCCGGTGGCGAAACAGCCGTCGGGACGCACGTTGGACTTTACGGATGTTATTGAAACGGTCGGCGAGCGCGCCGGCCAATTTTTGTTGGGCCGGCGCGAGCGTCAGCGTCGTCGGCCAAAGAGGAACGCGCGCGCGCGAAAGAGCAGCGCATAAGTTCCGCGTTTCGCTTTGGCACGACGCCGCAGCCACGTTGCCGAAAGCGCCATCGCGACCGCCGGCCAAGCCCGCGCGCGCAACACCAAAGCTCGGTCGTACAGCGCGTAGGGTTTAAGCTCCCACCGAAGCTTCTGCGCACTTTCACCGGGGCCGAAGTCGAACACCGTGACGCCACGCGCACAGAGCGTCTGCATCACCGCTTGCAGCAACACTTCGCCCGGCCCCGTGCGCATAACCGGCCCGCTGCCAATCGCACTCATCAGCGTGGTGAAGCGGCCCCGCTCGTGAACTCCGATGAGGACGGCAGCGGGCGCGCCCGCTACCTCAAGAAG
>JBCBJG010000246.1:0-4990 GCA_038523655.1 Pseudomonadota bacterium | reverse complement strand
TCGTGCACCGCGTGCGCGCCTATCCCACCATCGTACTCCGGCAGGGTTTTCTTGACTTCGTCAGCATCGATATCGATGCTGACGAAGTCAAGAAAACCCTGCCGGAGTACGATGGTGGGATAGGCGCGCACGCGGTGCACGAGGAGAGCTCGGACGTCGCTGAGGACATTCTGATCAAGGCGATGCGGGAGGGTGACAATATCGTGTTGCCCAAAGTTGGAGGCAATCCGGCGTCGATTGCCAAGCTTGGCCGCCTGCTTACCGAGAACGGCTATACAGTCGACGTCGTTTTTGCTAACGTATCACCTGCGGAGGCGATGCGCCGCATGCTGAGCCGGTTCATCAATACCGGCCGCCTTATCCCTCCGGGTTATCTGCAGTCTGTAGCACCCAAGATCGCTGCATCGTTTGCCGCTCTTAAGCAGGAGCCTTCTTTCCGTGAGTTCCTCGAACTTGACCTCTCCGGAACGCCCGAAGAAACCATCGCAGCCCTCAAGCAAACGAGATACGGCGATGGATTGGGAGGCGGCGGAAGATCGATCGATCGATCGGCTGGAGCGCAAACTGGCAGACCTGCGGAAAGACCAGAGCCGCGCCTCTTAGGAGATGGTACCCCCGATGACCTGGGCGAGTTCGTTGAACGTCTAGAACGCGGCTCCGCCTTCTACCCCGACGAACACGGTGATTTTTTCGTCGTGCGTCTTGCGAGCATCGACGATATCGGTCTTGCGGGCCGCAACGCTGGGAACCCCGGTGGCGTCGCTTACCATGTCGCTCGTATGCAGGATTGGTGGTCGCCGGCCCAGAACCAGGGCTCGGGAAACGTCTTTCATCTTTACAAGGTCGAGGGTGCGTTCGACTTCGGTCAATACCAGCGATCGAACGACGGCAGTGACGTGGCCGGTGATGCGATCGGTTACACTTCCGCAGCGCCGCTCGATGGCACCCTGGAAGATGGCGCCGAGCAGCTCCGGCGTCGTGGTTCGACATACTTGTCTTTCCCGTCATCTCGAGCAGTCGTGGAGCGGCATGTTGCGATGATGCCGTATGCGGACGTTGAGCCGTTCCTCTCGCGTCGTGGCTTGGATGATTTTGACGACGCCGGCGCGATCATGGGTGGCGAAGTGCTGATCGAAGCCTTCGAGGACTTCGCCCAGAAAAACCTCAACGGACCAAAAACGAAGGCGCCCGCCCCCGAGGTGGGCGGAGCTGTGCGTTCTGCGGATCCTGGTATGGCCCCGCCACCTGATCGAGGCACTCCGGCGGGTGATGCCGCCGAAGCAGCACACCTGAAGGATGTCGCCTTTGCCCTCCGTCATTGCCGGGGGGGCGCGGAATGATCGAGTGCCTCGAAACGCTCGTCGCAGCCGGGCACCTCACGCGAGGGCAAAGCGACGAGCTCGGCGAATTTTACCGTGAAACCGTCGCGTCCTACCAGCGCCTTGGTCACGCCGCGCCGCACCGCCAGGCACAAGCGGATCTCGCGGACCTGCTCGAGGCGGAGGCGGCGCAGCAAACCCGGCGCGCGTACCTTGCGGCCGACGTCCGAGCCCGGATCGAGCAGGAGATGGCGGGGCGTCGTGGGTTGACCGGGGATCGCGGTCGGACCGCGTATCTGCTTGATATTCTCGAAAACAATGATGCGGGCATCACGTCCGTCGAGGGGCGAAAAAACGCGATCATCGGCATGGCGCACGCGGATATGGAGGAAGTGCTCCATCAATTTCGCCGCACCGCCGTCACCGGACGGCGGCGTGGTCGCGCCCGAATGGATGCGGTTGTGCGTGAGTTGTTCGGCGAGCGCACGATGGACGAGGCTGCCGGCGCCCTTGCCGACGCCTGGCGTCGCGTGAGCGGCGATCTGCGGCGCCGCTTCAATGCGGCGGGCGGGGCCGTCGGTGAGCTCAAGGACTGGGGTCTGCCTCAAATCCACGATGCGCGGGCGCTGCGACGCGCAGGTCTCGCGCAGTGGAAACAGACAATCATGCCCCTGCTGGCGCCGGAGCGCATGCGGCACCCGTTGACCGGACAACCCATGACGGCAGCGCAGCTCGATCGCGCGCTGGATCATATCTACGAGCAGATCCGCACGGACGGCTGGGCCAACCGAGACCCGAGTGCGCAATCTACCGGGCGCGGCTCTCTCGCCCGCCAGCACGCCGACCATCGCTTCCTCGTGTTCCGCAACGCGGACGCATGGCTTGCCTATCAGCGCGACTTCGGCAACCCGATGCCGTTCGTCGCGATGATGGATTACGTCAACACCATGGCGCGCGATATCGCGGCGCTCGAAGTGCTGGGTCCGAACCCGAACGCCACGCTCGAATGGATGCGTCAGACCGTGCAGCGCGAAGCGCACCTGACCGACGACCAGGGCGCTGTCAACCGCGCGCGGATCGCCACCTGGCGCAGCGAAGCGATGTGGGAGGCTATCCGCGGCGCGAGCAATACGCCGGTAAACGAGCGGCTCGGAAATTTTATGAGCGGGTTGCGCAACACGATCACGGCCAGCCGGCTGGATCGCGCAATGCTTTCGGCGATCAGCGACGTCGGGTTCGGTAAGGCAGCGCGGGCGTTCGCCGGCGTGCCCATGGCTCGCTTCGCAAGCGATCTGGTCGGCGCGATGCGGCAATCAGGGCGGCGTGAGGCGGTTCGTGCCGGGCTCATTCTCGACAACGCGATGCATGTCCTGCACGCCCAGGCGCGTTATGCGGGCACCCTTTCGGGGCCCGGTTGGACGCAAGTCCTTCCGGACCGGATACTGACCTGGACCGGTCTGACGCCGTACACTCAGGCCGGGCGTCACGCGTTCGGCCTCGGTTTTATGGCAGAAGTGGCCGACCGGCGTGCGCTGCCGTTCGACGAGCTGCCCGGCGCCTTGCGCCGGACATTCGAGCGCCACGGTTTGAGCGAGGCCGACTGGAATATTATCCGCCGGGCTGATCCACAGACGCCTGAGGGCAGCGCTGGCTTGCTGCGTCCGGTCGATGTCGCTCGGCTCGGCCAGCTGGACCTGTTGCCGCTGATCGCGCGCGATCTGATCGAGCCGGGCGCCGGCGGCAACGTACGCACGATCTACAACGAGCTGATGGTGCTGATCGATCGTCTCGAGCGGCTTATCCGCGATAGCTATTCAGGCCGCGAGTTTCAGGGCAGTCGCAACCGGGGGGACGTGACGGATGCGATGTTCACGATGGGGCAGCGCATCGCTGAGCTGCGGGATCGCTATCGCGATCTCGGCGGTCAGACCCATGCCTACACCGATTTCGGCGAGAACACGCCGCGCCCCGGCCGTCCGGAAGATATCGATTTCGACCGGTTGCGCGGCGAGTGGCAGACGTCACTCCGCGATGTCGGCGAGCGCTACCTGCAGATGATCCTCGCGGAGACCGAGTACGCCGTGCCGTCTGGCAACGTGCGCAGTCAGGCGCTGCTGCAGGGGCAGACGCGCTCTGGCACGTTCTGGGGGGAAATGAGCCGCAACTTTGCGCAGTTCAAATCGTTTGGTGTCACCGTCTTGATGCTGCATGCGGGGCGCACGGCAAGCGAGGTGATGCATGGCTCGATCGCGCGGGGCGCAGCGTACGGTGGCGGCTTGCTGATAGCGACGACAATGCTGGGCGCCGGCGCGTTGCAACTCAAACAGGTCGCGGCGGGCAAAGATCTCCTACCGATGGGCGAGGACGGGGACGAGGAGCAGCGCGCATTCTGGGCTGCAGCCCTGCTGCAGGGTGGTGGCCTCGGGATCTACGGCGACTTTTTCTTCAGCGACGTTAACCGCTACGGCAATGGCCTGGCCGCGACGCTGGTTGGCCCGGCAGCTGAGACGGCGGACAACGTGCGCAAGCTGACGATCGGCAACTTCCTCGAGTACGCGCAAGGCGGCGACACCAACGTCGGTCGCGAGGTAAGTGATTTTGCCCGGCGTGAGCTCCCCGGCGGGCTCTGGTGGATGGGCCCGGCCTGGGAGCGTGTCGTGATGGATCAGCTGCAGCATCTCGCCGATCCTGAGGCATCCGCTGCGTTCCGTCGCAAGGTGCGGTTCTCCCGTCGTGAATTCGGGCAAGGCTATTGGTGGGCGCCTGGTGAAGTTGCGCCGGACCGTGCGCCGCAAACCGCGCAATAAGCTCCGCCCCGACGTCCCCCCCGGGTGAACCGCGCCTAGCGTGCGCGCCACTCCCGGGGGACGCCATGACCATCACCATTCCAGTCAACGACCGTCGCGCCGGTCCGTTCACCGCCGCGGCGGGCCAGACCACGTTCGACTTCGATTTCCCGATCTTGTCGACCGGGTCGCTTTTCGTCACGCGGGAGCGCGGCGGTGCGATGTCATCGTTTAGCTACCCGGCCGACTACGCCGTGACAGGCGTCGGCAACCAGACGGGCGGCGCGATAATCCTTGCCGCTGCCGCCGAAGCTGGCGATGTCATCACTATCCTCGGTGACGAGCCGGTCGAGCGCTCGAGCGACTACACGCTCAATGGCCCGCTTTCCTCGAAAGCGCTGAACGCGGATCTCGATCGCACGATCATCATGCTGCAGGAGCTGCGGCGCGATCATGCGGCACAAGGCGCGACTGTAGGCGCGCTCGACGACGTCATCGCGGCTGCCCAGGCGGCAGCCGAGGCGGCGCGTGACGCGGCCGCATCCGCGCAAGCGCTGGCGGAAGACGCGAGCGATACGGCTGGCACGTCGTCATCCGCCGCGGCGTCGGCAGCGGCGGCAGCAACGGACACCCTCGCCGCGACGCAGCAGGTCCTGGCGACCGCGCAGCAGGTGCTGGCAGACGCCGAGACCGCGCGTGACGCAGCGGCTGCGGCTAGTCAATCGATCGGCTTCGGGTATCGATGGGCAACCGGCGCCGTAAGTGTGGCGCGGATGCGCGGCGACGCGGCGGCACTCGCGAACGCCTCGTCCCTGATGTTGTCGACGATCAGCCTCGAGGGCGACGTCGCCGACGCAATCGCGACATGGGACGACGCCGACGCGG
>JBCBJG010000245.1:0-4993 GCA_038523655.1 Pseudomonadota bacterium | reverse complement strand
TCGCGGCAGCTGAACAGATCCATCACGCGCTGCTTCCCGCGCTGCGCACGTTGCGCAATGCGCTGAACGACAAAGCGGAGGCATTCGCCCGGATCATCAAGATCGGCCGGACGCATCTGCAGGACGCCACACCCCTTACGCTTGGGCAGGAGTTTTCTGGCTACACTGCGCAGCTCGACGGCGCGATCCGGCGGGCAGAAAGCGCATTGCCACCACTGCTCGAACTGGCCCAAGGCGGCACTGCTGTTGGTACCGGGCTCAACGCGAAGGTTGGTTTCGCTGAAGCATTCGCGGAGGAAGTCGCTGCGATCACGCAACTGCCGTTTCAGACAGCGCGGAACAAGTTCGAAGCGCTCGCGGCGCACGATGCGATGGTCGAGGCCTCGGGGCATCTGAATACGATCGCGGTCAGCCTCTTCAAGATCGCGAACGATATCCGCCTGCTCGGGTCGGGACCACGGTCAGGGCTCGGGGAAATTTCTCTCCCCGAGAACGAGCCGGGTTCATCGATCATGCCGGGCAAGGTGAACCCGACACAGTGCGAGGCGCTGACGATGGTGTGCACGCAGGTGATGGGTAATCACACCACCGTCACCGTCGCCGGGTCGCAGGGTCATTTCGAGCTGAACGTGTTCAAGCCGGTGATGGCGTACAATGTGCTGCAGTCGATCCGTCTCATCGCGGACGCGGCGGAAAGCTTCACGGAGAAGTGCGTCGTCGGCATCGCGGCGAACGAGGGGCAAATCGCCGAGCTGATGTCGCGCTCGCTGATGCTGGTGACCGCGCTCGCGCCGGAAATCGGCTACGACAAAGCAACCGAGATCGCCAAAACCGCGCACAAGAACGGCACAACCTTGCGCGAGGAGGCTGTTCGTCTCGGCTATGTCGACGCGGCGCGGTTCGACCAAATCGTACGTCCGGAAACGATGGTTGCGCCTAACGCGTAGGGCGATCGCGCGGGGTCGAGCGATGGGTGGTGGGGAGGAAATACCGCCCGTTGCCGACGACAACGCCGCGCTGGCAAAATTGGTTGGCGCAGCGGGTCGAAGCGGGCGACCGATCAAGCGGTCGGTCATGATTGCCGGTCATCGCACGTCCGTCTCGCTCGAGGCGCGGTTCTGGGATGGACTGGCGTGCTGCGCCGCCCACCATGGTCTGACCGTGCCGGAGTTGATCGCCCGGCTCGATGCAGCTCGTAGCGGCGACGCGGGACTGTCCAGTACCCTGCGCGCAGCAGTTTTGCTCCATGTGCAGGACGCGAGCGCCATCGAGCGCTGATGTTTTCTTGTCTCGCGGGGATGCGCGACAGGCACCGTTCATCGGAGGTGTTGTTGGCGCGTGAACGCAACCGCGTTCCGCAGCGTCAGTTGCCGAGCTCGGCTGGCGTCTGCAGCTCCAGTTCTAACGGTGGCGGATCGCGGGTGAGGCCGTCGACGCTCTCCTGCCCCCATAAACCTTGGACGGGCGGGGTTGGCGCAGTCACCCGCGGACGGGTGCGCGTGCGGGTCGGCGGCGACCGCCTTGCAGCACGGGGGGTCGTACGCGGGACATTCGGGTTGGCGGGGCGGGGCGCGGCTTGCGGGGCAATCCGAGGCGTTGGCGGGATCGCCGATGGGTCAGAACGCGACGCGCCGCGCGGGCGTGGCACCGTCTCCGCGGCGCTCGGGCTCACGCTGCCGGTGATCGTCGGGCGCGGCGGTCGCGCGGGAAGATCGTCGTCTGACGCTGCGCCGTCGTCCCCGCTCTCGGGCGAAAGGGCCGCCTGACCACGCCGCGCCGCGCGCTCCAGCGCACGCACGCCCTCCAGTTGATCGATATTGCCTTCGAGCCGCCGCACGGTGAGTTCGCGTTCGAGCGCGGCGACGGCAAAGTCGCGCGCAATTTTCTCCGTCCGCAGGAGCGGCCCCGCGTAAAGCACAGTGACCGGCGGCAGCGCCGCCCCCGAGACGGGCTGCACATCAGATGCACGCAACGGGGCGACACGCCACTCGCTGTCGAGACGGAGGCGGGCGAGATCAACGAACGTCTTCGCTTCGATCCGCGAGGCCGGCGTCGAAAGGGCCAACGGAGCGAAATCGAGGACGCCGTCGCGTACCGTGAGGCGCAGCGTGTGCGTGCCAAGCTCGAGCCCGCGGTCATCCATGCGATCTGCGAGCCTTGCCTTCAGCATGCGGGCATCGACGGGGTCGTTATCGTCGCGGACGTCCGCGGCGACATCCTGGATAATCTGGGGAGAAAAATCCCGGACTGTCGCGCGTTGCATACGCGCTTCGCCGGCACCGGAAAGAACGGTCACGAGGCCGCGTGGAGACAATCCGATCCCGCGCGCCTTCAGCGTCAAATCAAGCCGCCCTTCGAGCGGAGGCTGTTGGCCGACAGGTGCAGGATCGCTCGATTGCGGGGTCGTGGTCGCCGGGCCATCCGCCAACGGGACGACGGTCGCGGCGCGCGCTCCCGCGCTTTCCGTGGCACCATCGGCAGGTGTCGCTGATGCGCCGGCAAGCGCTGCCAACGACAAGCTACGCCCCTCGATGCGCACTGTGAATTCTGCTCCTGCCGGACGCTTTGCCAGCGCAGCGTCGCCGGAGATCCGGCCGCCGGCAGCCTCACCATCGAGACCGCTGACGCGCACGCCATTTTCATCCATCTCGAGTGTGGCGCGCACGTTCGAAAACCGTGCGTCGTCGCTCAGATGCAACACGCCCACCTCGATGCGGGCGGTCATGGTCGTTAAGCCAAGCGGCGGGAAGGCGAAGGGGCGGGTCGGCCAGAGACCCGTGTCGCTGTCGTCGCGCGGTGGCTCGACCACGAGTGCCGCGGCGCGTGCCATCGACAGGGCGCTGGTCTTCAGTTCGGCCTCGATGCGTGCGCCTGAGCTCGGCCACGAAACCGTCGCGGCACCGCTCCCTTCGACCTCAGCGAGGGAAAAACCGAGCTTGTCGAGCCGGGTGCGCGCATCGGCGTGCGCCAGTTCAGCGCTGAAGGCGAGGCGTTGTCCGCGCGGCCCTGTTTCGGGCAGGGCAAACAACTGCCGGACAGGGGCGCCTGCATTCAATGCGCCTTCAATCCGACCGCGCACCACTAGCGGGCCGAGGGTGGAGGCCGACGACGCGGTTGCTGTCGCTCTCGCTGGGCGGGCGGTTTGTACGGTCCCCGCGAAACGCAGATCGACATCGGGTGTCTCGATCACGAGGTCGCCGCGCAGCGCGTCTGCGGGCCGACCGATCGCATAGACGACGAGCCGATTTTTCTTCCCGCGTTCAGGGGTGGCCGGCGCGTCCGGTTCACGTGCGCTCAGAAGACCTTTCGGAAGGCCGAGCGCAGTCGTCACGACGCCGGGTTGAGCGAGGTCGATATCCGTGACCACCGTCCACTCGCGGGCTGCGGGATCGGCGTCGCTGCCGACGATCTCGACCTGACCAACCGCCGTATTGCCGGCCAGCATACCATCGTAGCGCAGCGCTAGCCGGCCCGCCTCGCGATCGTGCTCGATCCGCCCGGCGATGGCCGCCGGAAGTGTCGCGCCCGCGAGCTTTTCGAGCATGTCTCCCTTCGGCGACATCCCGGCGACGGAGAACACCTGCATGAGCGCGTCGCGCGTCGGTACGCGGAGAACAAATCGGCGCGGGCCGCTCGATGCCGCCCCAGTTGGATCGGGCACGGTGGAAGCGAGGTCAACCTCGAGCCCCTCCACAGTCGTGAACGCGAGCCGGCGCACGTTCAGGCTGTTACCGCCGACGGCGTTCGGGGCGTCGTTCGTCAGATCGAGCTGCACATCATTGAGCGTTGCATCGCCGACGACGAGCTCGGCAACCTTCACCGCGAGATCAGTGGTGACGGCGTCCTGCGCGCGGGCAGCCGATCCACCATCCGCCGCGGGGGGGGGGCTCGGCTGCGGGCGGTGGGCCGCGCATGGCGTCGGCGATCGCGCCGAGCGAGGCGTAGGACCGCGTTGCATCATAACGTACCGCATCGAGCGCAACGGACAGACGCTCGTCAGGCGCCCGGCGATACTGCAGCTCGCCGGAGATGCGGGTTTCGCCGACGCGCCCCTCGCCGGCAGTGAGGGCAAAGCCACCTCGGGTCAGCCGGACGGCACTATCGAGAGAAAAAACACCGGGAAGGCGGCGCAGATCATCGCTGCCTTCCGGTCTAAGCCAGCGCACGAACCGGGAAAGCGCGCGGCCTTCAAGCGATAGCCGCCCGGAAAAAAGCTCCTGTGCTGAACCGGATGCACGCGCTGGGGATGGCGGCGCGGTGTCTGCGAGCGCGCCATCCAGCGTGACGCGGGCCGCCCCCGGTAAATTAGCCGACAGCCGCGCGACGCGAAGTTCGGCGTCCCGTCGTTCGAGAGCAATGTCCAGTGCGTCGATCGGCGCGCCGTTGAGGCGCACCTGCGTCGCTTTGAAAATGGCTCCCGTCAGATGCAACCGGTTCATGAGCGATGTCACCGTGCGCACGATGGTGCGTGCCCGCGCATGGGTCGATAGATTTTTCTCCGCGCTCGAAATGCGGTCGAGATCGAGCCAGCGGGAGGTGAGCTCAACGGTCGCCTCGCGGGGCGCGCCGGGCCGCCAGACAGCGCCGCCCTTGCCTTCGAGCAGCTGCGGGCGCCCTTCGACATCGAGGAGCAGCGCGAGGTTCTGCACGCTCGCCTGCGCAGTGTCTGCGAACACATCCGCCTTCATTTCGAAACCGAGCGCATCTTCGCCGCGGCGACGGGCGGCGATTGCACCGATGAATTTTGGAGCGCGAAGAATGCTTTGGGTCTGCCCGTCAAAGGCCACGGTGAGATTTTGCTCGGCGAGACCAAGCTGGCCTTTGACGCGAAGACCTCCATCGGCATCGAGCCGCCCTGTCGACCAGCGCACAGACCAGGGTGTGGCGGCGGTCGCTGCGCCGCGATCTTCCGCGTCATCGTCTGCCGCGTTGTTTTCCGTCGCACCTCTCCCAGCCGCAGTCGCGCCTGCGTCCAGGACCGTGCCATCGAACT
>JBCBJG010000244.1:0-5003 GCA_038523655.1 Pseudomonadota bacterium | reverse complement strand
TCATCGGTCGCGTGAACGCCGCCGAAGCTCTTGCGCAGCCCGGCGATCTTGAGGTGGGGCTCAGACATCTGTCGCGCCTTTGGAGGACGTGCTGCGACCGCGGTCTGAAATGACACCACTGATGCCACCGCGGAGGAAAAGCACGGCCGCGATCAGCAGCAGGCCGAACGGCAAATGCCAGTAGATCGAAATGTCGGTCTCGAGGCCCAGCAGGGATTGGATGACCTTCATGCCGTCCTGCAGCAGTTCCTCAACCAGAAGGAACGCCGCAGCTCCGATCACCGGCCCGAAGATGGCGCCGGCTCCGCCGAGGATGACCATGAACATCAGCTCGCCGGATCGGGTCCAATCCATCATCTCGGGTGAAATGAATGTCGTGAAGTTGCCGAGCAGCGCGCCTGCGTAGCCGCACATGATGCCGGAAATCACGTATGCCACGAGGCGGAAGATATATGCGTTGTAGCCGAGCGCGCGCATCCTAACCTCGTTGCCGCGCGCACCGCGCAACACCATGCCGAAACGCGAATTCACGATCCGGTGGACGATAAAGATTGCGGCGAAGAGTGAGGCGAGGGCCGCGCCGTAGAGCTGGAGTGGCTGGTTCAGATCGACCAGTGGAAACTCCGAGCGCTCGTAGATCGTCAGGCCGTCGTCTCCGCCGTAGGTCTCGATCGAGACGATGGCAAAGAACATCATCTGCCCGAACGCCATCGTGATCATGATGAAATGCACGCCGCGGGTGCGCAGGCTGATCGCGCCGGTGACCAGCGCGTAGAGCGCGGAGACGGCGATGGCGAGGCCGATGTGAAGCCAGCCGTTGGTCGACGCGATCGCATCGAACTCACCGTTTATGGCGTGGTGCACGGGGATGCCGACGGCGTATGCGCCGAGGCCGAGGAACGCCGCGTGCCCAAAGGAGACGAGGCCGCCGTAGCCGAGGACGAGGTTAAGGCTCGTCGCTGCGATCGCGAGGATGACCAGGCGGGTAAAAAGATCGAGCCAGAACGGATAGCCGGCGACATATGCGAGGGGCGGGGCGATTGTAAGGAGGGCGCACAGCACGAGCCCGGCAATGGTCGACGCCGGCATCGTGGTGCGGGTGCCGCTCACGGCGGGCGGTGATGATCCGATGGACACCATGGCGTTCAGCGCACCTTCGGCGGGAACAATCCCTCAGGCCGCACGACGAGAATTGCGGCCATGAGGAGATAAATCAGCATCGCCGAGATCGCGGGCGCGGCAGTCTCCGCGGCGTTCACGGGCATGACGAGTTTGAACGCATCGTCGAGGAACGCGCGGCCCATCGTATCGATCAGGCCGATCATCAGTGCGGCGAGGAATGCGCCCTTCATCGAGCCTATCCCGCCGATGATGATGACGACGAAGGCCGTGATGATGATTTCATTGCCCATGCCGATCGATGCTTCGGTGATCGGTGCGATCAGCATGCCAGCGACGCCTGCGAGCGCGGCGCCGAGCGCGAACACGCCGGCGAACAGCGTCTTGATGTCCACGCCGAGCGCGCCGACCATTACGCGGTTGGATGCGCCGGCCCGGATCAACATGCCGATCCGTGTTCGGTGGACGAGGAGATAAAGTCCGACGGCGATGGCGAGCCCCGCGACGATGATGGCGAGGCGGAAGGTCGGGACAATCAGCCCGCCGGGTAGCGTCGTCTGCCCATCAAGCCAGGCCGGGAGCGGCACGGCGATGCCCGCCGGGCCCCAGACCAGTTGCACAAGCGTATCGAACACGAGGATCAGCCCGAAGGTCGCGAGGACATGGTCGAGGTGATTTCGGGCGTAGAGGTGCCTGACGGCGAGCGCTTCGGTTGCGAGGCCGACGGCGGCGGTCACCGGGATGGCGATCAGCACGGCGAGAAGAAACGAGCCGGTCCAGAACGTGAGGCTCGCGCAGACGAACGCGCCGACCATGTAGAACGCACCGTGCGCCAGGTTCACGAAGTCCATGATGCCGAAGGTGAGCGTCAGGCCCGAGGCGAGCAGGAACAGCAGAATGCCGAGCTGAAGCCCGTTCAGCAGCTGGATAACGACGAGATCCATGCAGGTCACCGGTTCCATGGTGGTAGGCGCAGGCGATAGGTCTACGGTCCGCGCGATGTCACCGACTTCATCGCGAGCAGGTGTCGCATATGGTGGCCCGGCGGGCGCGAGGCCATCCATCGCGGGCTGTTGACGGAGGCGAGATGTGGTTGATCCGGCGTATCCGCACCTGTTCGATGCTGAAATCTGCGCGCATGACGTCGGCCCGAAGCGCTACCGCTATACGGTGGTCTATCTCCCCGACAGCCTCGCTGTCACGCTCGGCCTTCGCGAAACGCCCCGGCTTCGCATTGAGGGCGAGATCGAGGATTTTCCGTTCGCCGGCGCGCTCCAGCCGGCAATGGGTGTTTGGTATCTGATGGTGCCGGCCGAGATTCGCGCAGCAACCGGATGCGGGCTGGGCGATACGGTTCATGTCCGTTTTCGCGTCGGGGATCAGGATCACGTTGATAAGCCGCGCGAACTCACGGACGTGCTCGCCGAAAACGGCGCCGCAGCGGCGGCATGGGCTGCGCTCACGCCGGGCGCGCAGCGGGGATGGGCGTACGTCGTGTCCAAGCCGAAGCGCGCAGAGACCCGCGAGCGCAAAGCGGTAGCGGTTGCCGCGGCGCTCGTTGCGGGGACGTCTCTGAGAGATTTTTAGGTATCGCGCAAAACGCGTCGATGCGTATGCGAGGGGAAATCTTAATTCCCCAACCGGCGCTGAAGCACAGTGCCGGTTGGGGTGGATCGCTCAGATCGGCTCAGCCAGCGAGCCGGCAGTCCTTCGCGTATGGGTCCTGATGCTTTTCAAAGACCGTCTTGGTGACCTCGGTCGTCCATTTTCCATCCGCATCCTTCACCACCTTGCGGAGATAGAAATTCTGGATCGGGAAGTGGTTGTTGCCATAGCTGAAGTCACCGCGAACGCTGCCGAAGTCGGCCTTCTTCATGGCCGCGCGGATTTCGTCCTGACGGGACAAGTCACCGCCGACGGCATCGACACCGGCTTTGATCAACATGATCGAGTCATAGGCCTGTGCGGCGTAGAATGACGGATAGCGATCAAATTTCTGGCGGAAGTCGGCCACGAATTTCTGGTTGGCCGGGTTGTCGAGATCAGGGCTCCACTGCTGCGTGTTTTCTGTGCCGAGCACGCTATCAAGTTTGCCCGCCTGGAGTTTCGGCAGAGCGATCGCGTCGACCGTGAAGACCGTGTAGAGCGGCAGTACGCCCTGGAGGCCCGCCTGCGCGTACTGCTTCATAAATGCGCCGCCCGCCTTGCCGGGATAGAAAACAAACAGGCCTTCCGCACCCGAAGCTTTGGCCTTCGCGAGTTCGGCGGAGAAATCCAGCTGCGCATCCTTGCCCCACTTGGTGAGGTCTTTGCCTTTGATCTCCCCTTTGAAGGTGCGCTCGACGCCGGCGACCATGTTTTTGCCGGCGGCATAGTTCGGCGCCATCACGTACAGCGACTTCACGCCCTTCTGGTTCAGGACTTCTCCCATCGCCATTGGTGTCTGGTCGTTCTGCCAGGCGGTGGAGAAAAAGTTTTCGTGGCACAGGCGGCCGGCGATCTGCGACGGGCCAGCGTTGGCTGAGATCAGAAACTTGCCGGCATCAAGCACAGACTTGCGCGAGGCGAGAAGCACATGGCTCCAGATGAAGCCGGCAACGAAGTCGACATTGTCCTGCTTCACCAGCTTGTCGGCTTTCTGCTTGCCGATCTCCGGCTTGAAGCCGTCGTCTTCCATCACAAGCGAAACCGACTTCCCGCCCATCTTTCCGTCGATGTGTTCGAGCGCGAGGTTCACAGCGTCGCGCATATCGTTGCCGATCACGGCGGCGGGGGTCGTCAGCGTCGTCACGAAACCGATTTTAACGTCGTCTGCGGCGCGCGCCTCGTCAGTGGTCGGCACAGCGAACGCAAGGGCTGACGCGACAGCGACCGTCGCCGTGCTTTGCGCCATCGTCTTCAGGGTCATCTCGAAACTCCTCCGGGGTCGGTCGGTCGTGGTGCCGATCGCTCTTCCGGCATAACAGAACCACCGGATGACGGTTGTAAAGAGGCGCCGTTGAGCCTGCGACGTGGGCGCCTTGCCGTCTGGTCAGGGCGAAATTGTCCGCGACAAAGGGAGTAGGGAGCGGATGCAGCAGGCGATCAATCTGGACGAAAAACTCGCACTGGTCGACGATCGCCGGGCACCGAAGATCGTTACTCGATACAACACGAACGATGTGATGGTGCCAAAGTTCAAAGGTGCTTTCCCGTTTCATTCCCATGCGGACACTGACGACTTCTTTCTCGTGCTGAGCGGGCAGATGCGCATGGAGTTCGAAGATCGTGGCGTGGAGGTTGGCGCGGGTGAGCTGCTTGTGGTGCCGAAGGACGTGACGCACCGACCCGTTGCGGATGAGGAGTGCCACGTACTGCTCATCGAGCCGACCGGGGAGCCAAATACCGGCACGTCGACTGAGCGGGCGGCGGCAGAGAAAACGGCCATCTGATCGAGGCGGGCCAGAGCGGGCCAGTGCGGGGCGGTAAGCGTGCGCTCGCTCCGCTGATCGGGGTGGGATCGCGCCCGCGCCAGCACGTCTGGGGCGCTTTGCCCGCTCCACGTAAGCGCGACGTTGGATCACACGTGCGGCAACATGGCAGCGGACCAGCACTGCGGTGAGCGCATTTCCCGGCTATAGATATCACACGAAAATGCGCGACGAGACCGGCCGGGGATATCCTTCCCATCCAGAATTTCGGCAAATCAGGACCGCTCGATGAGCAATATTGTTTCGTTCCCCGGTGGCGATGAGCCGGAAAAGAAACACGAAGACGAGGACCGGACGTCCGAATTGCTCGCGCGGGTCGGACAGCGGGTTCGCAATGCCCGCAAGCTCAAACGCTTTTCCCGGCGCGTTCTGTCGGACGAGTCCGGCGTGTCACAACGCTATCTCGCGCAGCTC
>JBCBJG010000243.1:0-5007 GCA_038523655.1 Pseudomonadota bacterium | reverse complement strand
GACGCCGGCGTTCATCAAGAGCGCTATCAAGACGCTCAGCCCCGGCCAGCGTGTCGACATGAAGCGCCTTGCCGCCCGGCTGACCGCGAGCGGATACAACCAGACCGGCACGGTCATGGAACCGGGCGAGTTCGCCGTCCGCGGTGGCATCGTCGATCTTTTTCCTCCCGGTCGTGCCAAGCCGATCCGGCTCGATTTTTTCGGCGACACGCTGGAGCAGATGCGCCAGTTCGATCCGGAGACACAGCGCACCAGCGCGCGTATTTCCCGGCTCGTCCTGTTGCCGACCAGTGAGTTCGTGCTTACCGAGAAATCACGGTCCCGCTTTCGCCAGCGCTACGTAGAGACCTTCGGTCCAGCAACGAGCGATGACCTGCTTTACGAGGCGGTCTCCGCCGGTCAGCGCTATGCAGGCGTCGAGCACTGGCTCCCGTTCTTCCACGAAGAGATGGCGACGCTGCTCGATTATGCTCCCGATGCCTCGGTGAGTTTCGACTACCTGTCGGAAGATGCGGTCGAGGGACGCCTCGAGCAGATCGGCGAGCATTTCTCCGCCCGCGTCGACGCGCTTGACCAGGCAACCTTTGGCGCAGCGCCATACAAGCCGCTTCCGGTCACGGAGCTTTATCTCGACGAGCATGCGTGGTCGGCGGCGCTTGCTGCGCATGATCGCCTGACGCTCACCCCCTTCGACCGGCCCCAGGAAGGCACCCGCGCCCAGGTCGTCGAATTGGGCGGCAAGGCCGGCCGCACCTTCGCGGCGGAGCGCGGCACCAGCGGCGGCAACGTGTTCGAAGCGGCAGCCGAGCACCTCCGCACGTTGGCAAAAGGCGGCCGCCGCTCCGCCGTGGTCGCATGGACCACCGGTGCGCGCGAACGCCTGTTGAAACTCTTCGCCGACAACGGGCTGACCCGCGCCAAAGCCGTCGACACTTGGGCGGAGGCGCAAGAACTCGCCGCCGATGAGATCGCCTTCGGCGTTCTCGGCATCGAGCAGGGGTTCGTCGCGCCGCAGATGGCCTTCGTCGCCGAACAGGACATTCTGGGCGACCGCCTCGTGCGCCAGCGCAAACCGTCGCGCAAGGCAAGTGATGTGCTCACCGAGGCCGCGAGCCTCGCCGTCGGCGATCTCGTCGTGCACACCGATCACGGGATCGGGCGCTTCGTCGGGCTCAAGACCATCGACGCGCTCGGCGCGCCGCACGACTGCCTCGAGATCGAGTACGCCAAGAGCGACCGGCTTTTCCTCCCCGTCGAGAACATCGAGTTGCTGACGCGGTACGGCTCGGATGCAGCCGGTGCTCAGCTCGACAAACTTGGCGGCGCAGGATGGCAGGCGCGCAAGTCGAAGCTCAAAAAGCGCATTCGCGATATTGCCGATCAGCTTCTGCGGATCGCCGCGCAACGCGCATTGAAAACCGCCGAGCCGCTCGAGGTTCCAGACGACGTCTACGACGACTTCGTTGCCCGTTTCCCGTTCGAGGCGACCGAGGATCAGGAAGCGTCCGCCGATGCGGTCATCGAGGATTTGGCGAGCGGGTCCCCACTCGATCGGCTGGTGTGTGGTGACGTCGGGTTCGGCAAGACCGAGGTGGCTCTGCGGGCGGCATTCGTCGCCGTCATGTCCGGCAAGCAGGTCGCCGTCGTGGTGCCGACCACGCTCCTCGCGCGCCAACACTACCGGACCTTTAGGGACCGCTTCGACGGATACCCGGTGAAGATCGCGCAGGCCTCCCGGCTCGTTACCCCAAAGGAGCTGACCGAGACCAAGGCGCAGCTCAAGGCCGGGCAGGTCGACATCGTCGTCGGCACGCATGCCCTGCTCGGCAAGTCGATCGACTTCGCCAACCTCGGCCTGCTGATCATCGACGAAGAGCAGCACTTCGGCGTGCAGCACAAGGAACGGCTGAAGCAGCTTCGCGAGGATGTGCACGTCCTCACGCTGACCGCGACGCCGATCCCGCGCACTCTGCAGCTGGCACTCTCCGGCGTACGTGAACTCTCGTTGATCACCACCCCGCCGGTCGACCGCCTCGCGGTGCGCACCTACGTCTCGCCATTCGACCCCGTGGTGCTGCGCGACGCGTTGCTGCGGGAGAAATATCGCAACGGCCAGTCGTTCTTCGTCGTGCCGCGCATCTCCGACCTCGATGAGATTGCGACGTTCCTGCGTGAAAGCGTGCCGGAGGTTAAATTTACGATGGCGCACGGCCAGATGGCGCCGGGGCAACTCGACGACATCATGAACGCTTTCTACGACGGCGAGTACGATGTGCTGCTGTCGACCACGATCGTCGAATCCGGCCTCGACATCCCGACAGCCAACACGCTCATCGTCCACCGTGCGGACCGCTTCGGACTGTCGCAGCTCTATCAGCTTCGCGGCCGCGTTGGCCGCTCCAAAACCCGCGCCTACGCCTATTTCACGGTCCCGCCGCGCCGCAAACTGACCGGTGCGGCCGACAAGCGCCTCAAGGTGCTGCAGTCGCTCGACACGCTCGGCGCAGGTTTCACCCTCGCAAGCCACGACCTCGATATTCGCGGCGCCGGCAACCTCCTCGGTGAGGAGCAGTCGGGCCACATCAAGGAGGTCGGCTTCGAGCTCTACCAATCGATGCTGGAGGAGACGATTGCCGCGCTCAAGGACAATGGCGCGAGCGATGTCGATGACACCTGGTCGCCGCAGATCCAGATTGGTGCATCGGTGCTCATTCCGGAGAGTTATGTGCAGGATCTGCAACTCCGGCTTGGTCTGTACCGGCGCTTGTCCAACATCACGGAGCGCGAGGATATCGAAGCTTTCGCGATGGAGCTTGCCGACCGGTTCGGCGCGCTGCCGGAAGAGGTGCAACACCTTCTCGAGGTCGTGGAAATCAAATCCCTCTGCCGCCGGGCCGGGATTTCCTCCATCGACGCGGGACCGAAAGGCGCCGTCGTCACCTTCCGCCACGACCGCTTCGAGAACCCGGAAGGGCTGGCAAAGTTCGTCGCCGAGCGCGCGCAACTCGTGAAGCTGCAATCTGACCACAAGCTGGTCTATCGCGGCGACTGGGATACAGAGGAGCGACGGCTGAAGGGTGTGCGCCATCTGGCGCGTGAGTTGACCTCGATTGCGGAGAAGAATGCTGATGCCGAAGCAGCCGCCTGACGGGCCAGAAGCTGACCATCCCCACGACCACAGCCACGCCGATGGTCACGGCCACGACCACGCCCACGTTCCGGAAGAGCCGGCCCTGCGCGTCAAAGCGCTGGAAACCCTGCTCGTCGACAAGGGCCTCGTCGACCCGGCGGCACTCGACGAATTGATCCGTCTCTATACCGACGAGATCGGGCCGAAGAACGGGGCCCGCGTCGTTGCCCGCGCGTGGACCGATCCCGAGTTTCTCTCCGCGCTTCGGGAGGATGCGACCGAGGCGATCGCGCGCCTTGGCTACACCGGTCGCCAGGGCGAGCATATGGTCGCCGTCGAGAACACGCCGGACGTCCACAACCTCGTCGTCTGCACCCTCTGTTCCTGTTACCCGTGGAGCGTGCTCGGTATTCCGCCACGCTGGTACAAGTCGGAGGCCTATCGTGCGCGCGCCGTGCGTGAGCCGCGCGCAGTCCTTGCAGAATTCGGTGTGCAGATTGACGACGACGTTTCTGTCCGCGTCTGGGATTCGACCGCAGAAGTTCGCTACCTCGTGATCCCCGAGCGCCCGCCGGGCACCGACCATCTGGACGAAGCGGCACTCTCCGACCTCGTGACGCGTGATGCGATGATCGGCACCGAGCGGCAACTCACGGTCGACGGCGGGGATCGCCGGGCATGAACGGCATCCACGACATGGGCGGCATGCACGGCTTCGGCGCCATCCCGATCGAGCTGGACGAGCCGGTCTTCCATACCGAGTGGGAAGCGCGTGCCCTCGCGATCACCGTCCTCATGGCCGCGTGGCGGCGCTGGAACCTCGACCGCTCACGCTTCGCTCGGGAGGAAATTCCGCCGGCGTCCTACCTCGCGCTCACCTATTATGAGCGGTGGATTACCGCCCTTGTTGCGCTGATGCGCGAGACCGACCTGCTTGGCGACGCGGAGTTGGCGAGCGGTCACGCGCAAGAGAGAAAAACGCCGCCGCTTTCGGCAGCCGATGTGCGCCGGGTGATCATGGCGGGCGGTCCGGTGGACCGGCAGATCGATGCATCCCCGGCATTCGCTCCGGGCGACGCCGTGGTCACCAGCAACGATCACCCCGCCGGCCATACGCGCTTGCCCCGGTACGCACGCGGCCGTCGCGGCACCATCGTGCGCCACCACGGTGCGCATGTTTTCCCGGACAGTAACGCAGCCGGTAATGGCGAGCAGCCGAACCATGTGTACGCCGTCCGCTTTACAGCCGCCGAGCTTTGGGGCGCCGACGGGCACGCGGGCGATACGGTGACCCTGGATCTCTGGGAGAATTATATGCAACCGGCAGAGGAGACGCCCGGGAATGGCTGAGGCTTCAGCGGCGCCGTCCTTCGAGCAGCCTTGGCACGCGGAGGTTTTCGCGCTGACGACGGCACTCAGCGAGGCGGGCCACTTCACTTGGCCGGAATGGTCCACAGCGTTCGCCAACAACCTTGCGGCAGACGCCTCGCCCGCTTCCGCAGAGACGACGTCGCCACTGCGGGACACCTCGCACCCAGCTTACTTCGAGATCTGGCTGACGACGCTCGAGCAACTTCTGGCCGAGCGATCCCTCGCAGAGCCGGACACGCTGCAGCAGGTCGTGGAGGCTTGGCGCGCCGCCTATCTTCGGACGCCCCACGGCGCCCCGGTGCGGCTTTCGACCGATTAGCCGACAGGCCCGCCCGAGACCGTCGGAGCCAACGCCTGCTCGACGGCTGCCGCAATCGAAAACACCGTTTCGTCGTCGCCATACTGCCCGAACAGCATGAGCCCCGCCGGCGCTGATCCGTGTGGCGTCATCGGTTGCGAGATCGCGGGCCAGTCGAGGAAGTTCGCGAGCAGCGTGTTTCGCAGCG
>JBCBJG010000242.1:0-5069 GCA_038523655.1 Pseudomonadota bacterium | reverse complement strand
CGCAGACGGTCGAGCCGCGCGGTCTGCACGGGATCGGCCACGTGCCATGCGGCGATCATCCGACGGGCACGCGTGTGCGCCCAACCGACGGCGACACCGCAAGCCGCCGCACACGCACGAGCGCTTTTCGCCAATGCCCGTCGGATGATCGCCGCATGGCACGTGGCCGATCCCGTGCAGACCGCGCGGCTCGACCGTCTGCGTGCGGAGCTTACGGCGATCCCGGACGACGCGATCGCCCGCCATCTCACCGCGCCCTACCCATGGCGCACGTTGGTTGAGAGCGTCCAGGACGGATCGCTCGAACTGCAGGAACTCGTTACGTCGCTGATCCTCGAGCCTCACGCCGACATCGTCGACGCCCTGACGCACGAGCTGGCCGACCACGATCACGATCGTTTTGACCCCTGCATGACCATCGCTGAGATGCGTGCGTTGCTCGTCACGCATTACGCCTGGTCGCGCGACATCAGCCCAAACGATCCAAATGCCAACGCACAGTTCTGGTACACCTCGGTGGAAAAACGCGAGCCGCGGATCGGCAACCGACACGAGGAACCCGGGGCGGAAAAAGAGCTTCCGCTACACGTCGCGCGTGACATTCGCGCTTTCGATGCCGCGCTTGCCGCTTGGGCGCAGCCCACGCCAAACGCCCCCGTTGCCGAGCTCCTGATGGCGGCCCCGCAACACCGCGACATCGCGCGCCGCGTGCAAACGATCGCCACGCATCCTTACGGCGAAGTCCACGACAACCTCGTCGCCGACACCATGCGCCCGATCGATCTGCTGCGCTTCAAACTCGCCTTTTTCGGCGCGACAAAATTCGATCCAAAGTCCGATCTGTGGACGCGCATCACCCTCTTCAAAGGCGCGCCACTCGCCGAGGATGTCGCCGCCGGGAACGCCGAGAGCGGTGACTGGATGTTTTCCTCCCCGGCGACGACGATCAGATCCTCCGTGTGACGCCGATATGCGGCTGTCGCTCAACGAAGCACACGCGCTTGCTCGCGATGCAGCCCGTGGAGCCGGTGTATCATGGGGTGAAGCCGGGGAGATCGCCGACGCGATGATCGCGCGCGAAGTCATCCGGAGCGGGTTTGGATCGCCTGCGAGTTCGGCGCATGCCGACAAAGGGTTCACTGCAGCCGCCGAACTCGTCCAGCGGCCCGAGCAAATTTCACTCCTTCTCGCCGCGCGCGATCAAGCCACATTGCTGTGGCTTCAGCGGGACCGGGGCGCGTTGCCACCGAGCATGCACCTCGCCCATCCAGTGGATGGCTGCTGGCTGTTTCTTCTGCTCGCCGAGGCGATCAACCAAACCGGACCATCGCGGCCGGCGGAGAACAACCTCAGCCTTACCGCGCAGTCCGCTGACGAAGCGCCCGCCGCCAGCGCACCGCTGATTATTTTTCCTCCCACCGGGACCCCGATCCTCAGCGCGCAGCTTCGCGATCGCTTCGTCACTGACCAAGCGGCACCCGAGGTTGCCGTCCTCACACTGGCGCAATACGATCATGCGACCGATGCAATTGTGTTCGACCAACCGGCACTGCGCCGCGCCGCGGTCGAAACCGGACTGCCAATTGCACGACCGGCATTAAAACTGCTCAAGCGGCTTGCCGGCCGAACACTGGTTCCCGCCAGTGAACGATCGCGCCGTCGCGGTGCCGGCGCCGAGGGCTGACCGACGGGCAATCTCGTCTGGCGCAGGCTGCTCGCGAAGCGTCACATGCGATCACCGAGCACGGCCGTGCCGCGGTTGACCGACCCAGCACCTTGACGCGACCGGCCTCGATCGTGATGGTTGCATATGACCCGGTTGATCCCCCGCGCCTGCGGTCTCCTCACGTGCGCCGTCGTCTCGCTCGCAGCCCACGTGTTCACGCCCTCCGGTGCTCGCGCCCAGACGGCCTCTCTTCCAAGCCACTGCATCGCGCTGGTCGATGCACCACCCAAGGGCGCCCACACATCACTTGCCGGGCTGCGTCCACACCGACCCGGCGGCCCGACGCTCCTCCGGATTTCAGATACACCGGCAACACTTGGCCTCGGCGAAGTCCGGATCACGTACGTCGGGCATTCCACCTTCCGGATCGAAACCCCGGGCGGCGTCACGATCGCGACGGACTATGCGGGCTTCGCTGGCCCCGGCCCGGTGCCCACGATCGCGACGATGAACCGGGCCCACAGCTCGCACTACACCGACACACCCGACCCGGCGATCGAGCACATCATGCGCGGCTGGAACCCGGACGGCGGGCCAGCACGGCACAACAAGACGGTCAAGGACGTCCGCGTCCGTAACGTGCCGACCGACATCCGGGACTTCGCTGGCGGGCGGATCGAGGATGGAAATTCAATTTTCGTCTTTGAAGCCGGCGGACTGTGCATCGGCCACCTCGGGCACCTGCATCACAAACTGTCGCCGGACGATCTCGCCAAGATCGGTCGGCTCGACGTGGTGCTCGTGCCCGTCGATGGCACCTTCACGATGGACCAGAAATCGATGCAGGAAGTCGCTAAGGCCCTGAAAGCGCGGCTGATCATCCCGATGCACTGGTTCACGCTCAGCTCGCTCAACGCATTCCTGCTTGAAGCCGGCAAGGAGTTCTTGGTCGAGAACCATCCCTCGCGCGAAATCGTGCTCTCGCTGAACGACCTGCCATCAGAGCCGAAAATCCTTGTTTTGCCTCCGTATTGAGCCCAACGTACCAAGTCTACGCTGCGCCGTTTGCCGAGGCGAAACATGCGCTCGCGCCGCGCCATTCACGTCATTGCAGCCCACGCTGAGGGTGAGGTCGGTCGGGTCATAACGGGCGGCGTACTTCCCCCGCCGGGCAAGACGGTGCTCGAGCAACGTAACTGGCTGGTCGATCATGACGAGCTTCGTAAGCTCTTGATCCGGGAGCCACGCGGCGGCGTTTTCACCCACTACAATCTGATCGTACCACCCTGCCATTCAAAGGCAGACGCCGGCTTCATCATCATGGAGCCGACCGACTACCCGCCGATGTCGGGGTCGAATTCGATCTGCGTCGCCACTGTGCTGCTCGAGACCGGCATGGTGGAGATGACCGAGCCGACGACGCGCATGACGCTGGAGACACCGGGCGGGCTGATCGAGGTCGAGGCGGACTGTCGCGACGGCCGCTGCCGCGCGATCACCACCCGCAACGTACCGTGTTTCGTCGTCGCGCTCGACGTGCCCGTCACCGTTCCAGACGTCGGCTCGGTGCACGTCGACATCGCTTACGGCGGCGCATTCTTCGCCATGGTGCGCGCGATCGACCTCGATCTGTCACTCACCGCTGATCGCGCCCGCGATCTCGTCGTCATCGGCGAAAAGATAAAGCACGCCGTGGCCGAAGCGTATCCCGTTCAGCATCCACAAAGCGAAAGCATCAGTGACGTCACGTTCCTCACCTGGCTCGAGGATCCGATCGAGCGCGACGGCCAGCTGACCGCAAAAAATGCAACCGTCATTTCCCCTGGCAAACTCGACCGCTCGCCGTGCGGCACGGCTTCGTCAGCACGCGCGGCGATCATGCATGCGCGCGGCGAACTCGACATTGACCAAGCATTTATCTCCCGCTCGATTCTCGATACCGAGTTCACGATCCGCCTGACCGGCACGTCCGAGATCGGGGAGAACATCGCGGTGATCCCGTCGATCACCGGCCGTGCATGGATCACCGGCGATCATACCTACCTGCTCGATCCGGATGACCCGTTCCCGCATGGCTATGCGCTCGGCGATACGTGGCACCGGGTCGTTTGACCATCGACCGCGCAGCAGCCGACGTCGTGGCGGAGCGTGCACTCGTGCTGTTTTCCGGCGGGCAGGACTCGACGGTCTGTCTCGCGTGGGCGCTCACCCGTTTTTCCCACGTGGAGACCATCGGCTTCGACTACCGCCAGCGCCATCGGGTCGAACTCGACTGCCGCGCCACCGTCCGCGACGCCATACGCGATGCGTTTCCGGCTTGGCGAGACCGTCTCCACGATGATCATCTGCTGGACCTCGGCGTGCTCGGCGACATCTCACAGACCGCGCTCACCCGCGACGCGGAGATCGCCTACGCCGACGACGGATTACCGACAACGTTCGTGCCCGCCCGCAATCTCGTGTTCTTCACCTTCGCCGCCGCGATCGCCTACCGCCGAAACCTGCCCCACCTCGTCGGCGGCATGTGCGAAACGGATTTTTCCGGTTATCCCGACTGCCGCAACGAAACGCTCAAAGCACTGCAGATCGCGATAAACCTCGGCACCGACCGCACGTTCGTGATCGACACGCCGCTCATGTGGCGCGACAAAGCCGCGACCTGGGCGCTCGGCGATGCGCTCGGTGGCGCAGCACTGAGGACCATCGTGATCGATCACACCCACACCTGCTATCTCGGCGACCGGGCAACCCGTCACTCATGGGGCTTCGGCTGTGGCAAGTGCCCGGCTTGCCTGTTGCGCGCTGATGGCTGGCGTCGTTACCAGGCCGGATGAGCATGTCTATTTTTTCTCTCGAAGGCCGGGTCGCGCTGGTCACCGGCGCTTCATCGGGGATTGGCCGCCACCTTGCCGGAACGCTTGCCCGCCATGGCGCCGCGACCGTTCTCACCGCCAGACGCGAAGCGGCCATTGCCGAACGCGCGGAGGAAATTACCGCGGAGGGCTACCGCGCGGCGGCGGTTCCGGCGGACCTCTCGACGCCCGCATCCGCGCAACAGCATGCCGCCCAATTTTCCCAACCGTTCGGCGCACCTGACATCCTGATCAACGCCGCTGGCCTCAACCCACGCGCGCCCGCCGATAACCTGACACCCGAGACCTGGGCAGCGACGCTCGATCTCAACCTCGCAGTGCCGTTCTTCCTGGCGCAAGCGCTCATCCCCGGAATGCGGGCAAAGCGCACCGGCAACATCGTCAACATCGCTTCGCTCCAGTCTTTCCGCGCCTTCGCGAACGGGCTCGCCTACGGTGCATCGAAGGGAGGCATTGTTCAGCTCACTCGCGCCATGGCCGAGGCCTGGTCGCCGGACGGCATTGTCGTGAACGCCATCGCGCCGGGATTT
>JBCBJG010000241.1:0-5081 GCA_038523655.1 Pseudomonadota bacterium | reverse complement strand
GGGCCGGTGCTACCGCAGGCCTCGAAGGCTCGGTGACCTCAACGGAGCCCGGGGCGGTGATGTGCGCCTCGCCCCAGATTACGTCGACCTTGTTCTTCTTCAGCAGAAAGCCCACGCCGCCGTTCAATTGGGCGGAGACACCGCGCGAGCGTTTGACGACGTCCGGCGCGCGGTAGGTCATTTCGCCTTCGAGGCTCAACCCGTAGGCAGATGCGTTGTGCGCGTAGTGATAAATCTCCGCGGAACGCAGCAGGGCCTTTGTCGGGATGCACCCCCAGTTGAGACAGATGCCGCCGAGATGTTCGCGTTCGACGACGGCAGTGCGCAAACCGAGCTGTGACGCGCGGATGGCCGCGACATAGCCGCCGGGCCCGCCGCCGATGATGAGGACGTCGTAGCTCTGATCCGCCATTCGTTGCCTGATGCCCGCACTTTATCTCCGCATGCGGGATGCTAGCAGGTTGGTGCACTACGCCACAAGCAACGGCTTATCTGCGTGGTAGCGCTCTATCCGCACTGCGGCCCGGTTATCGAACATCCGCTAGGTACGTGTCCGAGGCGGCTTGGGTCGTACGGCCCGGGCCAGGCGACCCTGATATGTGGCTTTAATCAGGCGGCTTTGATCAGGCGGCTCGGATCAGGCAGCGCCGTCGCAACGCAGGTCAACATAGCGGGCGATTGCGCGGTCGTAGGCCGGCGATGCGACCTGACGTTTCGCCTCCAGCCGACGCAGCTCACGACGCACCTTTCGGCATGATGAGAGGTTCGCGCGGCGCGTCTTGCGGGTTGCACGGGGCGATGTCGACTGCGGCACCGGCATCAGCGTGGATGTACTAACGCCAGAGCCTGCCGGAAGATTGGCACAGGCCGACAGCCCGAAAGCAACGAAGATCGCCGCAACACTCCCTGCCGTGATCCGCATACTCGCAACTCCACCCAGCTTCACCGATCGCGGTTGCATATGCGGCTTGGCGCGATGCGGCAAAACTCTTGTCGCTTGATCGGGTATAACGAGCGTGCGCGGTGGCCAAACGGCGACAGTTGGATGGGTCCGTCGCGCCCGGTGGTTCGGCGGCAAACCACGGTGGATCACAGGCAAGTGTCCGCCCGCGTCGTCAAACGAGCATGCGAACCGGGTCTTCGATGTAGTTTTTGAATGCGGCCAGCAACTCGGCCCCTAGCGCACCATCGACCACCCGGTGATCACACGAAAGCGTGCAGCTCATCATGTTGGCGACGACCGGAGCCCCGTCGACCACGATCATCCGCTCTTCACCGGCGCCGATCGCGAGGATCGTTGCGTGGGGAGGATTAATGACCGCATCGAACCGCTTGATACCCATCATGCCGAGGTTCGAGATTGCGGTGGTGCCGCCTTGATACTCGTGTGGCTTCAATTTTCGGTCGCGCGCGCGTCCGGCGAGGTCTTTCATCTCGTTTGAGATTTCGGACAGCGTCTTCAAATCGGCATGGCGGATCACCGGCGTAAACAAGCCACCTTCGACCGCAACGGCCACGCCGACGTCGGCCCGCGTGTGCCGCAGCATGCCTTTTTCGGTCCATGTCGCATTCGCGCCCGGCACGGCCTGAAGTGCGAGGCCGAGCGCCTTGATAATGAAGTCGTTGACGGAGAGTTTGAACCGTCCACCGGCGCCGTCGTTCATGCGCTTGCGCGCTTCGAGGAGGCTGTCGAGGCGGCATTCGATCGAGAGATAAAAATGCGGGATCGTCGACTTGGCTTCGACCAGGCGAGTAGCGATCGTCTTGCGCATGTTGTCGTGGGGGACGACGTCGTAGGTACCCTCCTCATAGAGCGCCATGATCTTGTCGTCGGCCATAGGCGCGGGCATTGCCACGGCCCTGCCGGGTGCTGGCGCCGATACTTCTGCCCCGCTTGCTGAACGTTCGATGCCGTTCGCTTGCGCTGCTTCAACATCGGCCTTCACGATGCGCCCGCGCGGGCCGCTGCCGGTGAGCGCCGACAGATCGATGCCGGCCTGCCCGGCGATGCGTCGGGCCAACGGGCTGGCGAAAATGCGGTCGCCGCTTTCGTCATGGGCTGCGCCGTTGACCGCGGCGCCATTCACTGCCGGTGTGCTGCCTTGCCCGGCGTGCCGCGTGTGCCCGGCAGTTTCGTTATCGGCGTGCGTATTATTCTCCTTTGCCGCGTGGACAATCTGCGGCGTCGCGCCATCCGAGACGGCAGGACCGGCGGCGGGTGCCGACGTGGCGCCATCGAGTGCGGATGCGTCCTCGCCCTCCTCCAACAGAACCATGATCGGCTTGTTGACCGCCACGCCTTCCGTGCCGGCATCGACAAGGATGCGCCCGACCGTGCCTTCATCCACGGCCTCGACTTCCATCGTCGCCTTGTCCGTCTCGATCTCCGCGATCACATCGCCGGAGCTGATCGCATCACCCTCTTTCACGAGCCATTTGGCGAGCGTGCCTTCCTCCATGGTCGGAGAAAGCGCAGGCATTAGAACGGGAATGGTCATATCGGACTATCCGTGTGCTGCAGACGGTTTGTGCGGGGCCGCGCCGATGAGAGTCGTTCCACTAAGCAGTGGTCTCCGGGCCCGTTGGATCGAGCGGCCACAAGACACCGAGATCAAAGGTGATCTGATCGAATGGCGGCGCTGAAACAGGATCGGAGCCGCGATAGTTATTGAGTGAAGACCACGCGTGGTCAGAGCGTCCAAAGACCTCGAGCGTTCGCGCCTCTGGATCGACGTACCAAAGCTGCGGGACGCCGAACTGATGGTAGATGCGGAATTTTACCGTCCGGTCGTAGGTGGCGGTCGATGGAGAGAGAATTTCGCAAACCCAGTCTGGAACCGTCTCCACACCGACCGCATCGAGAGGTTCGGAGATGCGTTCACGTCGCCATCCTGCAAGGTCGGGCACCACTACATTGCCTGCGCCGTGCAGTTCAGGCTCAGTCATAAAAATCCACCCACCCGGCCCGCTTCGGCCCATCTGGTAGGGGCCGACCAGCTCCGTGGTCAGTGCGCTGGACGCAATACTGTGCCGAATGCGCGGCCGCGGGTGCGTGACCAATTCGCCATCGAGAATTTCGGCGACGAAGGGTGCCGGAACGGCCTCCAGATCGGCGTAGGTCGCGAGCTTTAATTGCGGCTTGCTCATATCACTAGGCGTAGCACACCGCCTTGGCGGCCTCGACCACTTGCTCGGCAGATGGCAGCGCGAGTTTCTCGAGGTTGGCCGCGTAGGGCATCGGAACATCGGCGCCCGTCACCTTGGTCGGTGGGGCGTCGAGATAGTCGAACGCGCGGGCCGTGACCTGCTGACAGACTTCCGTGCCGACCGAACAGACCGGCCACGCCTCTTCGACGGTCACCAGCCGGTTCGTCTTCTTCACGCTCTCGACAATGGTGTCGATGTCGAGCGGGCGGAGCGTGCGCAGATCGATGACTTCCGCGGCGATCCCCTCGCCTGCCAGCGTTTCCGCGGCGGAAAGCGCATAGGTCATCCCGCGGGAGAACGAAACGATCGTGACGCCGTCACCCTCGCGCACGACCTTCGCGCGGCCGATCGGCACCGTCCAATCCTCGATGTCAGGCACATCGAACGTCTGGCCGTAGAGAATTTCGTTCTCGAGGACGAGCACAGGGTTCGGGTCACGGATCGCGGCCTTAAGCAGGCCCTTCGCATCCGCGGCCGTATATGGTGCGACGACTTTCAGTCCTGGCACGTGCGCGTACCACGCGGAGTAGCACTGCGAATGCTGCGCAGCGACGCGGGAGGCGGCACCGTTCGGCCCGCGGAACACGATCGGACAACCCATCTGACCGCCCGACATGTAGAGCGTTTTCGCGGCCGAGTTGATGATGTGATCAATCGCCTGCATGGCGAAATTCCACGTCATGAATTCGACGATGGGGCGCAGGCCGGCGAACGCTGCACCGGTGCCGATACCGGCGAACCCGTGCTCGGTGATCGGGGTGTCGATGACGCGACGCGCACCGAACTCCTCGAGCAGACCTTGGCTGACCTTGTAGGCCCCTTGGTATTCGGCAACTTCCTCACCCATCAGGAAGACGTCGTCGTTTGCGCGCATTTCTTCCGCCATCGCATCGCGCAGCGCGTCGCGCACGGTGACGGTCGTCATGGCCGTTCCGCTTGGAACATCCGGTTCGGGCAAGACGTCCGGTGTCTTCGCAGCGAGCGTGCCGACAGACGGTGGGTTTCCCTCCGTTTCGACATTGGTCGCCTGGTTGCCGGCTGCCTCCATGCTGGATGGCGAGGCATGCCCGTTCGCTGGCGCGGCGCCGTTTGCTGCGGGTGCTGCCTGGTCTTCACCATCATCGAGGATCACTGCGATGGGCGTGTTCACCTTCACGTTCTCGGTGCCGGCGGCGACGAGGATCTTGCCGAGCTTACCTTCGTCGACCGCCTCGACTTCCATGGTGGCTTTGTCGGTCTCGATTTCTGCGATCACGTCGCCGGACGCGATGTCGTCACCCTCCGAGACGAGCCACTTGGCAAGCGTCCCCTCTTCCATCGTCGGAGACAGCGCCGGCATCAGTACGTCGGTGGGCATGGAGCTTAATTCCGTTGTGTGAGCACGCGTGGGAGGCGGATGATGCTTACGCGGTTTCGGGTTTGTCGAACGGCCAGAGGAGGTCTAGGTCGAAGGTTAGCTCTGTGAACGGCGGTGCGCTGACCTTTGCCGATCCGGTGAAGGTCTCGAGCAAAGCGTATACGCCGCCGCGGAGTTCGTAGACTTCGATCAGGCGCGGCCGGGGGTCGACGAACCAGAGGTATGAAACGCCGTTCGAGGCATGAATCTCCCGTTTCACACCCCGATCGCGGGACTCCGTTCCGGGAGAAATGACTTCGCAGGCCCAGTCGGGCGCAACCTTGAAGTGTGCCTGATCTGGAGGTTCGCTCACGTTCTCGTTTCGCCAACCGGAGATATCGGGGACGAGCACGTGATCGTCGAGGTGGAGTTCTGGCTCGTCAACGAACGTCCACCCGCCGGGACCACCAATGCCGAGCTGAAACGGGTTGCCGAGTAGCGCGCCGAGCACACTCGCCGCACCGGCGTGCCGGCGTGC
>JBCBJG010000240.1:0-5085 GCA_038523655.1 Pseudomonadota bacterium | reverse complement strand
CGGCGATATCTATCTCGATACCTATGCCGGTTGGTATTCGGTGCGCGACGAAGCGTTCTACGACGAAGGCGAAACGCGCATGGAGGATGGCGTTCGCATCGGTCCGCAGGGCACACCGGTCGAGTGGACCGAGGAGCAGACTTATTTCTTCCGCTTGTCGGCGTATGGCGAAAAACTGCTCGAGCTCTACGATACGCACCCGGAGTTTGTCGGCCCGAACGAGCGGCGCAACGAGGTCATGAGCTTCGTGCGCGGTGGGCTGCAGGATCTCTCGATCTCGCGCACGACCTTCGACTGGGGGATCGCGGTGCCGGATGCGCCGGGCCACATCATGTACGTTTGGGTCGATGCGCTGACCAATTACCTGACGGGGGTCGGCTATCCGGATGAGGATGCCGAGACGTATCAGCGGTATTGGCCTGCGGATCTGCACGTGATCGGCAAGGATATCCTCCGTTTTCATGCTGTCTACTGGCCGGCGTTCCTGATGTCGGCCGGGCTCGCGTTGCCGCGCCGGGTCTTCGCTCACGGGTTCCTGCTCAATGCAGGAGAAAAAATGTCGAAGTCATCGGGGAACGTCCTCGATCCGGCGTCGATGATCGCAACTTACGGGCTCGACCCGCTGCGGTATTTTTTCCTCCGTGAGGTGCCCTACGGGAAGGACGGCAGCTACAGTCACGACGCCATCGTGGCGCGGATCAATGCTGATCTTGCGAACGATCTCGGCAACCTCGCACAGCGCTCGCTGTCGATGATCGCGAAGAACTGCGACGGGGTTTTGCCAGCGATAGAGGCACCGGACGAAGCGGACCGGGCGATCCTCGCGGCGGCCGATGACCTGCTCGGCCCGGTTCGGGAGGGGATGGAGCAGCAGGCGATGCACCGCGCGCTCGAGCGGATCTGGATGGTTGTCGCAGAAGCGAACCGATATTTCGCCACCGCCGAGCCTTGGGCGCTCAAGAAGACGGACCCGGCGCGGATGGGCACGGTTTTGGCGACGACGGCCGAGGTCATCCGCCAGGTGGCGATCCTCACGCAGCCCTTCATGCCGGGCTCTGCAGAGAAGCTGTTGGACCTCCTTGCGGTCGATCCGGGGCAACGTCAGTTCGATGCACTCGGCGAAGCCGGTCGGATGGTGGCCGGCACGGCGCTACCAAAACCGGTCGCAGTTTTCCCGCGGTTCGTCGATGATGATGCTGACGGCGCTGGTGCGCGCGCGGCTGGATGAGCCCGATGCTGGTCGATCACCATTGCCACCTCGACTTCCCGCAGTTTGCGGACGATCTCGACGGTGTCGTGGCGCGCGCGTGCGCGGCAGGGGTCGGTGGCTGCGTGACGATTTCTACGCGCATTCGTCAGTTTGACCGGCTACGCGCGATCGTGGACGCGCAGCCGACGGTCTTTTGCTCCGTCGGCACGCACCCGCACTATGCCCACGAGGAACTCGACGTGCCGGTCGAGGAGATTATCCGGCTGAGTGCGCACCCGAAGTGCGTCGCGATCGGTGAGGCCGGGCTCGACTACTATTACCAAAAGTCACCGCGCGAGGCGCAGGCCGAGGGTTTTCGCCGGCATATCGCCGCCGCGCGGGAGACCGGCCTTCCGCTCGTCATTCACGCGCGCGAGGCGGATGCGGATACCGCCGCAATCCTCGAGGAGGAGATGGCGCGCGGCCCGTTCACGGCGGTGCTGCATTGTTTCACCGGTGGTCGGGAGCTGGCCGAGCGGGGTTTGGCGCTCGGGCTGTACATCTCGTTTTCCGGCGTCGTGACATTCAAGAACGGCGCGGCGTTGCGGGACATCGCCCGCGATGTGCCTGCGGACCGTATTCTCGTTGAGACCGATGCGCCGTATCTTGCGCCGGTGCCGCATCGCGGCAAGCCGAATGAGCCCGCCTACGTAGCGCATACCGCGGCGGTGGTTGCCGACGTACGCGGCGAGCCGATGGATGCGTTTGCCCGCCAGACGACGGAGAATTTCCTGCGTCTCTATTCTAAGGTTGCGGCGGAGGTGATCCTTGAGCCCCCCGTGGATCGCAACCCAGCAGCGGACGGTACACTGACTGGGACAGGCACGGGACAACGGGTGGTCGGGCGATGACAACGACGCTGACCGTTCTCGGCTGTGGTTCTTCGGGCGGGGTTCCCCGTCTCGGGAACTTCTGGGGCGCCTGTGACCCCTCGAACCCGAAAAATCGTCGCCGGCGTTGCTCGGTCTTGATCGAGAAACGGACGAAAAAAGGCGTTACCCGCGTCCTGATCGATACATCGCCGGACCTGCGTGAGCAGCTTCTCGACGCTGAGGTCGGTCATCTCGATGCGGTCATCTTCACGCACGATCACGCGGACCATACCCACGGAATCGACGATCTTCGGGTGCTGGCCTTGCTCGCGCGCCGTCGTTTGCGCGTCTACTACGATGCGGCAACGCGCAAGACGCTGAACTCGCGCTTCGGCTACTGTTTTCGCGCGGTGGCGCCGGAGTATCCGGCTATCCTCGAAGGTCACGAGGTTGCGCCGGGCGAGGCGATCGTCGTCAAGGGTGAGGGAGGGAAACTCACGTTGCATCCCTTCGCCCAGGAGCATGGGGCAATCGTTTCGCTCGGCATTCGCTGCGGCGAACTGGTCTATTCGAGTGATGTGAGCGATGTGCCGGAGGCGTCGCTGCCATATCTGGAAGATATGGGCATCTGGATCGTCGACGCCCTGCGGTACACATATCATCCGGCGCATTTCGCCGTGAAAGACGCGCTGCGGTGGATCGAGCGGTGTGCGCCGCGGCAGGCCGTGCTCACGCATCTGCATGTCGATCTGGATTATGCGACGCTCGAGGCCGAGACGCCGAGCCATGTCACGCCTGCTTACGACGGGATGACGATCACTTTTGACGATATGGCGCGCTGGTCCGCGAACGCGCAGATCGCCTGAGCGCGTTGTGTGACGGCATGCCGGGTGGGGATGGCGCTCAGGCTGCGCCGTCGTCGCTTTCGATATCGAGCACGAGCTTGTTACGCGGTTTGTTTTCCGATGCGTGCGCGCGGATCGCGAACGGGATCGTAACCAGGTAGACAATGTCGAGCAGGATCAGCGCGTACCACGTGCGGGTGACCAGGAGCGCGATCACACCGGCGACGCCGAGGAGAATAAACATCGAGTAGTCGGCGGCGAACGAGACGCGCTTGAAGGAAAAGGTTGGGATGCGAGAGAGCATCAGCGCTGCCACGACGGCGAGGTAGACACCGATCGCAGCCGGATAATTCTCCGTTGGCGCAAGATCGGCCAACGAAACGAACATCGGCAGAAACGCAAGCAGCGCGCCGGCCGGTGCGGGGACGCCCACGAAAAACTTCGTGCTGCCCGGAGCGTTCGCCGGTCTGGCTGGTGCTTCCCGGCTCATCACATTGAAGCGCGCGAGCCGAAGTGCGCAGGTCACCACATAGAGCAGGATCACAATCCATCCGAACGCAGGTAGGGCCTGCAACGACCAGAGGTACAGGATGAGGCTCGGCACGACGCCGAAGTTCAGGAAGTCTGCGAGGCTATCGAGTTCGGCGCCGAGCGCGGTCGTGGATTTAAAAAGCCGTGCGATGCGACCGTCGAGCCCATCCAGCACCGCGGCGATGAACACCATCACCACCGCCCACTGGAAGTTCCGCTCGATCGCATAGAGGACGGCGAAGATCCCGGCGCAGATCGCCGTGACGGTGAGAATGTTCGGCGCTAGTGCGCGCAGTGGCATCTGGCGCACGGGGCGCTTGCGGTTGGACATCGGTTTCAATCGGTCACGAGGGGCGCCGGGTCGGATACGGGGGTGCGTTGCCGAGGTTCGGGTGGTCGAGCCCGGTCGGGAGAATGTCTTGCGCGCCCACCATTTCTTCCGTCGAAGCGTCATACATGGCGCGTGGCGGCAGCGTTCGTTGCCAGACACCGGGTTCCGCCTCGTGCCACCAGTGGACCGGGCATTTTATCTCTCCCGTCCAGATGAACGCGAGGAGGACGGGTTTTGATCCAGTCCGCAATTGATGGGGCGTGCCGGGCGGTACGACCGCGTAGCTGCCGGGCGCATGGGAGACGGTATCGGTGCCGAAGCCGAGCGCGATATCCACATCCCCTGAAAGCACGACATACAGCTCATTCGAGCGGTGATCGTGCAGCGGATAGTCGATGTTTGCGTCGATGAAGAACAGCCCGGCGAGTGCCTCGGGGTGGCGAACAATGCCGAGGCTGCCGACGACGTGCGCCGCGACGAGGGCGCGTGCGAGCGCAGGGTCCGGGTGATCGGGATAGCAGTCATACCAGTCGAGCGCGGGGGCGACATCGCCGAGCATGTCGCGGATCGTCTCGCCCGCTCGCACGCTCCCCGCGACCATCGTGTCGAGTGCCGTGCGCGCAGCCGCTCCGTCCTCATCGCGACGTTTGGGTGATTTTCCGAGGCCGGCTTTTCGCGCGCGCTGTAGCGTGTCGATGAACGGGTGCAGACGCGTATCAGCTGACAGTCTCGGCTCGAGCAGAGCCGTGAGCTGCTTCAGGAAGAGGTTGGCGGTGCGCTTCTTACCCATCGACGTTTATATCCCGGCTCCGCGTCAATTCAGGTGCCGCCCTACGCCTCTCACGTGCTGGTCCGGGTCATCGCCTCCTTGCCACGGCCGATCGCGGCGACGCCCGTACGTGCCACCTCGACGAGGCCAAGCGGGCCCATCAGCGTGACGAACTGTTCGAGCTTGCTCGTGCGACCGGTGATTTCGAACACGAAGTGCTCCGTCGATGCGTCGACCACGGCGGCGCGGAACGCTTCGGCGAGCCGGAGTGCTTCGACCCGTTTATCTCCCTGCCCGGCGACCTTCACGAGCGCGAGTTCCCGCTCCAGCGAAATGCCGGACACCGTGAGGTCGTTCACCTTGTGCACGGGCACCAGCCGCTCGAGCTGCGCCTTGATCTGCTCAATCACCAAAGGCACGCCGATGGTGATCGAGCAGATCAAGGCGCAGCTCGAGCGGCTGGTGCCCGTGCACAAGGTGAACGACCTGACGGTGTCCGGCATTTCGCTGGAGCGGGAACTCGCGCTCGTGAAGGTCGCCGGGCAGGG
>JBCBJG010000239.1:0-5093 GCA_038523655.1 Pseudomonadota bacterium | reverse complement strand
GAAACTGCTCGCGCCGGAAGACGCGGACGAGATCGATACGCTCGGCGGTCTTGTCTTCACGCTGGTGAACCGGGTTCCGGTGCGCGGCGAGGTGGTGCCACACGAGAGCGGTTTCGAGTTCGAGGTTCTGGAGGCAGACCCGCGGCGGATCAAACGGTTGCGGATCCTCGGTGCGAAGAAATCGACCGAGGACGTGGCTGGGACGACGGCAGCGGCGACGGGTGAGGGCGCGGACATTGCCTACGCGCCGCCCGAGACGGACGGCCCACCCAACAGCGGTCGCGCGTAGCAGCTACGCCCTCGACCCCACGCTGGACCACGGTCGCCAGCGCTCATCCGCGCTCGGCGGCGTGCCCCGATTGCCACTCCGCTCGCCCGTCGCGCTATGGCAAACCTTGCCCATGGAGCCGACCGGGATAGAGATCGCGCGCGCGCAGACGAGGCACCGCGCCGGTTGGTGGCAGCGCGCGGGGATGGAGCGGCTCGATGCACTCCAGCGGCTTCAGGGCTGGCCCCTGCGCGGTGTGCTCTTGCTCCTCGGCGGGCTTTCCGCGACCGCGATGGCGCCTGTGTTCGCGTTCCCGGTGCTCTTTTTTACGCTCCCGCTTCTTTCCCTCCTTTTGTCCGCACCAAAAAGCCGACGCGAGACGCACAGCTTCATCGCGCGATTGCGCATCGCAGGCGCCCGCGGGTGGTGGTTCGGCTTCGGGTTTTTCCTCGTCGGTCTGCACTGGATCGTCCAGCCGTTTCTCGTGGATGTCGCGACGTTCGGCTGGCTGGCGCCAGTGGCGCTCGTCGCCATGCCCGGCGGGCTTGCGCTGTTCACGGCCTTTGCCTGCGCCCTCGCATGCGGACTCCTCACGGTCGGGCAAAATCGCGCTGAGCCAAGCACGGACGGTCCCGCGCGTGCAGCTTCTAGCGATGGGCTGACAGCGGCTTGTGCGCTCGCAGCCGGTTTCGGTGTGGCGGAGCTTGCGCGCGGCACGGCGCTCACCGGCTTTCCCTGGAACCCGATCGGGCATGCGCTCACCGGGCACGCTTGGTCGCTGCAATGGGCGGGGCTGTTCGGAAGCTACGCGCTCAACATCGTCGCGGTATTCATTTTCGTCCTGCCGGGCTTGATCCTGGCGGATCTCGTCGCCGAGCGGACCCCGACGAAAACAGCGCTCTACCGTCTGGTAACGCTTGCCGCATTCGTCGTGAACGGCCTCGCGATCGGGGCGCTGCTCGGTCGCGAGCAGACAGCGCGCTTCGAGAATGTGCGTCTGCGCCTCGTACAGCCCAGCATCGACCAGAGAGAAAAATGGAAGCCGGAAAATCGGCGAATGATCCTCGAGCGGACGCTGGCGCTGACACAGGGGCGCGGCGACGATGATGCGCGCGCGGAACCGATCCGCCCCGTCACGCACGTTATCTGGCCCGAAGTCGCGATGCCGTTTCTCATGCTGCGAACGCGTGAGGCGATGCAGGCGATTGCGGATGTGTTGCCGGACGACAGTTTTCTGCTCACCGGAACGCTGCGGATGCGCGCGGCAGGTGACGCGGCGGATGGCGAGCGCACATTCTACAATTCGCTGACGACGATCGACGGGCAGGGCGCTCTCCTCACCTCATACGACAAACAGCATCTTGTGCCGTTCGGGGAATATCTCCCCTTCCGCGGTGTGCTGAGCGCGATTGGGCTGCGGCGGCTCGTGGAACTGCGCGGGTCGTTCGATCCGGGCGAGGGCGCGCGCCTCCTCACCGTCCCGGGGCTGCCTGCGGTCGCGCCTTTGATCTGCTATGAGGCGATTTTTCCCGGAGACGTTGTATCGGGGCCACAACGACCAAGCTGGATGCTGATCATCACGAACGACGCGTGGTTCGGCACCTGGGCCGGGCCGCTCCAGCACGCGCACCATGCGCGTCTGCGCGCGGTCGAGGAGGGGCTTGCGGTCGTGCGTGTGTCGAACAATGGGATTTCCGGCGTTTATGATCCCGCAGGACGCCTGCGGGCGCATCTCCCGCTCGGCGCCCGCGGGTTTCTGGACGTGGACCTGCCGAAGCCCTTCACCGCGCCGCTCGCCTCGAGATACGCCACCGAAATTTTGCTCGGACTGCTCGCCGTCCTGCTCGCGCGGGTCCTGTTCGACCGTCTGCTTGCGCGGCGGGAGCGGCGACCGGCACAACCTTGACGCGCACGCGATCGCAGCCATACAACGACGGCGAACGTCATAGGGTCACGGGTGGGAACAGTGACTGAGATCGCCAATGGCGCGCTGGACGGGTCGGGAGAAATTTCCGACCTGCTCTACGCCGATATGAAGCCGCATCCGATCGACAAGTTCGTCGGAGAGAAGGTCAAACACTATCGTAAGCGCAAAAAACTAACGCAGACCGAGCTCGGGAACGAACTCGGCCTCACGTTCCAGCAGATCCAGAAGTATGAAAAAGGCTCGAACCGGATCGGGGCGAGCCGTATTTTCCTCCTCTCGAAGCTGCTCGAAGTGCCCGTGCACAAATTCTTCGAAGGGCTCGAAGTGGAGCTCAACGTGGCCGGATTTCCAGGCATGGCCGAGCAAGGCGCACCCTACGACGCGGGGCCAACGCGGCTTGAGGAGCGCAACGAACTCTTGACGGCCTTCAACACGATCGAAGACGAGGCGACGCGCAAAAGAATAATTGATCTGGTCAAGGCGATCGGCCAAGAGACGCACGCCTGACGCCGGCCAGTTAACCCTGCCGCACGCGTCGGCGATCGCAGACGTCGCCATTTGCCGAGTGCTCGCCCCATGTCACGTTCGTCCTACCTGTTCACCAGTGAGTCCGTTTCGGAAGGGCATCCCGACAAGGTCTCGGATCGTATCTCCGACGAGATCGTCGACCACTTTTTCCGTCGCACGCTCGCCGAGGGTGGCGATCCGTGGGGGGTTCGCGTCGCGGCTGAGACGCTGACGACCACCAACCGGATCGTGATCGCGGGCGAGACGCGCGGACCAAAGAGCGTCACCCGCGATGAGATCGAGGCGCTCGCGCGGGATGCGGTCAAGGACATCGGCTATGCGCAGACGGGCTTCCATTGGGAGCACGCCGATGTCGAAATTCACCTTCATGAACAATCCGCGGACATTGCGAGCGGTGTCGATGAGGATGATAAATACGGGCAGGACAAAGCCGAGGGTGCCGGCGACCAAGGCATCATGTTCGGTTACGCCTGCACCGAGACGCCGGCGTTCATGCCGGCACCGATCTACTACAGCCATCTAATCCTCGAGCGTCTCGCAGCGGGAAGAAAATCTGGCGCGCTGGCGATGCTGGGTCCGGACAGCAAGAGCCAAGTTACCGTCGTCTATGAAAACGGCAAACCGGTTCGGGCTTCCTCGATTGTGCTCTCGAGCCAACACGTGGAGCACCATCCGGGGTCGGACGCGCCGATCAGTTCTGCGGATGTACGCGAGATCGTCGAGCCGACGATCCGCGGCTGCTTGCCCGATGGCTGGATCACCGATGACACCGTCTGGCACGTCAACCCGACCGGCAAGTTCGTCATCGGCGGGCCGGACGGGGACTGCGGCCTCACCGGTCGCAAGATTATCGTCGATACCTACGGTGGGGCAGCGCCGCATGGCGGGGGTGCGTTCTCGGGCAAGGATCCAACCAAGGTCGACCGGTCGGCGGCGTACGCTGCGCGGTACCTTGCCAAGAACATCGTCGCTGCCGGTCTGGCGCCGTGGTGCAACATCCAGCTCGCTTACGCCATCGGCGTGGCGGAACCGCTGTCGATCTATGTCGACGTGGGTGATGACGCGACTGTGACGGCCGAGCAGCTGGAGCGTGCGATTGAAAAAAGCATGGATCTGACGCCGCGTGGCATCCGTTCGCACCTCGATCTCAATCGGCCGATCTATGCGCGCACAGCGGCTTACGGTCATTTTGGCCGGACGCCGGACGAGGACGGCAGCTTCACCTGGGAACGTACCGATCTCGTCGAGACCCTAAAGGCGAACGTTGGCTGAGGAAGACCGCGCGGGCCACGACGCGACGCAGGAGGCTGGCGCGCACGCGCCGCGATCCGCCGAACCTACACGGCATGCCGGAGAGCAACGGCACCTGCGCTCGTTTGGTCGGCAGAGTGGCCATACGCTCAGCCCCAGCCGCCAGCGGCTGGTGGAGACGTTGCTGCCGACACTGCGCCTCGACCTCGCGCAAGCGACGCCCGCACATCTTGCCCGCAGCCTTTTTTCTCCACCAATCAGGGAAGTCTGGCTCGAGATCGGCTTCGGCGGCGGTGAACATTTACTTGCACAGGCGCGGGCCAACCCGAAGATCGGGTTCATCGGCTGTGAGCCGTTCCGCAATGGCATTGCAAAAGTGCTCAGCGAGATCGATCGCGGCGGAGATAAAAACATCCTGCTGTGGGATGATGATGCGCGGGACGTCGTCGAATGGATCGCGACCGGTCAGCTATCGCAGTGTTTTATTCTCTTCCCTGATCCGTGGCCGAAACGCCGTCACGCGAAACGTCGGTTGGTTTCCCCCGCGTTCGTGAAGGAGCTCGCGCGGAGTATGGCGCCCGAGGGAAGGCTTCGGTTCGCAACTGATATCGCCGACTACCAGCGGACCGGCCTCGCGGCGATCCTTGGAAGCGGACACTTCGACTGGACGGCGCGTTCCGCTGCCGACTGGCGCGCGCGGCCCGACGACTGGCCGCAGACACGGTATGAACGCAAAGCGATTGCGGCGGGACGCCGGTGCGCCTTTTTCGAGTTTCGGCGCCGGTCTACCCGGGTTTCGAGCTAAGGCTCCGCAGCCGAATTTCACCTGCGCAGATGTCCAGGCGTACGCTCAGCTGATGGCGTGAGCCACGAATTCCCAGTCGCCAATCGTGTCGCCATACGACCAGCGACGCGTCTGCGCGCGACACCATGATCGGTTTCCGCCGGCATGCCGTAGCGGATGCTTGACGAGGTCTGCCGGGAAGCGCACGGGCGAAACAGAACTCTTTCGGTTTTTATGGTCGGCAAGCCCGACCTCTGCTGCGAGGCGAGCTGCCATGCGCCGCGACGATCTGATGCCGAGCCGCGGCGAAGCAGGGGCGCCGCGCGCCAATATCG
>JBCBJG010000238.1:0-5122 GCA_038523655.1 Pseudomonadota bacterium | reverse complement strand
GGCGCGCGATCTTCGCCGAGCGCATCCGTTTGATGCGGAGCGAATTCCGTCTGAACGAAAAGTATCGGGTTTTGATGCAGCCGGCGCTGAGCGCGGTGGAGCAGTACGAACGCGCCTACCTCACGCACTGGGTGCATTCGTTCGAGGCGGATCTGGAATCAGCCCGATTGACGGTCGTCACCGGTCGCCTGATCGACCTGCTCTTCCAGCCGGCACACGAGACGGTGCGCGCGCGGCTGATGCTGGACGACCTGCCGGAGGCAAACGGCGCACTCTACCGGGAGATCGTCCGGGTGCTCGACGCGCGCGGCATTGGATACCCGCCGGCGGCGCGCATCGAGGGGTTGTTCGAGATGTATCTGCGCGCGCGGCTTGCCGACGAGCCGGCAATGCGCGAAGCGTGGGGCGTCAACGAGGCGTGGCTGCGGGACTGTCTGCCGCCACCGGGAGCGCTCGGGATCGCGCATGCTACCTACTACCATCTGCCGCACGGGGAGCGGGAGCGCGAAGGCCAGCGTGACGTGCGCTCCGCGGCGTAAGCGCTTCGCCGCGCGCTGCGATCTGCGCTTGCACGCATGACCAACGCCCCATCAGTGAGCCGCACAGCGGTGACGAACACGGCGGCGCCACCGGTCAGCGATCGCGACCTGGTCGCCTATGCGCGTGGGCGAATTGAAAAGGGATCAAAAAGTTTCGCGGCCGCATCGAAGATTTTTGCTCCGCCGATGCGCGCGAGTGTGCATCTGCTCTACGCATGGTGTCGGCACTGCGACGATGAGATCGATGATCAGGACCTCGGGTTCGCACGCGGGGAGGCCAGTAAGGACGACAACCCGAACGCCGCTGCGGAGACGCTCGCACGGTTACGGGCAGAGACGCTCTCCGCACTGGACGGGACGCCCGGCCCAAACCCGGTCTACCAAGGGCTCGCCCTCGTTGCTGAGCGGCATGCGTTGCCGCGCGAAGATCCGCTCGACCATCTGCACGGGTTCGCGATGGACGCGGCGGAAAAGCAGTACGTCGGCATCGAAGATACGCTGACCTATTGCTACCATGTCGCGGGCGTCGTCGGGGTGATGATGGCACGCATCATGGGGGTCGGCGCGGGATCGAACACGCGCACAGGTGTAAACCCAGACACGCACCGCGATACGCTCGACCGGGCAAGCGATCTCGGCATCGCATTTCAGCTCACCAACATCGCGCGGGACGTGATGGATGATGCTGCGATCGGTCGGGTTTATCTCCCTTCCGACTGGCTTCATGAAGCGGGTGTCGACCCGAGTGATATTTCCTCCCCTGCGCATCGGCCTCAACTCGTGGCGGTCAGTCACCGTCTGCTCGATCTTGCCGACGCCTATTATGCGAGCGCCAGCGTTGGCATCGCGCGGCTCGCCCCCCGCCCGGCTGCGGCGATCGCAGCGGCACGGAATATCTATGCTGATATCGGCCGGGTGCATCGCGCGCAGGGGGAGGCGGCCTGGGAGACACGCGCGCGGACATCTGGCGCCGGCAAGCTGACCAGGGTGAGCCAGGGGCTGGCGCTCGGCGCACGGATGGCGCTGCTCGGCGCGGCGCCCGCATCTGTCAATGCGCAAGCCGCGTCGCGCGAAGGGCTATGGACCCGGCCGCGCCGGGAGGGAGAAGAAGGCGCGGCGCATGAAGCGGGCGATCGCTCCTGACGGCACGCCGCCACCCGTGAGGCGGGCACGTTTTCGAAGGCGTATGAGAGAAAGGCGCGAGCGATGGCGAAATATTCTGTCCGTCTGCGAAACCGCGAAGATACCGTGATCGAGGTGTTCGACGACGAAACGCTGCTCGATGCGGCGGAAGAGCAAGGATTTACCCTCCCCTTCGGATGCCGATACGGCGGCTGCATCACCTGCGCGGCAAAACTCGTCTCGGGCGGTGTGCACCAACCCGAGGCATCCGGGCTCAAGGACTACATGGCGGAGGCCGGATTTGTGCTGACATGCGTCGCCTATCCCACCTCCGATTGCGTCATCGACGTTGGCGTCGAAAGCCATGCCGCCGGGCTGTATCGCAATCCGTTTCGCGACCGGAAAGGCTGACGCGCTGAGCGTTCGGGTTCGCATGGATCGAGCATTCACTGCGTGCATGTGCGTGAGCAGGTTTATGCCGCACCCGTTCACCCCACCGGCGCTTCGCCCTCGTCGCCGCTCGGCGGACCGCCTATAAGGCGCGCACGGATCAAGACTGCGGAGACCGCTGACATGCTGACCACCATTGGACTGATCGTTCTCGGGGCCGTCGCCCTTCTCGCGATGTGGTTGCTCGGCGCCTACAATGGGCTCGTCGAACTTCGGCAGCGGTGGCGGCAGGCGTATGCCGATATCGACGTGCAACTCACCATGCGCCACGACCTCGTGCCCAACCTGGTGGAGACGGTGAAGGGCTACGCCAAGCATGAAAAAGAGACCTTCGAGCGGGTCATCCAGGCGCGGAACGGCGCCATGAATGCGCAGGGGACCGGCGAGCAGGCGGCGGCCGAGGGCATGCTGACCGGCGCGCTCAACCGCTTGATGCTGCTTGTCGAGGATTATCCCGACCTCAAAGCGAACGAAGGTTTCCAGCAGCTCCAGCGCCAACTCTCGGACATCGAAAGCAAGATCGCTGCAGCGCGCCGGTTCTTCAACAACGTGGTCGCGGAGTACAACACAGCGCGGGAAACCTTCCCGACGGTCCTGGTCGCGTCTTCGCTCGGTTTCTCGCACAAGGATTTTTTCAAAGTGCAGGAAGCCGATCGCGAGGCTGTATCGCGGGCGCCAGAAGTGAAGTTCTGAACCGGGCTGCACTGCGCTCGGTCGCACCGGGGTTTTGCCCGCCGACACGCCAAGCGCTTGTTCGGGACGCTTATCGGATGATGGTCCTGAGGGGGTGTTCCGGAGAGTGTGCCTAGAAGGCTAGGGGCGTTTCTCACCGGCGTCCGACAATGGAGACGCCGGCCCGGCCGATCTGCCTGAAGCTGGTCAAACGTTGCAGGAGCAAGCGGGAACGCCAGCATGTTCAGGGCTTACGGATTATATTCCCACATTCGCGCAAACCGGATCCGCTCGGGCATTCTGCTGGCATGCTTCGTCCTGCTATTGCTGGCGCTGTTGTTTTCGTTCGCGCTGGTCCTCGAAGCTCTCCCGGGCGGTACGTTCGCCGAGATCCTGGAGCGAGCGGCCGCCCGCTTTGCCCGGATCTGGTATTGGGGCATTCTCGGTGCGGGCGTCTGGTTCGCGATCGCCAATACCTTCCACCGACAGTTCACGAATTTTGCGACAGGTGCCGTGCCCATCGGCCGGAGCGATGCGCCGGACCTCTACAATGCGCTCGAAGACCTGTGCATCTCGCGCGGGATCACAACGCCTCAGCTCCAGATCATCGAGACCTCGGCGCTGAACGCATTTGCCTCCGGCCTGCGCGATCGTGACATGACAGTCTCCGTCACCCGAGGGTTGCTCGACGCGCTGACGCCGGACGAGCTCGAGGCCGTGCTTGCGCATGAGCTGACGCATATCCGGAACTACGACACGCATCTGATGGTGATTGCGATCATCTTCGCCGGCATCTTTGCGTTCTTCGGCGATCTCATCGTGCGGCGCTGGGACTTCCCGTACGGATGGTCGCCCGCCGGTCAAAGACGCAGGGACGGGGATGTCGGGCTCGGCCCAGGTGACGGGCCGGCGGGACCGTGGCCCTCCGCCGGGCGCGGTTATCCGAGCAAGCGCAACAACGGCGGGGGGAACGGGGCCGGCGCGATCGGCGCGCTCATCGCGATTGCCATCGCGATCGCGATCGTTCTGGTCACCTGGGGTGTGTCGATCCTCATCCGCCTCGCGCTGTCCCGGTCGCGGGAGTATCTCGCCGATGCAGGGGCGGTCGAGCTGACGAAGAATCCGGATGCGCTGATCCGTGCGCTACGCAAGATCGAACGGAATGCCACTTTCGATGTGCCATCACGGATGGAGGCTTTCTTCATCGAAAACCCCGTCGCCGACCGCGTGACCGGCCTGCTGTCCACGCATCCGAGCATTGACGATCGGGTCGACGCGCTCATTCGGTTTGCTCATGGGCGAGAGGACATGCTGCCTGCGGATAATGCGGCGCCGGAGGAAAGCACGCTCAACCCGGAAGACGCCGGGTCAGCCGAGACCGCTCAAACATCAAAGACCGAAGCACGCGAGGCGCGCGGACTCGACAAGCTTGAACAGCTCGAAGACAAGCTCGGGCTGCCGCAGGGCATCGTGGATCGCATTCGGGGAGAGAAATCATGATGTCCGGCGACGGCACCATTTCCCTCCCGGGCGGCGCGCGCATGCCGAGCTATGGATGCGGCACTTGGCAGATGGGGGAAGACGCCCGTCACCACCCGCGTGAGGTCGCTGCCCTTCGCGCGGCACTCGATGCCGGTGTGCGAATGATCGATACCGCCGAGATGTACGCCGAGGGTGGTGCGGAGAAAATCGTCGGCGAGGCGATCGCGGGCCGTCGCGAGGATGTGTTTCTCGTGAGCAAGGTCTACCCGCACAATGCCGGGTTCGACGAGATGCAGCGCGCGGCGCATGCGAGCCTCGAGCGGCTCGGCGTGGATGCGGTCGATCTCTACCTGCTGCATTGGCCGGGGCAGATTCCGCTCGAGGAAACCGTGGCGGCGTTCGAGCACCTACGCGCGCAAGGTGCGATTCGCGGATGGGGCGTGAGTAATTTCGATCCCGACGACATCGAGGTGCTCAACGAGGCCGTCGCCGTAAACAGAGTCTCAGACCCCAAAGGGTCGTGCCAGGTCAATCAGGTGCTGTATCACCTCGGCGCGCGCGGGATCGAGTGGGACCTCGTTCCGGCGGCGGATGTGGGTGGTATCCCGCTGATGGCATACTCGCCGCTCGGACAAGGCGCGCTGCTGACGGCACCGGCGATCGAGGCCATCGCCGAGCGACAGGACGTGTCGCCCGCAGTTGTCGCGACGGCCTGGACGATGCGAAGCGGCCGGATCGCAGCGATCCCCAAGACCGCCGATCCCGAGCGCGCAAAAGAGAACGCGAAAGCTTGCGATCTCACCCTCGATCCCGACGATCTCGCTCAGCTCGACGCCGCGTTTCCACCACCAGACTGT
>JBCBJG010000237.1:0-5136 GCA_038523655.1 Pseudomonadota bacterium | reverse complement strand
GCGCCGCTGTTCGATACCGAAAACAAGCGGCCAAAATCCTGAGGCGGGACGCGGCGCGGCCTCCGCTTCAAGCGCGCTCACCCAACGCTCTGACGCCGTTTGGCCGACGTCCGGGCGGTGGCGCGATCAGCGTGGAGAAGTGCGCACAGGCCGGCGACCCCGGCTTGCGCGGCTTTCGGTGAGGCAATACGCAGTTCACCGACGAGTCGCGGACACTGCGCCTCAGAACACGGGAGAGCCTTCGATGAGCGACAAAGACCAGAAAGTTGCCGAGTTCAAAGCGGAAGCTGAGGAGCAGCTCAAGCAGGTCGGCGAGACATCGATCGACGATGGGATACTGCAGGAACTCGCGGACAAGATGAAGCTCGTGATCGAAAATCGCGATGCGCTCTATGTCGCCGGAACGGACGTGTCCGAGCTCGAGACGGTTCGCCGGAACTTCATCGCCAAAAAGATGGGGATCGACGACAAAGAGCAGGGCATGAAGATCGCGAAGGCAGTCGCGGAAAAGATGTCGGCGATCCGCATGAAAAATCGCGCCGCGTTTTACTACCTCTGCAAGCAGCACGGCTGAACCCGCTTGCTCGGTCTGGGGCCGAGCCACTGGTCGGTATCCAGATTGGCGGGAGTTTTTGGCTCGGGACGGGGGCGCGGCCCATACTCAGCCAGACCTAGCCCGGACCGGGACCGCGCCGACCGGCTGCTAGCGTTTGCGGTGCGGTTGGCGGAGCGTTGCGGGCGTGGAGCGAAACGCCCGTGCTTTGCGCCAGGCCTTCGGGTTTGCGCGACGGGTGCGTTTGGCAACCCGCCTGCGGTTTGCTTTTCGCGCCAATCGCCGTGCCTTCTTCGTCCGCGCTCGTTTGCTCGTCGCCGCGCGAGCGACCTGGCGCCTCGCGCCGCGCTTGCCAATCCGCTCGTGACGGTAAGCGACGTAGCCCGATGGGCGCCACTCGACGAGGCGTGCGTCGGCCGAGGCTAACACGAGCACTCGGGCCCCGACGCGGACCCGCGAAAACAGATCCTCGACATCCTCGTTCAACATACGGATGCAGCCGTCGGAGCTCGCATGCCCGATCGAGGCCGGATCGGCGGTGCCGTGGATCAGGCGATACCGCCAGCCGAGACCCATCGCCCGTACGCCGAGCGGATTAAGCGGGCCAGCCTCCACTCGCGGCGGCAAGGTCGGGTCCCGGCGGCGCTGGTTGGGTGTCGGCGTCCATGTCGGCAGCCGGCGCCGCGTCGTGATGCGTGTCTCGCCCAGGATATCGAGCGCGCCGCGTGCGGTGCCGATCGGGTAGACCCGCGCCGATGTCGGGCTTTCGATGAGATAAAGTTTTTTCTCACGCACATGCACGACGATCGTCCCGGGTGCATGGCGGGACGTGAACGCGACCGTGTGGCTCGACAGGTGCGGATTGTGATGGATCGGCCCACTGCGCGGATTCTCCGCTGCGGCGAGGCGCGTGGCCCACGGAACGTAGGCCGCTCTCGCCGGATCAGCCGCTGCAGGAATTGCGTTCGCTTGCGCAGACGCGCTAGCTGTTGGCGCAGGAGAAATTGATCTTCGCAGCGCGGCTGCCGGGCGCCGCGTCGGGAGAGCGGGAAGCGCACGCGACGCAGTCAGGTCCGCGGTAGGCGAAGCGGCGAGCCCGGGACGCAGTGCCACCGGTGCGTCATTTACCTCCTCGAGAGCCGCGCGCAACGCTGCGACCCGGATCGGCAGGCTGATCGGCGCTTGCCGGGGATGTCGGTGCGGCGGCGTTATGTCGAGCGCGCGCCCACGGGCAATAACCTCCACGGCAGCATCAGGCACACCAGACCAGAACGGGATCGCGGGCCGTCGCGTCGGAAGCAGGGTCTGATTGTTCATCCGCGACCGTGCAATCGACGAGAAGAGACGGGCCCTCGGATTGCGGGCAGGGAGCGCCCGTAGAGCGGTTTGCTCAAGCGTCGTCGCCGGGTTGCGCGATGGTGGTGGCGCTGCAGGTGACGTCGCGACTGGAGCCTCGTCCAATGGAAAGGCACCGCGGTGCGACTGGCGGGTGTGCTCTCCCGGTTCCGTGATGCGGAGCAGCGCGACCTGACGACCGCGGCGGTCCATCGTGTGGTCTGTGGTCCGCGCCTCGGCCATCTCGCGCGCGGCCATCACGGTCTCGAGCGACAACACCGGCTTGCTCGGGGCATAGGACGGCTCGGCGGATGCAGTGGGCTGCGCATGATCGGCGGCGGGCGCGCTTACGTGCGTCGGGTCCGGAGAGGTCGCTGCGAACGCGGCACCGCCACTCAGTGCGATACAGGCGGCTGTGCAAAGCCACGCCCCGCGCGCAAGCGCGAACGGGCCAGGGCGATTATGCGCACTCCGAGACATGTAAGGCGCATACGTGAAAACCGAAGTTCCGCGAAGTCACTACCCGGTGACAAGGTTAGCTCGCCGCTAAGTCAGGCTACCAAACGGTGATATATTCCCGTCATGCTCGCATTTGAGCGAGCGCTACTAGCATCGCGCGCTTTATTCAGGTCACGTCGCCGTCTCCAACGGTATCGCCGTCACCTCGCGCAGATCATTCCCGTCCGGCTCATACTCGTGGCGGTCGGCCTGCGGTGAGAGGCCGTAGCGTTCGCGGTACCGTTTCGAGAAATGCGAGGCGGAGACAAATCCGGCGGCAATGGCAACCTCGACAATCGGCAGGTTCGAGTGACGCAGCAGACGACGTGCACGCTCCAGCCGGACGTCGAGGTAGTACCGGGCGGGTGAGCGGGCGAGGTGTTGGCGGAAGAGCCGTTCCACGTGCCGCCGCGAGATCTTCGTGACATCGGATATTTCGCTCAACGACATCGGCTCAGAAATATGCGCTTCCATCAGCTCGATGATGCTGAGCAGTCGCGGGTTCTGGACCCCTATGCGTGCGCCGATGGGCAAGCGCTGTCGATCATGTGGCGGACGGATCCGGTCGATCAGACATTGCTCGCAAATCCGCGCGACGATCGCTTCGCCGTGGCTGCGTCCGATCAGATGCAACATCATGTCGAGCGAGGCCGTCCCGCCAGCGCAGGTGTAGATGTTCTGGTCCACTTCGAAGAGGCAGGACTTCGGCATCGTCTGCGGGAAACGCTCGGCAAAGCCCGGCAGGTTTTCCCAATGAATCGCGCAATTTCGTCCGTTCAGAAGCCCGGCCTGACCGAGAATCCAGGCGCCGGTGCAGAGCCCGCCGATGGCGACGCCCTGTTTGTGCATACGCCGCAGCCAGCCAAACACGCTCGGGTCGGTGAAACGCTCGACCTCGATGCCGGAGCAGACAAGCACCATGCGCGTCTGTGTCGGGTCCATCGCCTCGCGCAGCACAGCTTGCAGCCGATTGTCGACCTTCACGACGGTTCCGTTCGACGCCTCGACATCGTGACCGCCCTTGGAGACAAGATGCCAGCGATATACCGGTTTGCCGAGCACTCGGTTGGCGAGCCGCAGCGCCTCGATCGCCATCGAAAACGCCTGCATCGAAAACTTTGGCACGAGAAGGAAATAAATGTTCTCGGCAAGAGGAGGCACGGGTTGCACGTCGTCTTCCGCTCCGCATGCAAGAGCCTGAACCGATGCGCGAAACGGGCGAGCAATGCTGCTCTTTCCACGCTGGTTGAGCGGCGAGCTTAAGACCAAATTGCGGGGCGCGGAAAGACGCAATCGATATGGCTTATCCGGGTGGTCAACAGGCGATGACGCAGTTTTCGCCGGCGGGTGTCGCATCCGGGCTATGGCACGTCGGGACAGACGGCGCGCCGGGGGCCGCCCGCCGCCATCACCGTTTTAGGCAGCGCGTGAGCATCAGGCTCCAGACAACAACGCCGCGGCGCTGCGTCACAATCCGCAGATTGCGTGGCAGGCAGTGACTGCTAGACCTGAGTACTGGGGCGTGCAGCTGGCGCTGACTTTGCTGACCGGTGATGCTGCCTGACGGTCCTCGACGACACTTATTGATGACGAAGCAACGGTACTGCCCATGAAACGCTACTCGCTCGCCTCGCTGTTCCGCGAAGGACTGCGGGGCCACACCGGCTGGGAGCCCGCCTGGCACGACACCGAGACGCCGAGCGCGAGCTACGACGCGGTGATTATCGGCGGTGGCGGACATGGCATGGCGACCGCCTACTATCTCGCCAAAGAGCACGGCATGACCAACGTCGCCGTGCTCGAGAAAGGCTGGATCGGCGGCGGCAACGCGGGGCGGAACACCACGATCATCCGGTCCAACTATCTCTATGATGCGAGCGCGGCGATCTACGATCACGCCATGGCCCTCTGGAAGGACCTTGGGCGCGAGCTGAATTTCAATGTGATGATGAGCCACCGCGGCGTGCTCAACCTTGCGCACGACGACGCGGAAATGCGCCAGCTCAAGCGCCGGGTCGAAGCCAATCGGCTGAACGGCGTCGATGCCGAATGGCTCGATGCGAAGCAGGTCAAGGAATTCTGCCCGATCGTGAATATCTCTCCCGACATCCGCTATCCGGTGCTCGGGGCGACGCTGCAGCGCTCCGGCGGGGTAAACCGTCACGATGCGGTTGTCTGGGGCTATGCGCGGGGTGCCACGGCCCTCGGCGTCCACTGCATCCAGAATTGCGAAGTGACGGGGATCAAGGTCGAAGGTGGAGAAATAACCGGGGTCTCGACGACACGCGGTGATATCCGCACGAACAAGGTGGCCAGCGTGGCGGCCGGGCACTCGAGCGTCGTCGCCGAGATGGCGGGCGTTAAACTCCCGATCGAGAGCCATCCGCTGCAAGCGCTGGTCTCCGAGCCGATCAAGCCGATCAACCCGTGCGTCGTGATGTCGAACGCGGTCCATGCCTACTGCTCACAGTCGGACAAGGGCGAATTGGTGATCGGTGCCGGGATCGATCCGCAAATCTCCTACACGCAGCGCGGTGGGTTCGATGTGATCGAGGAGACGATCTCCGCGATCGTCGAGATGTTCCCGATCTTCTCGCGGCTGCGGATGCTGCGGCAGTGGGGCGGCATTGTCGACGTCTGCCCCGATGCGAGCGCGCTCATCACCAAGACCAAGGTGAAGGGATTTTATGTGAACGCAGGGTGGGGCACCGGCGGGTGGAAAGCGACGCCCGGCTCGGGCCACGTGTTTG
>JBCBJG010000236.1:0-5170 GCA_038523655.1 Pseudomonadota bacterium | reverse complement strand
TAGGCCGAGGCCGGGACTGAGTTAGGGCTGAGCGGAAACCGAGCTGGGAGGATCTAAGGTCATGATCTACGTCGTTCTGAACGCCGTCCCGATCCTGCTGGCAGCAGCCGTATCATGGGGCATCACCGCCGCGTTTGAGCCCCGCGCCCGCACGATCTGGCCGGGCGCCGTGATCTTCGCAGCCTTCGCATGGATGGCTGCGATCACAGCCGGAGCGCTCATTGTGGCGCCGCCACAGGCTGGCGAGTGGACCATGGCGATCATGACAGGCGTTGTGCTCGCAATCGGCTTCTTCATCCCGGCCCGGATCATCGACGACCGCAACCGCGCTGCTTCGTGGGTTGCCAGCCTGCTGGGCGGCGTACGCTGGTTGGCCGTCCTGCTCGCGCAGGTGCTCGTGATGAAGACCTACGGACTCGTCCCACCACCTGGTCTCTGATCCGACGCAGACGGGCCGCGACTTACCCGCTCGGCAGCTCGGTGGGCCTACCATCCGGCGGCCTGGCGGCTCGCCCGCTCAGCGAACGGCTGCGTAACCTCTCATACGCCGCCATCCCGCACACGCGCACGTGACGATGCGTGACCATCGCCTGTGACGGACATCACGTCGGCGCGGCGGCACCTCGGCCAAGGTCGGTTCATCGCAACGAACCCACCCCATCGCCACCGAGGACAACCCCATGTTCACCCGCACCGCCCGCCGTCTAGCCGCTGCCGCCGCAATTGCAACCGCCAGCCTCCTCACCATCTCCACCGCGCAAGCTGCTCCCCTCGGCCCGCAGGCCCTCTCCGCCACAGCCGCAACGACCGTCACCGCGCCGCCTGCCGTGACCAACGCCCGCTTCCGCGGCAAACGCTTCTCCCGCAGCCGCTTCGGCGTGCGTCGTGGGTTCCGACGGAGCTTCCGTCGCGGGTTCCGCAGCCATCGCTTCTCGAATCACCGCTTCTCACGCCGCGGCATCCGCAGTTTCCGTAGCCATCGCCGCTTCGGTGGTCGCTTCGGCCTCTTCAACCGAGCCTTCCGGGCCTCGCGGCAGCGCTGAGTCGCGCCCGGAACCGCCGCCGGGGTGCGCCATGTTGGGGGCGCGCGCTCCGGCGGCACACTTCCGGGAGATCATGCCGGTATCTCCTACGCCAACCGCTGATCTCCGATGGTGCACCGCAGTGCCGAGGCAGCTAGTGTCCGGCGCATGAGCAAGACCCAGACATCCCCCACCGATCGTGATCCAAGCCACGCGTCCCGCCCGGCCATCGCGACCCCCGGCGCGTCCAACCCGTTCAACGACAAGAGCCATCTCTACCTCGTCGACGGCTCGGCCTATATCTTCCGCGCCTTCCACGCGCTGCCTCCGCTAACCCGGCCGTCGGACGGACTGCCGACCGGCGCCGTGCACGGTTTCTGTCAGATGCTCTGGAAGCTCGTGGCGGATTCCAAGGATGGTGATGGCCCGAGCCACTTCGCGGTGATTTTCGACCACTCGGCGCTCTCGTTCCGCAACGAAATCTACGACGATTACAAGTCGAACCGCCCACCACCGCCGGAAGAGCTCGTTCCGCAATTCCCGCTGATCCGCGAGGCGACACAGGCTTTCAACCTCGCCTGCATCGAGCAGGAAGGCTTTGAGGCCGATGACATCATTGCGACCTATGCCGATCAGGCCCGCGCGCGCGGCGGACGCGTCACGATCGTCTCGTCCGACAAAGATCTGATGCAACTCATCGGCGACGGCGTCGTCATGCTCGACCCGATGAAGAACCGCGTGCTCGACGCCGATGCGGTGATGGAAAAATTCGGCGTCGGCCCGGATCGCGTCATCGACGTCCAGGCGCTCTGGGGTGACACCACCGATAATGTTCCGGGCGTTCCCGGCATCGGCCAGAAAACCGCTGCCGCGTTGATCGAGGAATATGGGGATCTTGATACGCTGCTCGCCCGCGCCGAAGAGATTAAACAGAAAAAACGCCGCGAGAATCTGATCGAGTTCGCCGATCAGGCACGCATCTCGCGTGATCTCGTAACACTGAAGACAGACATGACGCTGACGATCTCGCTGGATGACGTCGCCGTCCAGGAACCCGAGGACGACACGCTGCTCGGCTTTCTGCGGCAGATGGAGTTTAATACGCTCACTCGGCGGATCGCCGACGGCCTCGGCGTGGATGCGGGCGATATCCCGACACCGAAGGCGAAACGCACCGGTGCGAGAGCGGCCGACAAGGGAGCGAAAAGCAACGGAAGCGGTGAGGGCGCCGGCAGCGGATCTGCACCGAGCGATGCCGCAGTAGAGGCCGCCACCGCGGCCGCGCTGACCCCGCCGATCGATACGGCCGCCTACGTCACCGTCACAGAAATCGCAGAGCTGGAGAACTGGATCGCGGAGGCGATCCGGGTCGGCCATGTTGCCGTCGACACCGAAACCGACAGCCTCGACGCCATGCAGGCGAACCTCGTGGGCGTCTCCCTCGCCACGGCCCCCGGCAAGGCATGTTATGTCCCCCTTGCGCACGGCAAAGGCGGCGAGGGTGGGCTCGATCTGGACCTCGACGCAGCACCGAAACAGATCGACATGCGCGCCGCCCTCGATGCGCTGAAGCCGATGCTAGAGAGCCCGGCGGTCCTCAAGATCGGCCAGAACCTCAAGTATGACTGCCTCGTCCTCAAGCGCTACGGAATCACGCTCGGCCCGCTCGACGACACGATGCTCCTTTCCTATGCGCTCGACGGCGGGCGCGGGAACCACGGCATGGACGACCTCGCCGAGCGCCATCTCGGCCACCGATGCATCCCGTTCAAAGAGATCGCGGGCACCGGCAAATCGCAAAAGACCTTCGACCAGATCCCGATCGACAAGGCGACGACCTACGCGGCGGAAGACGCAGACGTCACGCTTCGGCTATGGACGATGCTCAAGCCACGCCTTGTCGCGGATCGGCTGACCACGGTCTACGAGACCCTGGAGCGGCCGATGGTGTCGATCCTCGTCGACATGGAGCACGCCGGCGTCAAGGTGGACCGCCAGATCCTCAGCCGCCTGAGCGGAAATTTCGCGCAGAGCCTCGCGCGCCTCGAGGCCGAGCTGGAAGAAATTGCCGGGAAAAAATTCAACGTCGGCTCACCGAAACAGCTCGGCGAAATCCTGTTCGACGACTGGAAGCTTCCGGGCGGAAAGAAAACCAAGACGGGCGCCTGGCAAACGGGCGCCAGCGTGCTCGACGATCTCGCCATGAACGAAGAGATTGGCGAGGAGCCGAAGCGGCTGGTGAAGACCATCCTCGAGTGGCGCCAACTCAACAAGCTCAAGAGCACGTACACGGACGCGCTGCAGACCTACATCCACCCTGAGACGAAGCGCATCCACACCTCGTTCTCGCTTGCCGCCGCCGCCACCGGCCGCCTCGCGTCGACCGAACCCAACGTACAGAACATCCCGATCCGCACAGCCGAGGGACGCGAAATCCGAACGGCGTTCATCGCGGAGAAAGGCAACAAGCTGATCTCCGCCGATTACTCGCAGATCGAGCTTCGCGTGCTCGCACACATCGCGGACATCGACGCGCTCAAACAGGCTTTTGCAGACGACCTCGACATCCACGCGATGACCGCGTCCGAGATGTTCGGTGAGCCGATCGAAGGAATGGACCCTATGATCCGCCGCCGTGCGAAGGCGATCAACTTCGGGATCATCTACGGGATTTCAGCTTTCGGGCTCGCGGCCCAGCTCGGCATCTCCCGCAGCGAAGCCGGCGACTACATCAATCGCTACTTCGAGCGCTTTCCGGGCATCCGCCAGTACATGAAGGACACCGTCGCGTTCGCGCGCGCCAACGGCTACGTCCAGACGATCTTCGGCCGGCGCGTGCACTATCCGGACATCAACACCAAGAACCCGTCGCTCCGTGGGTTCTACGAACGCGCGGCGATCAACGCGCCTATTCAGGGATCGGCCGCCGATATCATCCGTCGCGCGATGGTGCGGATGCCCTACGCGCTTGCGGAGGAAAAAGTGGATGCCCGGATGCTGTTACAGGTCCACGATGAACTGATCTTCGAAGCACCCAAGGACGATGTGAAGAAGACCATCACCCGCGCAACCCAAGTCATGGAGAGCGCGTCCGAACCTGCGATGTCGTTGTCCGTGCCGCTAAAAGTCGAAGCCGAAGCTGCCGACAATTGGGAAGCCGCCCACTGACGCCACGTCGAGTTTGTTGGTGACGGCGAAAGATTGCAGCGCCGAGGGATATCAAGAGCGGCGACGGACAGTTAATCGGCTGGTCAGGCTGCACAAGGCTACTGACGCGAGAAAATCGCAGTGCGGTTTTCTTTCCACGCTTTCGGCTTGGCTTGCGTAGCGCGCGGCCGGCGGGCCGTTTGCGTTGGGCGGGTCCGTGCGGAGCGCGCCCCCGTCGGGGATGCACGAGCGCGCCGCTGCGCTGCTCCGCCGTCGTCAGACACCATCGCAGCAGCAAGTCGTTCTTTAATGTCCCGTCGGGTGGCATCGGGACGCGCAGGCAATGGTGGCATCCCGTCATCCACAAACGCGTTGCCCGACGCAGTGGCTGCCAACTCGATTTTGGGCACCGCATCCGCCTCCATCACATCACTCCGGCCAGTCGCGCCCAGCGCGGCCGTCCGCCGAGCAGGCGCACTTGCCGGATCAGGTGTCAGATCACTGGTTTCGCCGTCACGCAGCTGACGAGCAATTGGCGGCCCGAATGCAACAGGCACCGCAGACCCGGCCGTGTCCTCATCCAGCAGACCAGCCTCCTCCACAGGGGCTGGTTTCTGGTGCGTCCCCACAACAACGGTTACGTCAGCGGGGCGACGGTTCGATAGCGCAATCAGCGCCCGCGCAGTGTCTTCTTTCTCGTCCGCTACCGCAGTGCGTGACGGCGACGGGTCTTCCCGTGGCATTTCTCTCGCTGCGCGTACCGCACTCGTCGGCGCAACTTCGGCGACGATCGTCGCCGTCTCCTGAGTGGGCGCCGAGCGGGCAACACCAGCCGCGGGCGCTACCGGTTTTTTCTCCATCGCCGGCTCCGCAGCGGCCTCAGCACGAACTGGCGCCGGCTTCGCTGTTGTCTCAGCCGACTCAGCGTCCGGTTCGACGGACGCGACAACCTGCTCTGCCGCGACTTATTATCCGGACGTCGGAGTACGGCTCGGTGTGCC
>JBCBJG010000235.1:0-5179 GCA_038523655.1 Pseudomonadota bacterium | reverse complement strand
CTGGTGCGCGACCTGTGCGATCGGGCTCGTGTTGCCCGCGATGACGCCGGCCGGATCGCGACGATTGCCCGATCGCTTGTCGACGCCGCCCGTGAGGGTCGCCGCAAGTACGGCCACATCGATGCGTTCCTCCACCAGTACGGGCTGACGACGGAGGAGGGCATCATCCTGATGTGCCTCGCTGAAGCGCTGCTGCGCATTCCCGATGCCGCGACCGCCGATGCGCTGATCGACGACAAGATCTCCTCCGGCAACTGGGAGCGCCACCTTGGCAAATCGGACAATGCGTTCGTCAACGCGTCTTCCTGGGGGCTGATGCTCACGGGCGAGGTCATGCGGTTCGATGCGCCCGACGCGCCACCGCCGGGCGGCCTTCTGGGGCTCGTCAAACGCATTACCAAGCGGACCGGCGAGCCGATCATCCGCCAGGCGATGCGCCATGCCATGCGCATTATGGGCGATCAGTTCGTGCTCGGGCGCACAATAGAGGAAGCGCAGGATCGCGCCTTCGACGATCAGCAACGCGGCGTGCGGTTTTCCTACGACATGCTCGGGGAAGCCGCGAAGACGATGGACGACGCCGAGCGGTACTACCGGCGCTATGTCGATGCGATCGAGAGCGTTGGGCGCCGTGCAGGTGATATGCGCCGAAACGGCAGCGGCGGCGGGCGCGACGCGCTGATGGCGCGGCCTGGCATCTCGGTCAAACTCTCCGCGATCCATCCGCGCTTCGAGCCGTCTCAGCGGGCCCGCCTGCACGCCGAGCTGGTGCCGAACATGATCGGCCTCGTGCGGCAGGCCCGTGCGCGTGACCTGGCCATCAACATCGATGCGGAGGAACAGGACCGCCTCGACCTGACACTCGACATTTTCGCCGCCGTCATGGCGGACGGGGTCGCCGATGGCTGGGATGGGTTCGGCATGGTCGTGCAGGCCTACGGGCGCCGCGCGATGCCGACCCTGCGCTGGCTGCGCGAGGTGGCCAAGGCCTACGATACGCGCATACCGGTCCGTCTTGTGAAAGGCGCCTACTGGGACACGGAGATCAAACACGCGCAGGAGCTCGGCCTCGAGAGCTATCCGGTCTTCACCCGCAAGGTGAATACCGACGTCTCATATCTCGCCTGCGCACGATTGCTGCTCGCCGAGCCGGATGTTTTCTATCCGCAATTCGCAACGCATAACGCGCATACGATTGCCGCCATCCATACCTTTGCCGGCAATCGGCCGTTCGAGTTCCAGCGCCTGCACGGCATGGGCGAGGCGGTCTACGAGCGGGTCCTTGGCACCGATGGGCTCGAGCGGCCGGTGCGCGTCTACGCGCCTGTCGGCAGCCACGACGATCTGCTCGCCTATCTCGTTCGGCGCCTGCTGGAGAATGGCGCGAACTCGTCCTTCGTGAACCGCCTGGCCGACGATGAGGCGCCTGTCGACGACATCATCGCGGAGCCCGTCGTCAAGGCGGAGGCAAATGCCCCCATTCCCCACCCCGATATCCCGCCGCCTGCAGGTATTTTTCTTCCTCGACGCAAAAATGCCGAAGGCTTCGCGATCTGGGATGATCCACGGCGTGACGAGCTAATGGCAGCAATCACGGCAGAATTGTCCGTCGACCTAGCGGCAGGCCCGATCGTCTGCGGCGCCACCCGGCTTGATCCCTCGCAGACGGCGACACCGATCGCCTCGCCGACCGACAACACACAGATCATCGGTCACGTGACGGCATCCTCGCCGACGGACATCGAGCAGGCGCTCGTCGCCGCCTCCGATGCCCAACCGGGCTGGGACGCGCTCGGCGGCGCCGCCCGCGCCGAGTGCCTGGAGCGCGCGGCGGAGCTTTATGAGCAGAACCACGCCTTGCTGCTCGGCCTCGTCATGCGCGAAGGCGGCAAGACCCTCGGTAACGCCGTTGCCGATTTGCGTGAGGCAGTCGATTTCCTCCGCTACTATGCCGCTGAGGCTCGAGAAAAATTCGCCGCGCCGATCGTCTTTCCAGGGCCGACCGGCGAGACAAACCGCATGAGCCTGCACGGGCGCGGCGTGTTCGCCTGCATATCGCCGTGGAATTTTCCGCTTGCGATCTTCACCGGCCAGCTGACTGGCGCGCTCGCCGCCGGCAACACGGTCGTCGCCAAACCGGCTGAGCAAACGCCGCTCACCGCCTTTGCCGCAGTGCACTTGCTGCATGAGGCGGGCATTCCAGGCGATGTGCTCCATCTGCTGCCGGGAGACGGGGCGGATGTCGGCGGAGCGCTCGTCGCCGATCCGCGGATCGTCGGCGTCGCGTTCACGGGATCGAATGAAACGGCGCGGCAGATTCAGCGTGCGCTTGCCGCGCGGCCGGGCCCCATGGCGCGCCTGATCGCCGAGACCGGCGGGATGAACGCGATGATCGTGGATTCGTCGGCGCTTCCGGAGCAGGTGACCCGCGATGTGCTGCTCTCTGCCTTCGACAGTGCAGGGCAGCGCTGTTCGGCGTTGCGCGTGCTCTATCTGCAGGAGGATATTGCCGACAGCGTCATCCGTATGGTGCGCGGCGCGATGGCCGAACTCGTTATTGGCGACCCGATGGATTTCGCCACCGACGTCGGCCCCGTGATCGACGAGGCGGCCGAGCATACGCTGCTGGCCCACAAGATTGCGATGCAGCGCACCGGCAGGGTGCACACTGACCTCGCTTTGCCCGACGCATGGCGCGCCGGCACATTTGTCTCCCCCGCGCTCGTGGAGATCGACGCGATCGACCAGCTCGAGCGAGAGGTTTTCGGCCCCATCGTCCACGTGATCCGATATCGCCAGAGCGAGCTGGAGAAGGTCTGCGATGCAATCAACGCGACGGGCTACGGGCTGACCCTCGGCATCCATACGCGGATCCAGTCGACGATTGACCGGATCATCGCGCGGGCCCGTGTCGGCAACATCTACGTCAACCGAAACCAGATCGGCGCCGTCGTGGGTGTACAGCCGTTTGGCGGGGAGGGGCTTTCCGGGACCGGGCCGAAAGCGGGTGGCCCGGGTTATCTCTCCGCCTTCGCCTGTGAGCGGGTTGTGACGACGGACGTGACTGCGACCGGCGGCAATGCGCAGCTTTTGTCGCTCGGCGCTAAAACCGCCGACGGCAAGACTTCCAACCGCAAGACTGCGCCAAGCAAGGCTGCCGCTAACACTGCGTCTGCCGACACTGCATGACCGACACGACTTGCGAGGAAGCGTCAGACGCCGCGCGCGGCCCGCGTGATCGCCGCGACCTGACACGTGGATCGGTCACCGGCCATCTGCGCGATCTCACGCTGCCGATGATCTGGGGCATCGTCGCTGCGATGTCGATCAGCCTGGCGGACGCCTACTTCCTCGGCCAACTCGGCACGACACCGCTCGCGGCGATCAGCTTTACCTTCCCCGTCGTCTTCACTTTCACCACGCTGGCGATCGGGCTTGGTGCGGGCGCCTCGTCCGTCGTCTCGCGCGCCATCGGGGAAGGCGACAGACGGCAGGTCCGCCGGCTCGCGACTGACTCGATCCTGCTGGCAGTCCTGATCGTCGTGCTGGTCTGTGTGCTTGGCTATCTGACGATCGAGCCGCTGTTCCGCATGCTCGGTGCTGAGGGCGAGGTGCTCGCGCTGATCATCGCCTACATGGAGGTCTGGTATCTCGGCATGCCGTTCCTCGTGGTGCCGATGGTCGCCAACAATTTGATACGCGCGACCGGTGACGCGCTCGTACCGAGCCTGATCATGATCGTGTCGGCGGTCGTGAATGTCGGCCTGACACCGGTCTTCGTGTTCGGGCTGGCAGGCTTTCCGGCGCTCGGTGTCGAGGGCGCGGCATGGGCCTCGCTGATAGCCCGTGCCACCGTCTTTGTGGTTTCGCTGTCGATCCTGATCTGGCGTGAAAAACTGCTCGCCTTCGCCCGCCCTCCCCTCGATGAGCTGACGGCCTCGTGGCGGCGTGTGCTTGCGGTCGGCCTTCCGGCCGCGGGAGGAAATATGCTCAACCCGATCGGCATCGCACTCGCCACGAGCTTTCTCGCCGCCTATGGCGCCAGCGATGTCGCCGCCTTTGGTGCCGCGACCCGGATCGAGGCATTTGCTGCCATCCCGATGCTCGCGATGTCGGCTGCGATCGGGCCGATTGCCGGGCAGAATTGGGGCCGCGGGAAACCGGGGCGGATCGGCGAGGCGCTACGCCGTGCGTTCGTCGTCTCACTCGCGTGGGCTGCCGCGTGCACCCTTGCAGCGTGGTTGTTTGCGCCCGCGCTCGCCGCAAGTTTCAGCGCAGATGTCGCGGTTCAGGCCCGCATCGCGGAATATCTGCGGATCGTCGCGTCATCGCTCGCAGGCTATGGCGTGCTGGTCATCGCCGCCGCGTGCTGCAACGCGGTCGGTTATTCGCTCGCAGGTGCCGTGCTCTATGTCGCGCGCATGCTCGTGCTCTATGTGCCGCTGACGTTCGTTGCCGCCGAGTTCTCCGGTATAACGACGATGTTCTGGGCGATCTGGATCGCCAACGCGGCTGCCGGGGTCTTGGCCTATGTGCTCGTATTCCGCGTGCTGGCACGCTGCGCTGCTGATCCGCAGCCCCGCCCGCCTGATGGTGAGGCCACATCGCCCGCGCCGGTTTGACCCGATCCCGCAGAAAGCCCATGTCCGCAGCATGACAAACGACCGAGATCGAGACCGCTCGTCGCCGCTGCGCGAACAAACCCGTTCGCCTTCCGCGTCCGGGGAGCTTCGAGAGCCGCGACAGCCAGGGCAGCCTCGTGAACAGGGGCAGTCCGGTGCGCTCGATCCAACCGTCTCGAGCGATGGCGATGTCGCCGCATTCCTCGACGCCGTGAACCAACTCGCCCCGACTGAGCGCGAGGCTGGCAGCCGTGGGCGTCTGATCTTCGCGATGGACGCCACCATGAGCCGACAGCCGACCTGGGATCTCGCGCAGTCTTTGCAGGCCGACATGTTCTCCGCCGTCCGCGATGTCGGCGGGCTTGACGTGCAGCTTGTTTACTTCCGCGGTTTCCGCGAATGCCAATCTTCCAAGTGGGTGCGCGATCCGGCAGCGCTCGCAAGGCTGATGACCTCCGTTTCCTGCCGGATCGCGCACCCACTTGGAAGATTGGCATTCGCGGAAACCGCGGAAGTAAACAAGCTGCACGTCAAGCCCGCCGACATCGCGGACGGCG
>JBCBJG010000234.1:0-5181 GCA_038523655.1 Pseudomonadota bacterium | reverse complement strand
CGAAATCAGCCCGCCGCGCGGCCCGTCTCGAAGCACCTTTCCGCGACGCATTTTTGAAGCTCGACAAGCGCTGGAACAATCCGGAGCTCTGGGCAGTGATGCGGCGCGCGGCCTTCCCGTACACGGCGTCGTTCTACATCAAGGGCCTCGATCTCAAGCAGTCCGCCGACGGCAGCTTCGTTCAGGTCCCTGAGCGCCAGCAGATTTACCAGGATTTGTATTGGCGCACGGTCTGGATATCCGCGCTGATCACGGCGCTGACGCTACTGCTCGGTTTCCCGGTCGCGCACATGCTCGCGACCTTGCCGCTGCGCTATTCGAACCTGCTGATGATCCTCGTGCTCCTCCCGTTCTGGACATCGCTCTTGGTGCGGACCACCGCATGGATCGCGCTGCTTCAGGGCCAGGGGGTCATCAACGATGCGCTCGTCGCTTTCGGGCTCGTGGGGCAGGAGGGCTCACTTACACCGTTGCTGACCTCTTGGGGGATCGCCGACACGAACGGTCGTGTGCCGATGATGTACAATCAGGCGGGCACCATTATCGCGATGACGCACATCTTGCTGCCGTTCATGGTGCTGCCGCTGTACTCGGTGATGAAGACGATCCCGCCGAGTTATGTGCGCGCCGCCCGTTCGCTTGGCGCAAGCCAATGGACCGCGTTCTGGCGCGTGTATTTCCCGCAGACCGTTCCGGGCATCGGCGCCGGCGCGCTCCTCGTTTTCATCCTCGCGCTCGGCTATTACATTACGCCCGCCCTCGTTGGCGGTGCGAAGGGAACGCTGATCTCCAACATCATCGCCGAAGCGATGGGGCCGTGGAACAACTGGTCACTCGCCGCCGCGCTCGGCACGTTGCTGCTCGTCGGCGTGTTGGTGCTCTACTGGCTCTATGACCGCATCGTCGGCATCGACAACATGAAGTTCGGGTGAGGCGACCATGGTGAAAACGAATCGCCTTACGGAGTGGCCGGCTTTCGTTTTGCTCGCGATCACGGTCGGCGCCTGGCTCATCACGGGGTCCATCGGCATCGGCATCGCGCTGCTGCTGATCCTCGGCATCCCGTATATATTGATGCAGGAAGTGCCCGCCTACACCGGCCGCGGCGGGCGCGCGTGGAACTATGGGTACACGCTGATCTGCACGCTCATATTTACCTTCCTGATCGCACCCGTGCTGATCGTGATCCCGCTCTCATTCAACGCGGAGCCGTATTTCACCTTCACCGACGAGATGCTGTCGCTGGACCCGGATGGATATTCCCTGCGCTGGTACGACCGCATTCTCACGTTCGGGATGCTGCGGCCCGAAGCCGTGCGAGACGGCGCTTGGTGGTCCGACGTCTGGGAAAACGCCCACTGGATCACAGCGACCAAGAACTCGATCATCATCGGCTTCTTCGCGACGCTCCTCGCAACCACCCTCGGCACCCTGGCTGCGCTTGGCCTTTCCCGCCCGGAAATGCCTTACCGCCGCGCCATCATGGCAACGCTGATTTCCCCGATGATCGTGCCGCTGATCATCGTCGCGACCGGGCTGACCTTCTTCTACGCCGACGTGGGCCTCGCCTCGACCTACCTCGGCGTGATCATGGCGCACGCGACACTCGGTATTCCGTTCGTCATCATCACGGTCACGGCCACGCTCGTCGGCTTCGACCATTCGCTCACGCGCGCAGCGAAGTCCCTCGGCGCGTCGGAGTGGACGACGTTTCGCCAGGTGATCCTCCCGCTGATTACTCCGGGCGTGATCAGCGGTGCGCTGTTCGCATTCGTCACCTCGTTCGACGAGGTGGTTGTTGTCCTTTTCGTCGGCGACCTGCGCGAGCCAACCATCCCGCGCCAGATGTGGAACGGTATCCGCGAGCAGATCTCACCGACGATCCTCGCCGTGGCGACGATCCTGGTGATCCTCTCGATCCTGCTGCTGACGACAGTCGAGCTCTTGCGTCGACGCTCCGAGCGCATGCGGGGCATGTCCCCCGCCTGATCGGCACCACTGATCCACGGGATCGGGTGACAGGCCACGCTGGCGGACCCGGCAGGGCCGGAGTGGAACTCCAAGCGGCCAATGCCGGCCAAGTGGTCTCAGGCCAACGCCGGCCAAGCGCGACTGGGGCCAACACGGCGATCACCCCGGCGCGCCATGCGGAGCCGCTCGCGCGATTGCTGGTTGACATGATCGCGACGTGATCGTTCACGCATGTGACGGGCTCAGTTCCCGCCGCCTCGTGACCGGAGATCATGCGCATGTCCCTTCCGACTGGTCAGAACCAAGCCCGCGATGCCGTCCCACGGGTCCTCCGCGCTCCGTGCGTTGCGCTCATCGCCGCGTGCTTTGCGGTCGCCGCCGTCTTCGCCGCGCAAGGAACGACGGCAACGGCCACCGCTCAGGAAACTACCGCGCCGCAAGCTGACCCGACGCCGAGCGAGGAACTCACCGTTACCTCGTGGGGCGGCGCATATCTGCAATCGCAGAAGAAAGCCTACGGCGCGCCGTGGGAGAAAAAATCCGGCAACCGAATCAACTGGGGAACATACGTCGGAGACCTCGCGGAGATACGCCGTCAGGTGCGCGAGAAGAAAATTCGCTGGGATGTCGTCGACGTGCTGCCCGATGCCGCGCGGATCGGCTGTGACGAAGGGCTTTTCGAAAAGCTCCCCTCGGGCACGCTCGCGCCCGGCGCCGGGGGCGAGAGCATCGACGACGACCTGCTAGTGAAGCGCCCGAACGATTGCGTCGCACCGCTGGTATTCTGGTCGTACGTCACCTTCTTCGATCCCGCGACGTTCAAGGACAAGGAAGCGCCGAAGACCATCGCCGATTTTTTCGATGTGGAGAAATATCCGGGTAAACGCGGCATCCACACATGGCCGAACGCGCTCGTCGAAATGGCACTTGTCGCCGACGGCGTGCCGGTCCGCGATGTCTACAAGGTCATGGCGACGGACGAGGGGATCGACCGCGCGTTCGCCAAGCTCGACACGATCCGCGATCACGTCGTCTTCTGGTCATCCGGCGCGCGACCGCTCGATCTGGTGCGCAAGAAAGAGGTCGTGATGTCCGTCGCCTACAACGGCCATGTCGGCGCGGCTGTGCTCAGTGAAGGCGCGCCGTTCGAGACGATCTGGGATGGCCAGGTGCTCGAGGAAGAATGGCTGGTCGTCGTGAAGGGCACGCCTCGTAAGGCTGCCGCGCTTGATTTTGTCTCCTTCGCAACCGCGCCGGAGCGCCAGGCTGATCAGGCCCGCCACATCAACTACGGGCCGATGCGCAAGTCCGCCTTCCAGCTGATCGCCCGCGGTGAACCCTGGTTCCATAACGGCAAGAACATCATGCCGCACATGCCGAACCGGAACGACGTCATCGACCGATCGGTGTTTGCTGATCCGGTTTGGTGGCAGCGCAATGGAGATAAAATGCGCGCACGGTTCAAGGCGTGGCGGGATCGCAGTGCCCGCTGATCAAGGCTTTCTTCTCCGTCACCCGTTAACGGCCGGCGTTGCCTCCGCCTATGCTCATGCTGCGCACGCGCGTTGCGTAAGCTCCTGATCTGCGACGCGATGCGACGTGTGCCCGGCATGCCAGCTTGATCGCGTCTCAACAGACGCGGTTGGCGCGGCGGTATCGAACTGCGCCGCGGGTGCTCTGGTCACGGCATCCGCAGCGGCCTCTTCCGCCAAAGCCACATCGACCCGCGTCGACGGTAGATCGAAACGGCCGCGTCGCGCTTCCCGCTGCGCATCTTCCGGGCGAACCCCGATATCTGCGAGCAGCCGCCTATCCAGCCGAGCAAGCGCCGCGCGCTCCTGGGCGACGGACTGACGCAGTTGGGCCCGCGCGCCGATGCGCCCGGCGGCCGTGCGCGCGTGATGAAAAAGTCTGTCCGCAAAACGGGCGAGAAGAACGAGCATTTCGGCACCTCGTTGGCCTGGTGAATTCCTGCTCGCATCTGCGCACGCATCGATGCATAATGAAAACGAATGTGATTTATCGTGAGCATAGCCGATCGTTATGATTCAATCCGCCATCCGGGACCTCGATATCCCGCTCCTGCGCACATTCCTCGCGGTCGCTGAAACCGGTGGTATGACCCCGGCCGCGCGCCAACTCAACCTCACGCAGGCGGCCGTGAGCCAGCAGATCAAGCGGCTTGAACAAACCCTCGACGTGCCGCTGTTCGACCGTACGCAACGCCAGATAAGACTGACCGCGACGGGCGAACGGCTCATCGGCTACGCGCATCAGATGCTCGCGCTCAACCGCGAGGTCTGGAGCGTGATGACCTCACCCGACTTCGAAGGGGAAGTGACCCTCGGCGTCCCGCACGATCTGGTCGCCTCGTTCGTGCCGACGATCCTTCGGGAGTTCGCGCGAACCTGGCCCCGGGTAAATGTGATGCTGAACGTGCAGTCCACGTCGCTGCTGCTCGAGGGGCTCGCAGCCGGGCAGGTGGACCTCACGCTGACGACGGAGACCGAGCCGGCGGGCGAGGTGTTGATGGTCGACACGCTGGTCTGGGCCGGGGCGATCTCCGGTGAGGCGCACCGGCAGGATGTCGTCCCCGTCGCCCTCGGCGCAGCGACCTGCATGTTCCGCCACACCGCGGCTGAGGCGCTGCGGGCGGCGGGCCGTGACTGGCGGCTCAACTGCCAGGGCAACACGATGGAGCCGGCAATCGCTTTGATCGAGGCCGATATGGCGGTTGGCCCGTTTCTTCGGACGGTCCTGCCGGAGCGCCTCGCAGAGCTTGGACCTGACGCCGGCCTGCCGCCGTTGTGCGATTACTACGTCAATCTGCATCGCGCCCCGGTGAAGGAGAATATGCTGGTCGACGCACTGGCAGAGACCATCGTGCGCCGACTGCAGCGCTCCGCGACCCGGGTCGCCGCGTGAGCCGCGCGGACCGCCCGAGTAAGACACCCACGATTAAGCCGAGCATGCCGGAGGGGGAGGATAACGCCGGCGGTTCCGAGGCGTTTCAACAACCGGTGTTGGCGCCCGGAGCTGCCTTTCTTGCCGGTCTGCGTGCGACGCCGCTCACCCCGGGGATCATTCTGTTCGCCGCGATGATCGGGTTCGGCGCCCTCGCGCGCGATGCCGGCTTTTCGTTGACGCAGTCAGTCCTCACGACGGCGTTGATCTTCCAGCTTCCCGGGCAGGTGGCCCTTGTCGATCAGG
>JBCBJG010000233.1:0-5182 GCA_038523655.1 Pseudomonadota bacterium | reverse complement strand
CGCTGCGCATTCCGCAGCGCGCTGCGCAGACCGATGCGGAACAGCTGCTGATTGCCCTCGGAAAGCGCGCGGACCCGCAAAAGCGGTGACAACGCGGCGCTTCTATTCGGTCAGCAGCGGGTGCAGCAGTTGCTCGGCGAGGCCATTCCGCGCTCGAGGGCCAGCGGTGGGGTGTTCCGCAACCGGCCCGAACGGTTTGGCGAAATTCTGCGGCGGATCAACCGCATGTCACAGACGCGGCAGCTCGCCACGAAAGGCTCGCAGACCGCGGCCAACCTGCAGGACGATGCGATGCTGGCCGGCGACATGTTCGAAGAAATGGCGCAGCGCGCGCGGACCGCCCCGTCGTTTGCCGGCATGATGGTCGAGATGGTTACCGCGCTTGGCCGTCGGGCGTTTGGTTTTCGCGAGGATGTTGCGGAAGCGCTGGCGCGGCGGCTGATGGAGACGTCACCGCAGGCGCGGCTGCAGATCCTCGCGGACATCGCCGAGGCGAGCCGCCCGGGGCAGTTCCAGCGTTTCGTTGAGGGGCTGCGGCGACGGGGCGTCCGGATCGGCCTCGGCACGGGCCGCGTGGCGGCGAGCGGTGAGGGTGACGCGCCCTAGATCCCATAAGTGACCAAGCGTCGTCACGATCGCGAGCATTCCGATCATGAATGACGCGACGATCCAGAATGTCGACGAGCTGACCAACTGAACGATGTCAGCAACCGTCCCGCCAAAAGCGGCAACGGATGCGGCTGCGAATACGACGGCAACGCCCGTCACTTTCGCAACGTCAGCAAGATACTCGCGCCGAAGACCGCGCCAATCGATTTTCAATGTCATCCTGTCCCCCGAGGTGATCAGTCCATGTCGCCTGAACTGCCCGCTCAGCATCCCAGACGTCGACTTCCGCTGCCGACACGCCCTGTGTCGCGTGAAGAATTCGTTACGCCAGAGGACCCGGAAGAGCGGGCGGCGCTCATCGAGCACTTATATCGGAATATTGACAAGGTTGCGGCGGGCGGCACGGCCACGCTTCCGCCGCCGCCGCGAGACGTGCGGGACGCGGGCCTACGAGCACCGTCCGTGCCACGTTTGCCGCGGCCGGTGGTCGACCCGGCAACGCTGACCGAGCAGGACCACAAAAGCGCTGCGTTCAACCGCATTACGGGCGGTCTGGTCGATCTCATTGGCGCGGCAACCGACTACTTTGGCGGCGAGGCGGAGCCCGGAACGAGCTTCATCGACCTGCTCAACGAGCGGCGCGCACGCACGGGTGCGGCAGAGCGCAAATACATGACGGAGACCGCGAAACAGAACGCGGATCTGTTGGCAATGATGGTGCCGCTTGGACTGGGCATCGCAACACGTCCACGCACGGCGCTTGCGGCGAGCGGCGCGATGGGCGCAACGCATGGCTTCGTGATGCCTGAGCACGGCGACCTTGGCGATCGAACCGGCAACGCCGCGGTGCATGGCGGGATCGGCATGCTGACGGCTGCCGCTGGACATCAAGCTCTGAAGCACGCTGAGGCGTTCGGCGGCGGGGTGCGGACGGGTCTGCAAAATCAACGTCGGGCGGATCGGTCAGCCAAAACAGCGATCGAGCGTGAAAAGTACGAGCGCAGTCGACAGATGAACGCTTACCAGAGAGACGACCGTCTTCGAACTTTCGTTGATGACAAAGACGAGGAGGCGGGGGCGCTTCTTGTCTTGCGCGAAATTAATGAGAAGAGACGGCGAAGCGGGCTTCCGGAAATCTCGGAAAAGGAGATGAAGGATAATCTGAAAAGTCGTGAAATGACAAATAGGGTGCGAGCAACAAGAGATTTGGCGGAACAGCGAGAAACTGAACGGATGCAGCATTTCTCCACTAATTCGTCATCCAAGAAATTGCGCGCCCTTAAGAAAGAAATGAACCGCGAAGTTCTTGCCCAGAGGCACAATAGAGATCGCGTAGCGCACGGCCTCCCTCCGATCGATGAAAGCCAGGTAGTCCGACGTCTGGCGGATGCAGATCGGCCTCCTTCACCGCAACCACATATACTGGATCGCCTCGCAAAAGCTGCGCAACATCTTCGATCCGGTAACACAACAAAAGTACCGCCGCAGACCCCGTCGGATGATCCGAGCCTCGCCGGCATCCTCGCCACGGCAGAACGGGCCCGTCGCCGCTCGACGCAACAAGCACTGCGGCAACGCACAAACGCGCGTCAAGCGCGGGCGGAGCGTGATGAGGCGGAAGCGCGCCGTGCTGATGCAGTCAATCGCACGATCAACCAGCGTGGGCGTGCAGACGCAGCACGGCGTCGACGCCAATCAGAAGACGATGCAAATCGGTCGTCGGCCGGTGCCGCATTGAGCAAGTTGCGACCGGACTCTACGGCCATGCGCTCAGCCGTGGCGCGCTACGACGAGATTGCGCGCCGCCTGCACAACCAAGGCGGTGATGCACTCTCGTCACCGGAATTAACGGGACACCTGCGCACGATTGCGCGCGTTGCCGGTCTGCAGGTCGACGATCTCCGCAAAGCGCTCGAGCGACACCTTCGCAAACGTCGCGAACAATAGGGCCCCGCATGACCTATTTTTCCCCCCTGCGCACACGCGAACTTGACACCAACGGTAATCCGCTCCCGGGCGCCCGTCGCTACTACTTCCAGGCGAACACCACAAACCCGCTGACCGTCTATCAGGACTTTGCGCAGACGGTCCCGCACACTCATCCCGTCGTGGCCGACGCCGCCGGGCTGTTCCCGGCAATTTATCTCCCCGATGTCGCGACCTATCGGGTGGAGCTGCGCACAGCTGACGACTTCCTCCTGACAACCGACGACGATGTCCCGGTTGCTGGAACAGGATCGGGCTCTGGCGGCAGTAGCGGGGACGCGGTCAGCGCGCTGCGCCCGGTGACCCTCTTGACTGAGGCGACAACGCTGACCTCGGCGGACTGGGGCAAACAATTCGTCGTCGATCCAACGTCCGGGGATTTCACGATCACGCTGCCGTCAGCGATCGACGCTAATGGCCAGCGGATCGAATTTCTTCACCGCGGCTCCGGCAGCGTCACGCTTGCTGGCGCTGGCACTCAGACCATCAACGGCGGCGGCACGCACACGCTCGACGCTGCCGGCAACTACGCACTAGCAACGGCCGACGGCGCCAACTTCACTGCGCTCACGCGCGACGACGGCCCGGGGACCGTCACCCTTGATGATTTGGCGGGAGACGTGCGTGGGTCACTGACACCTGTCGGCGCAATCTTCCCGTGGGCGCACGATACGCCGCCAAGCGGCTATCTGCTTTGCCAGGGACAGTCGGTTGCACGGGCTGACTATCCGCTGCTCTTCGCGATCCTCGGGACACGATACGGCGCGGTCGATGCCTCGCACTTCAACGTGCCCGATTACCGCGGCATGTTCCTGCGCGGGCGCAATGCCGGGCGCGCCGATGCCTTTGCCGATCCGCAGGTCTTAAGCCGACAAGCGCCGAACCAGACGGGCGCGAGCGGGGCGGGTGGTGATGTTGTCGGGTCGACGCAGCTTGACAGTGTTGGCCCACACACACACAGCACGATCAACGACGGAAGAACGAGCGGTCGCGTGCCAGGGGATGAAAATACACTCACCCCAGAAACCGATGCCCAAACAGGAGAAAATAATCCGGGTGGAGAGACGCGGGGGAAAAACACTTACGTCGACTGGATCATTTTCGCGAGCCCGGACGAGGCTGCCGGAGCATCGGGCGTCGTCAACCGCATCATCACGGCCGCACGACCGCCTACGCAGGCTGACGGCATCGACGGCGATCTCTTCGTCGATACGACGAGTGTGCCGTACCGCATTCACGGGCCGAAAACCGGTGGCGCATGGACGTCGTCTGCAACGATCGGGGTGCGTAGCCGCGGTGCATGGGCTGTCGGCACAACCTACGACATCAACGACGTCGTTCGCCATTCTGGCGCAACCTACCTGGTCACGGCCGTCCATACGGCATCGACGTCGACAGAACCTGGGGTCAGTACGGCAGAAACAGTCCTCGTCGCACGCGACGGTGTCGATGGCACCAACGGCGTTGACGGGCAGGATGGTGCCGACGGTCAAGATGGGGCACCGGGCATACCGGGCACGCCTGGGGCAGACGGATCGAACGGTGTTGACGGCACCAACGGCCAGGATGGCCAAGACGGCACTGATGGCCGTGATGGCGCCGCGCTGCTGGCAACCGTCTGGGATCAGAAATCTGTCGGCACTAACGGCGGCACATTCACCGCCGGGGCGCGCCGAACCCGCGATCTGACGCAGTCCACTGATCCTTCCGGCGCGATCAGCCTCACAAACAACCGCGTGTCACTTCCCGCCGGCGACTACCTGCTCCGCATGACTGCACCGGCTGGCACTGTCGGACGGCATCAGGCAGTCGTGCGCGACGTCACGGCAGGTATCGACGTGCTGATCGGAACGCCAGCGTCGCCCGGCGACACATCGGAGGCTTTCGGCTTTGTGAGCTTCGCCAACGCCGCCGAAATCGAGGTGCAACATCAATGCACGACCACGCAGGCGAATGACGGGTTTGGCGAAGCGGCCGGGTTCGGCGCGGAGATTTATACGCGCCTGGAGATTTTCGCCGGTCAGACCGGTCAAATCGGATCCGGCGGAGGGCTGACGTGGACACAGAACCAATGGTGATCCGATGGATATCGCACTTTGCCTCGACGAGCTGACCCCGTCTGCGCGCTACGCCGGCAGCGTTACCGACAATACGCGAGAGTGTTACGATGCGGTCGAATGGGACGATGAACGGGCTCAACCCACGTGGCGCGAAATCGAAGAGCGCTGGCAGGAGATAGAAACACGGCCAACCGTTGTCGTGACAGCTGACCACACTCTTGAAGAGCGCGTGGCGGCTGTTGAGGCAATCGTCCCGGACCATCAGGGTCTTTGTGAGGCCGTGCCTGGCCTTGTCGCGACATCGCGGGAGCTGACCAACCGCGTGACCGAGCTTCAGCGGGACACCGCCGACCTTGGCGACCTGCGTGCGGCGACCAGCGTCGTCACCGATGTCGGCCGTGAGACTAAACGCATTCTCGATGACCTCAAGGAGCAGACATGAACCAGTGGGCCCGCCCGCTGGCCATCATCCACGGTGTTTTCGTGTTCGGATCGATGTGCCTAACCGGCTATTTCGGATGGACGCT
>JBCBJG010000232.1:0-5195 GCA_038523655.1 Pseudomonadota bacterium | reverse complement strand
GGGTGGGCGGTTTTTTACCGCCGCGTTGGGTGGCCACATCTTACTGCGAAACCTGCCAAACCACTCCCCCCCCCCCCCCCCCCACATCGAGGCCTGTAACGCAGAACGCCCGCGCCACCCCAGGGAGGAGAGGGTGCACGAGCGTTCGCGGGGGATAGATACGTCGCGATGGGTGCCGCCGGTTCCCGCGGGGAGGAGGGGGGAACGCAAGAACCAGCGGCGATCTTGCTCTAGCGGCCGTCGACTGCCTTGAACGGGTTCGTCTCACCGGAGCTGATCTGCAAGCCGTACGACGGTGCTGCAGATGCGGAAGTCGAGACGACGACACCCGAGAGGGCAATGGCGACGGCGGCGATTGCTGCAAACTTGGTCATGATGGTTCTCCTTGGTTGGGGGCTGCGCTTCTCAGTGGTGCGCCAGCCGCTGATCAGGAGAACACCACGGCAGCGGATCAGGTTTCGTGACGCGGATCACGCTTTCGCGCATTTTGCGTGTGCCCCTTCGATTGCGCCCGCGGCTGCGCGCAAACCCAGGAAACAGCTGTGCAGAACCGGCTGTGCGGCATTGCCTAAGACGCGAGAGGCCGCGACGTTCTAGCGATCAGTATGCTCCGCTTGAGGAACTCGGTCATGGCGATGTCCACACGGTCTGTGGAACATGTCGATGGCGAAGCTGACAGCACCTCGTCGCGGTCGGATGCGTTGCGAACTAACGTCCAGCGATCGGATGTCTTGCGAGAAGACGCACCGCGGGTCGCCCTTCAGCTCGACAATGTGCATCCGCACCAGCTTTTCCGGCTGCGGTCGCTCACGACCTGGGATCAACTCGACGCGCTGGAAGCGGGCGTGGCCCAGCTCGACGAGGTTTTGCGCGAGGTTCAGGTAATGCGGGCGACGTGCGCGCTCGACATCACCGCGCGCAAGCTGCGTTAGCTTTTCGCAAAACGCTCGCGCGCCCGCTCGACGGCAGCAGCCGGTCGCTCTGTCACGACGAAATCGCCGAGTACGAGCCGATCCATCTCCGTGCGCAGGAAGCACGAGATCGCTTCGGCCGGCCGCGTGACGATCGGCTCCTGCTTATTGAACGATGTGTTCAGGACGATTGGCACGCCGGTACGATCCGCAAACGCGGAAATCAGGTCGTGGTATCGCGGGTTGGCAGCGCGCTTGACGGTCTGGATCCGGCCGGTGCCGTCCGCGTGCACTACCGCTGGAATTTTGCTCCGCACTTCCGGGCGGATCAGCGGCGCGATGGTCATGAAGGGGTCGGGCTGGTTTATCTCGAACCATTCGGCTGCGTGCTCTGCGAGGACCGCCGGTGCGAACGGGCGAAACCCCTCGCGATATTTTATCCGCGCGTTGATTCGATCCTTCATATCGGCTCGGCGGGGGTCGGCGAGGATGGAGCGATTGCCGAGCGCACGCGGCCCGGTCTCGAAGCGCCCCTGGAACCAGCCGATGATTTCGCCGTCCGCCAATGCATCGGCCGTCGTGGCGATCAACGCGTCGCGATGTAGCCGCTCGGCCTGCAAGCCCGCTTCTGCGAGGGCTGCTTCGATCTCCTTATCCGTAAAGCTGCGGCCGAAGAATGCGTGATCTACCTCGCCGATGCGCGGCAGCCCGCAGGCCTGATGGGTGTGGAAGAGCGCTGCGCCGAGCGGCGCGCCCGCATCGCTCGCGCACGGGGGCACCCACACGCGCGCGTAGTCGGTCTCTGCGATCACCCGTGCGGTGGCAACGCAATTCATCGCAACACCGCCGGAGAATACGAGATATTTTCTCCCCGACCGTTTTTGCATCGCGCGGGCGATGTGGAGGATCGTTTCCTCGATGACCTTTTGCAGCGCGAATGCAATGGCAAACTGCACCTCGTCCGGCGCGCGGCAGTCAGCGAACGGCGGCCCGAACGTTTCGTAGAACCGGCGCGTGAACGGTGCCCGCTCACCGAAGCGATCGAATGCGAAATACGCCATGTTCAAGCGATAAGCGCCATCGTCGTCGAGGATCACCAGATCACGCATCGCCGCGACGAAGCGATCATCCCCGTAGGCGGCTAACCCCATGACCTTTCCTTCGTCACCGAAGGAGGGAAATCCGAGGTAGCGCGTGATCAGCGAGTAAAGCACACCGAGGCTGTCAAGCTGCTCGTTCTGACGTTCACAAGAGAGGCGGCCCCCGACGCCTGAATAAAGGCTGGTCGAAGCGCGATCGCCATAGCCGTCGATGACGAGCACATCTGCCTCATCGAACGGAGAAATAAAGTATGCGGCGGCGTGGGCATCGTGGTGCGGGACTTCGACGAAGCGGGGACCGCGCAGGCTGCCGAGCCGGCGGCGCATATCGGCCCACACCGTCAACCGCATCGCGACGATCCAATAGCTGATCGGCCCGTGGTTGTCGGGCGCGAGGATGCTCAGGCTGTCCGGGAAATGGCGGAGAAAATGGCCGCGGACCGTGCGGCGGAGTTGATTGACGTGCCACGGCATCGCAATGGCATCGAGGGTCGAAAGGTCTATGCCGTCGCCTGACATCTGGTCGAGCGCCATGCTCGGATAGGCGCGGGTGTGTTTCTCGCGGTTGAACCGTTCTTCCTCGTAGACGAGCTCAATCCGGCCGTCGTCGAGGAGCGCAACGCCACTGTCGTGCGAGCGGGCGGCAAGACCAAGAACGCGCATGGAGCACCGTCATGAGCGGCGCTCGCGCGCCGGACAGCTGTCGGGGCGCGATGCCGGGGAGGAAAAACTCCGCCGGCATACGTGAAGGGGGCGACACGCGCAATTGCGCGGCGCTTGCGAACCTTTACGGGCGGTTCGCAAATACCTGCCCTGCCGGATGCTCGAAAGCCTCTTGAGGCTACTCGACGGCTTCGACCGTCCGGCTGTTGACCGGGCGCTGGGCGCGTCGCGGGGTCCAGTGTTCCGAGCCGATGCAGGCGACGTGATCGTCTTCGGCGGCCGGGTCCGGGGCGTCCCATGTGCAGCCCTTCGGCTGGAACGCGGCGGTCATTTCATCCGCGACATAGTTGAGCGAGACAAGCACCCCGGTACCCATGATGCCTGCGATGATCGCATACTCGATCGACGTCATGCCGCTCCGGTTACGCCGGAATGCTTTGAGGAACCGCACCATCACCCTGCCTCGCTGCTCGAACTACCCACTCGCGCCAGAGTAGAAGATCAGGGTTAATGGAACCTCTCTTTACGTCCTATTTCGACGTGCGCGTCTCAAGCCGAGCCGCGAGCGTCACCGAAAGCTGGATGATCGTGGCTCACCCGTCGCCGAAGGCAGGGCCAAAACGATTGGTTTTCGGGAAACCGCGTGGGGCCATGCGCCCGGCCTGCGCCCGGCTTCCGACCCAGTCGTACAGATCGCTGAGATTGAAGGTGCGCCCGGCGCTGTCCGTCCAGCTGAGCCCCTCGTCGACGTCATAGACGCGGACATCCGACAACCCACCGTCCTTGTACTTCTGCAGGCGCATCCCTTTTCCGCGGGTCATTTCGCTCACCTCGTCGGCGGGGAAGACCAGCAGTTTGCGGTTCTCTCCGATGACGGCGACCATGCCGCCGCGATCGGGCACGCAGGCGGTCGCCTCGTCCGCACCCGCGACGTTCAGCACCTGTTTGCCCTTTCGGGTCAGCGCGACGACTTCGTCTTCGGGGACGAAAAATCCGTTGCCGGCGCTCGAGGCGACCAGAAGCCGCCGACCGGGCACATGCACGAACGCTTCGACGATGCGCGCCCGCTCGTCGATGTCGACCATCAGCTTGACGGGTTCACCATGGCCGCGCCCGCCGGGGAGTTTATCTGCCGACAGCGTGAAGAATTTTCCGTTCGAGGCAAACAGAACGATCTTGTCAGTCGTCTGAGCGTGGATGGCACGCTGTAGCTTGTCGCCGGCCTTAAACTGCACCTTCGACAGATCGGCCTGATGGCCCTTCAGCGCGCGGACCCAGCCTTTTTCCGACAGAATGAAGGTGATCGGTTCCTTCTCGATCAGCACCGTATCGAGATCGACGTCGATTTCCGGGGCCTCGTCGAAGGAGGATCGGCGACGGCCAAGCTCGGTTGTTCGGCCGAACCGCTCGCGGGTTTCCTTCACCTCGTCGGCGATCCGCTCCCATTGGAGATCGTCGGAGGCAAGCAAGCCCTCGAGTGATTTTTTCTCCGCAGTCAGGCGCTTGTGCTCGGTTTCGATCTCGACTTCCTGAAGCTTGTTCAGGGCACGCAGGCGCATGTCGAGGATCGCGTTCGCCTGCACCTCGGTCATCGAGAAGCGGGCCATCAACTCGTCCTTCGGGCGGTCTTCGAACCGAACGATCCGGATGACCTCGTCGAGGTTGAGATAGGCGATCAGGTAGCCGTCGAGAATTTCGAGGCGGGTCTCGATCTTGCCGAGCCGCCAGGTCGAGCGGCGCACCAGCACGACGCGGCGGTGCGCGAGCCACTCGTTCAGAACCTCGCGCAGCCCGAGGACGTTGGGCACCCGCCCGTCCGACAGCACGTTCATGTTGAAGGGAAAGCGCGTCTCGAGATCCGTCAGCTTGAAGAGCTGTTCCATCAGCAGAACAGGATCGACCGTCCGGCTCTTCGGCTCGATGACAAGGCGAATATCCTCCGCGCTTTCATCCAGCACGTCGCCGACGAGGGTCAGCTTTTTCGCGTTCAACAGCTCGCCGATTTTCTCCATCAGGCGAGATTTCTGCACCTGAAAGGGAATTTCGGTGACGACGATCTGGTAGCCGCCGCGACCGGTCTCCTCGCGTTCCCAGCGCGCACGCACGCGAAAGCCGCCCCGCCCGGTCCGATAGGCTTCGACGATTGCCGCGGGTGGTTCGACCAACACGCCGCCGGTCGGGAAATCAGGGCCGGGCACGAGATCGACCAGTTTGTCGACGCTGGCGTTCGGGTGCTTGATCAGATGCAGGACGGCGCCGCACAGCTCGTGCACGTTGTGTGGCGGGATCGAGGTCGCCATGCCGACTGCGATGCCGTTCGCGCCGTTCGCCAATAGGTTCGGGAAATTTGCCGGTAGGACGACCGGTTCTTCTTCAGAGCCGTCGTAGGTCTCGCGGAAATCGACGGTGTCTTCGTCGATCCCTTCGAGGAGGGCGGCAGCGACGTCCGTCATGCGCGATTCCGTGTATCGCATGGCGGCGGCGTTATCGCCGTCGACGTTGCCGAAGTTACCCTGCCCGT
>JBCBJG010000231.1:0-5207 GCA_038523655.1 Pseudomonadota bacterium | reverse complement strand
TCCGCCGCTATCAGACCGGCCCGGTCTGGCGGAATGAAAAACCCGGCCCGGGCCGCTTTCGTCAGTTCACGCAGTTCGATGCCCGCCACGGCGAGGACACCGTCGAGCACTTTGCGATTGTTGATGCGGACGGCGTAGTCACCACGGTCGATCCCGAGCGCCTCGATCGCATCGGCAGCGAGCATGCAGATTTCGGCGTCGGCGGCGACGTTCGCGGTGCCAACCGTATCGGCGTCGAACTGCGTGAACTGACGAAAGCGGCCCGGGCCGGGTTTTTCATTCCGCCAGACCGGGCCGGTCTGATAGCGGCGGAACGGCTTGGCGAGTGCGTCGTAGTGCTCGGCGACGTAGCGGGCGAGCGGCGCCGTCAGATCGTAGCGCAGGGACACCCAGTCCCCGTCCTCCACTTCCTCGAAACTGAAGACGCCGGCGTTGGGGCGATCCTGATCGGGGAGCGCCTTACCGAGGGCATCGGAGTATTCAAAGGCCGGGGTGTCGAGCGGCTCAAACCCGTAGCGGTCATAGACCGCGCGGATCCGTTCGAGCATGGCCGCCGTTGCGCGGATCTCTTCCGCCCCGATATCCCGCAGGCCCTTCGGCAGACGTGCCTTCGGGCGGAACGTCTTTGCTTTCTTCGCCATACGCTCTTCGGATGCGCCAGACCGGGGCCGGGCGCAGTCCGCTCTTGCTGGCCGCGCGCTCGGGCCTGGAGTGGAGGGATATCGCATAAAACGAGCGTCGGCCCGTCGCGCCGCGGTTTAGCGGATCACGCCACACCGGGCAACCACGTGCGGGACCTTGGGGCGTGGAGCGAGGGGCCGAGCGCGCAAGCGATTTCAGAAGGACACTTCACCGACGGCGCGCGCTTCTTCCGGGACGTTCACCACACGATCGGCGATGCCTTCGAGGCCACGGGGGACCGGGCCGCCATAAGCCCAATCGAGCAGCTCCACTGTGTGCACCACGGGCACGTCCAAGCCGCCTGCGAGCTGGGTCATGCAGCCGATATTGCCGGTGGCCACCAGGTCGGGCGTAACGCGTTCGATGTTGGCGACCTTACGCGCGCGCAATTTTCCGGAGAGCTCGGGCTGCAGCATGTTGTAGGTGCCCGCCGAACCGCAGCAGATATGCCCTTCCGGGACTTCGACGATCGAAAACCCTGCCTTGCGGAGCAGATCGCGTGGCGGGTCGTTGAGTTGCTGGCCGTGCTGCAGTGAGCAGGCCGAGTGGTAGGCCACACGCAGTGACGAGAAGCGCTCAGGTGCACCGACACCCGCGCTGGCGAGAAACTCGCTGATGTCCATGGTCAGTTCACTAATGCGTTCGGCCTGCGCGCGGGTTTCCGGATCCGCATCGGCGAACATGTGCCCATAGTCCTTGACGGTGGTGCCGCAGCCGGACGCGTTGACCACGATCGCATCGATCGGGGCGTCCTGCATCGCGCCGATCCATGCGCGGATGGTGCGACGGGCATGCGCGCGGCCCTCGGTTTCGCGGCCCATATGCGCAGTGAGCGCACCGCAGCACCCGGCACCGCGGGCAATGACGACCTCGTAGCCTAGCCGTTCGATCAGTCGGATCGTCGCTGCGTTGGTCTCCGGACGGAGAACGGGCTGCGCACAGCCTTCGAGAAACAACACGCGGCCCCGGGCGGCCGTTGCCGTCTCTTGCGCCGTACTCGATGCGCGACGCGATTTGATAGGCTGCCGCCGTGGGCGGGCGCGGGGGAAAATGCGCGGGCGCTGCGCCAGACGGAGCATTGCAGCCAACTCACGCAACCCGAGCCGCTCAACGACGCCGGCGAACGGTTTCGCGACGAGTGCGCCGAGAAGCGCGAGGCGAAAGCGACCTGGATAAGGGACCACCGCGGCGATCAATGCACGCATGAGCCGGGTCCGCGCGGGCCGTTCGCCAGTATCCTCAACGTGTGCGCGGGCCAGATCGACGAGGTGCATATAATCGACCCCGCTCGGGCAGGTCGTCATGCAGGACAGGCACGAAAGGCACCGATCGATGTGATGGCTCACCTCGTTGCTCGCGGGTTTGGCGCCCTCGAACATGTCCTTCATCAGGTAGATCCGGCCGCGCGGTGAATCGCGCTCGTCGCCCTGCACGAGATACGTCGGGCAGGTTGCCTGACAGAGGCCGCAATGGACGCAGGTGCGCAGGATCGCATTGGCTTCGGCGATCCGCGGGTCGGCGAGCTGTTCGGCGGTGAAGTTGGTTTGCATCGTCCGTTCTCGTCAGGCGATCGATCAGATGGGGCGCGCGCCGGTGCGAGCGGCTCGGGGCGACATAGTCGTCCTCACACGTCGGCGTACATCCGGCCGGGATTGAGCACGGCCGCTGGATCATAGGCGGCTTTCACGCCCCGGGTCAGCCGCATCAAACCCGCTTCCAGCGGCTGAAACACGTCGACTGCGGCGCGCACCGAGGGGGCGGCCCGCATCAGCGTCGCATGCCCACCGACCGTGGCGACAACCCGCCGGATTTCTGCGGCTCCTGCGTCAGCGACCTCTGGGACCTCGAGCCAGATCAGCCCACCCGACCAGTCGTATGCGGCGCGGACCGGCATGAACTCGCTGATCATGCGGACGATGCGGGGGCCGGAGGTCGGTGCTGTCGAAATCCGCCAGACTGCGCCTTCGCCCACCTGAAGATAGGCGAGATCTCGCAGTTTGCGCCAAAACGCGAGCGAGGACGGCGTGTCGAGTTCGACGACCTCGCCAAATGCGCTGAAACGTCGGCGCAGCTGCTCCATCCGGTAGCTCACCGAGGACGATACATTCTCGATCCGCAAAGCTGTCGCCGCACCATTCAGTACGGCAGCAAGCGCGGCATCCGCTCCACCGACGGCGGCATGATCGAGGCGGCGCGCCATGTCGGACTGCAGGTGGACGGCGCCCGAGACCTCATACGGCAGGCCCATCGCCGAGCACATCACCTCACTCGCCATCTCGTCGGAGAGCCCGCAGACAATGAGGGTCGCCGTCTCCTCGGGCGTCGGCAGAACCTTGAGCGTGACCTCGGTGAGCACAGAAAGCGTGCCCCATGAGCCGGTCATCGCCTTGGTAATGTCGTAGCCCGTGACATTCTTCATTACCCGGCCGCCGGACTTGAATATTTCTCCGCGGCCGTTGACCGCGCGGATGCCGAGCACGTGATCACGGGCCGCACCGGCGTAGACCCGGCGCGCACCCGCGGCGTTGGTTGCCACGATGCCGCCGATCGTCGGCCCGCCTGCCGCGTCGGCGTTTTCGGTAGGAGATGCACCGCTCGCGCGGCCGAGGTCGATCGGCTCGAAGGCGAGTTGCTGATTGTTTTTCGCGAGTTCGGTTTCGAGCACGCTCAGTGGTGTGCCGGCGAGGGCGGAGACGACCAGCTCGTTCGGTTCATACAGCGTGATGCCACGCATGTTGCGCGTCGTGACCTGGACCGCGTGCTGCGTTGGGCGACCGATCGCGCGCTTGGTGCCGGCACCGACCGTCTCCAGCGATACCCGCGCGTCGCCGACCTTGCGAATGATATCGGCGACGTCTTCCTCGCGCGTCGGGGCCTGTGTCTGTGCCATCGGTCGGTTCGCTCAGACGGTTGTGGTGGACTGTGCAGGCCATTCGCGCGTGTGAAGCGACGCGGGTTGGCCTCCCGGACCGTCACTCCTGGGCATCACGCGGCCTGCGACAGGTCGAGCGGAAACACTTTGCCCGGGTTCAGCAACCACGCGGGATCGAAGACGTCGCGCAGGCGGATCTGCTGCATGAGATCCACGCGGGAATACTGCACCGTCATCAGGTCACGCTTCTCGATGCCGACGCCGTGCTCACCCGTGAGGCATCCGCCGACATCGACGCACAGCCGCAGGATGTCGGCACCACAGGCCTCGGCTTTCTCCAGCTCGCCGTCGATGTCGCTGTTGTAGAGAATGAGCGGATGGAGATTTCCATCGCCTGCGTGGAAAATATTGGCGATCTGCAACCCGTAGCTCGCGCCGATTTCGCTGATTCCGCTGAGCACACGCGGCAGCTCGGAGATCGGGATCGTGCCGTCCATGCAGAAGTAGTCGGCGAGACGGCCGACCGCACTGAATGCCGCTTTGCGCCCCTTCCAGATGGCTGCCGTCTCGGCATCCGAGCTACTGGTTCGAACGACGCGTGGATTGTGCGCGCTGACGATCTCGGTAATCCGCGCAAGGAGCGCGTCGATCTCTGATTCCGCGCCCTCGACCTCGACGATCAGCATCGCCTCGCAATCGAGCGGGTAGCCGGCGTTGGCGTAGTCCTCGCAGACGCGGATCGCCGGCCGATCCATGTATTCGATCGCGACGGGGACGATACCGGCGCCGATGATTGCAGTGACACAGGCGCCCGCGTCCTCTGCGCCATCAAAGCCGATCAGCATCGGCCGCGCGCCCTCAGCCTGGCGGAGAATGCGCACCGTCGCCTCGGTCACGATGCCGAACTGGCCTTCGGCGCCGATGATCATTCCGAGGAAATCATAGCCGGCGCTATCCAGCTCCTTGCCCCCGATCTCAATGACTTCGCCGTTCATGAGGACGATCGTCAGGCCGAGAATATTGTTCGACGTCACCCCGTACTTGAGACAGTGCGCGCCGCCGGAATTCATCGCGAGATTGCCCGCCAGGGTGCACGCGAGCTGACTCGACGGGTCAGGCGCGTAGAAGAATTTATCCGGTGCGACCGCCGCCGAAATCGCGAGGTTCGTGATGCCGGTTTGAACGCGTGCCGTGCGGTTCGCCGTGTCGACGTCGAGCACCTGGTTCATCTTGGAGACGCCAACCACGACCGCGTCTTCGGAGGGTAGCGCGCCGCCGCTGAGGGAGGTGCCGGCGCCGCGTGGAATGACCCGAACGCCCTGGGCGTTACAGTAGGAGAGCACGTCGCTGACCTGCTTGGTCGTGTGCGGAAGGACGACGGCGAGCGGCATCCGCCGATAGGCCGTGAGCGCATCCGTGTCGAAGGCGCGCCGACCGTCCTCATCCGCGATCAGGGCGTCGTCGTCGACCAGAGCGCGAAGACCGGCGACGATCTCATCGCGCCTCGCGACCACGACGGGGTCCGCTTTCAAAAGTTCGATGGCCGACATGGGCGTCCTCACGGGAATGCATGGCGGCGATCACACCGCACAGATTGCCAGACATATTGGTAGCCGAACGGACGGGGAAAAGCGACGCGTCGCAACGGCGCGAC
>JBCBJG010000230.1:0-5223 GCA_038523655.1 Pseudomonadota bacterium | reverse complement strand
CGCCCGACGGTTTCAACGCGAACCATGCCCCGGAGGACGAGTTGGGTTGATGCTGTGGGCTCGGTGCCGCGCAGGTCTTCTGCTGACGCAGCCAACATCCACGCAGATGCTAGCGCGTACGAAGAAGCCAGACTGGGCGCGCGGCCGCAGGCTTAGCTGCGCGCACGGACAATGACGCTACCCGCTACCGGATCGACGAACAGCTCATCACCCGTGCGGATCAACCCGCAGACGTCGCCTTCCTCGAAACGATCGACCATCGTCATGCCCGCCAGTGCGGCGCCCTGCGCGAGGATCGTATTGGCGCGGTTGAATAGAATGGCGCGCGGGGCGAGCGCGCGCGATGCCATCTCGTGCAGCATCCACGCGGACGCAACGCCGCCTTTCGCAGTGTTGAGCACGAGGATGCGGTCGACGTACGACTGGCCGGCTAGCGCATGGGAGGGACGCGAAAAGACGCCCTGGATGCGGTCGAGGTCGTAGCGGGCGGAAAAATCATCCGACGCCACGAGGGCTTCACCGATCACCGGGCGCCCGATGCCAACATGACAGGCGAGTTTTCGCGCGCCGTCCTCGACGCGCCAGCCGGGCCCGTCCGGTTGCTTCTGCGCGGTTGGAGGGGCCGCCGCCGGATCACCTGAGGTCATTCGATTATTCTCCCCGCAATCGCGGAGGCGATGCACGCTTCCATCGATGCGAGCGCCGGTTGATAGCCGTAGCCGCCGAGAATGTTCACGATCTTGGTCGAGTTGGAGAGCAGACGCCGCCAGCCGTTGGCCTCGCCGATCTCACGGGCGTACTGCTGATAAAAGCAGGTCCCCGATAGCACACGCCCGCCGAACGTCTCGATCGTCGTCACGTAGCCGAGCCGCGTCGCGTCGGCGTACACGGAAGGCGATGTGCAAACGACCAGGTCGGTGTCGTCGTGGCAGACAGCGCCCGCGCAAAGCGCTGCGACCTGCTGCATTTCAACGAGCGACAACTGAGGCGCCGCGAACACCACGACGTCGACTTTTTCTCCGGTTGCGGCGAACGGCGCGCGCAGGGTGGCGAGATCTTCCGCGGTGATCGCTTCAACCGGCAGCTTCTCTCCGCCGACGTCTGCAAGCTGCTGCGCTTCCGGCGTGATCCCCAGTATGTGAAACAGCGGCGTCGAGCCGTAGCTCGCCATCGCTGCGCCGAAATGCTTGATCTCGTCCGACGTCGGCGGGGCCTCGATACCGATCACCAGTGGCACCTCCCAATACGATCCGGCACGCCGCCCGATCGCGGCGCCGAGGACGCCCCAGTCGGTAAGCCCCTCGGGCTGTGCGGTCACGCGATAGGCCCGGGTCGCTCGGCGATGCGCATCGAGATGCAAGCCGTAGCGCGGTGTGCGTCCGGTCAGTCCGGCAGCGAGCGCCGACGGGCCACCTTCGAAGTTGGAGCGCGCACCGCAGACGCTGTTGGCATAGATGACCACACCGGTGTCACCGTACGCGACGTGGTCGCCGAAGACCGGCGGCATGATCGTCTGGTAGTTGATGCACGTGTCCGTCAACATCACGCCAAGCGCTTCGCAGGCGGCAATGAAACGCCGTTCGAGGTCCGCCATTTCCTCGGTCTGGCCAAGCGGGCGGTAGTGCGAGAGATCGACACCTCGCGGGTCCGTCAGCATCGGCACGGCCATGCGGCGCTCACCCGGCGGCAATTCGGCAAACCGTTCGAATAGCGCGACGCCGGCTTCGCCGAGCGACTCCGGGTCGGCCATCATGTGCGCCTGCGTGACCGGCACCAGATCTTCGGCATCGAACATCCGCGCCACGTCGATCTGGTGCGCGATGGCCCAGCGGCGCGCGGCGCCTTGCTCGCCCGCCAGCATCGCCTGAGCCTCGTCATCGAGTTTCATGCGGCACTCCGATCCGCCCGCAGGGACAAAGGCCGCGAAGACACCAACATCAGTCAGGCCACCCTTCGATCACGAGTTTCCCGCGGGTTGTCTCCGTCTCGATCTGGCGATGTGCCTCCCGCATTGTCGCTGCGTTGATGGGGGAGAGAATATCGCCCACCGTCGTACGCAGGCGACCGGCGTCGATCGCCTCCGATGCCCAGTTCAGCAGGTGGTGCTGTGCGATCATGTCCGGAGTCGTGAACATCGAGCGGGTGAACATGAACTCCCAATGCAGGCTCGCGGACTTCACCTTCAAGGCATCCATCGACATCTCAAAATCGGTTTCGTCGATCGAGACAATCCCGCCTTGCGGACGGATCAATTCAGTCGCGGCCGGCCAGTGGCGCATGTCGTTGAAGATCGCGATGTGGTCGACGTGCTGCAGCCCCAGCGCGCGGGTCTGCTCGACCATGTCCTCACGGTGATTGATCACGTGGTCAGCGCCGAGCTCGCGGACCCAGGCTTCGGTCTCGGGCCGGGAGGCCGTCGCGACCACAGTGAGCCCGGCAAGCTTCGCGAGCTGGATGCCGATCGATCCGACACCGCCACTTGCACCGATGATAAGGATCGTCTCGTCGGAATGCGCGCCATCGCGATCGATCGCCAGGCGATCAAACAGGCTCTCGTACGCCGTGATCGTGGTGAGCGGGAGTGCTGCGGCCTCTGCGAAGCTCAGGCTTTCCGGCTTACGCCCGACGATACGCTCATCGACGAGCTGGAACTCCGCGTTGCTGCCTGACCGCGTAATGTCGCCAGCATAAAACACCGGCGTGCCCGGCGCGAAGAGCTCGCAGTCCGGGCCAACCGCCTCCACAACGCCGCACGCATCGTAGCCGATGACCCGCGGTTCACTCTCGACCGTGCCGGGCTCGCGGCCGAACCCCTGCCGGACCTTCGCGTCGACCGGGTTTATCGCAACGGCCTTGACCGCCACGAGGAGATCGCGGCCGGTGGGCTCCGGCTTTGCGAGCTCGACGTCCAAAAGCGCGTCGTCGCGATCGATCGGCAGATATTCGGTGAGGCCTACAGCTTTCATCAGGCAGTTCCAGTGCAGGTGAATAGAAGTCGTGCGCTTACCGTTAGCGGGATCGCCCGGTCGGATGAACTGCTGTGCGATGACGCAGGTAACACGGTACGCGGTGCGCAACGCAAGATTGCGGTGAGCGTCGCGTTTCTATCGGTCAAAAGTCACGTCGTGTTTTGGCTCGCGGCGCAGGATCGCCTTGTCCGATACGCGAGGTCGGCCCATCCTGTGAAGCTATGGGGAGGAAAACGTATGCGCGCGATCGCGATCGCTCTGTTAGCCATGGGACTGCTCGCTTTACCGATCGCCCCGACCGTGCCATCCGCCCGGGCGCAGACGAACGCGCCAACCAGCGTCGGCGTTTGGGAAGCGCGGCGGAGTGACGATGGTCGGCTTTTCGCGCGGCTGCGCATTGCGCGGGATCTGTTCGGCTCGGCGCAGGCGCTTACCGGCGATGTCACGCTTGCGGCGGGTGCCTGTCCGACGAAAGAGCCTTGCGACGAGATCGGGCGCCAACTCCCGTTGATCGAGGCGAGCCTCCTCGGCGATTTGACAGGGCGTGCGGATGCCGGGTTTACCGCGCGTTGGATTGGGCGCGCCGACGGGCTGCCGACCACGATCGTGCACACCCATCCGCCGGCGCGTTCTCCGATCACGTCCTACGCCTACGACGGTGTGGCGCCGACCTGGTTTCTGCAGATGTTGCCGCGCGCGCTTTTGCCGGACGAACTCAAGGCAGAACTGCGCAAGCGGAGCGGAGCGCCCGTCGTGCTTGCGATGAAACGCATCGCGCCGCTGCCGCCGGGATTTCAGAAACCCGGCCCTCCGACCCGCACGATTTCCGCAACCTTGCGCGCATTCGGAGGAGCGCCGCTGAGCACGGCTGCACCGACACCCGTCTGGCGCCTTGCGCAGCGGGACGGCGCCGTGACCCTGCGCCGTGAGATCGGGCGCGGATCGACCCTCACATACACCGGTGAGGTGCGGCAGAAAGAATACGTGCTCGAGGCTTGGATCGGACGCGCCGTGGCGCGTAGCGCGCCGTTCGGCTGGTCCGAAGATGTCGACCTCGCACTGGCGTTCGACCGCCCGCTGGTGATCTTCGAGGCGCCAGGTCAATCGAATGACCGATATGGCTGGCGCGTTCAGGCGCCGACGAAAGCGTTCTTCGATCGGGGGGAGCAAAATCGGGCCAGCGGATCAGTGCGGTCGGACCGGGTCTCGGCGTTGCTCGCCAACCCGGGCACCTATCGATTTTCCCTCCGCCGTGGCAAAGACCGCGCGCGTGGCGAACTTGTCGTCACAGCTGCACCCGTGCAGCAGGTTCCGCTCGATCTCGACGGTCCGCTGGATGCGCGCGGCTCCATCGAGGGTTTTCCCGGCACCCTGCGCCTACGCCGCCAGCTCAAGCTGGCGTTCACGCGGACACCCGATGCGCTCTCTGGCGTGAAGACGCGCTTCACTATGCACAGCCTACAGACCGACGGAAGCATCGCAAAGCGCGTCGCCGGCGGATCAATCCCGAGTAGCTCGAGCGGACTGCGCGAGACGGGTCCCTATCGCCTGACCGCAACGTGGGGGTTCGACCAACGCCTCGATCGGGAGCTTTTCGTCGGACGCGAGGGGGAAACCCGCTACGCATTCACTCTTGAAGGGGCGGTCATCCGGGCGCGCGTTGCGAGCGGAGATACGCCGATCAGGCTGCCGCGCTACCGCTTCGTCGCAAAGACGGACGATGGGCAAACAGTGCGGCAGGTCTCGCGCCGAGCAGTGTTCGGTTTCCGCCCGCGCGAGGGATGGACCTACGCTCTCGAAGGACTGGCAGATGACGACCGCGTCGTCGCGCGGACAGAGATCACGCCGCCTGCCATCGGTGAGGTCGCGGCGGTCAAACTCGAGGTGCCGCGCGCCGCCGCGGCCGCCGTCCAACAGGCCAAAGCAGTCGCGCTTATCAAGGAACTCTACCGCGAGCATGCACGTCGCCTTGACCCGGCAAAACCCAAGGTCAGCGTGTTGACGAGCGTCAAGTTCGCGGCGGATTTTTTTCCCTTAGAGATCGCGCAGCAGCTGGTGGCGGTGACACACGCAGTCGACCCAGTGTTTGGCGTATCAGGAACCGGCCCCGGCGTGACCGTGACGTCGATCGGGGCGGTCGTCGTCGCGCCAAACACTGGGTCGACTGCGTGTGTCACCGCCACCAGCTGCTGCGCGATCTCTAAGGGAAAAAAATCCGCCGCGAACTTGACGCTCGTCAACACGCTGACCTTGG
>JBCBJG010000229.1:0-5263 GCA_038523655.1 Pseudomonadota bacterium | reverse complement strand
CGGGACATGATCGCCGAGCCCGACCGGCGCATCGTCTTTGCCGCGTTTTTTCTCCCGTCCGCCGCGTGAATTGCGCGGTTTGTCTGAGCCGCCGTCGGCGTCGGCCTTGCGCCGCGGCGGACGCTGCTCACCGCGCTCACCGTCACGGGCGGGCTTCTCGCGTTCCGCGCGCGGCGCGCTGGATGCCTCCGACGCGGTTTTTTCTTCCCCACCTGCAGTCTCCGCAGACTGCGCAGTCGCTTCGGACGGCGTGTCGCTCGCCTTGCCCCGTCCACGCCCACGGCTGCGTCGCCGGGACGACGACTTCTCGCCCTCGGGCTTCTCCGCCGCTTCGTCACCCACAGAGCGCTTTGTGCGGGTTCGCCTCGCCTGCGCATCGTCACCGCGTGCGCTGCTGCCGCCGCTGTCCCGACGGGATCCGCGCCCCCTACCACGGCGTTTCTTGGTATCGAAATCGTCGTCCGCCGGGGCATCACCAAGCCACTCGATCCCACCCTCGTTGAAGCCGGCGATCTCTTTCAGAATGCGCTCGTCGTCACTGGTAACGAGCGTCGCCGCGAAACCTTCACGTCCGGCACGACCGGTGCGCCCGATCCGGTGCACATAATCCTCCGCCTGAACGGGCACATCGAAGTTGAAGACGTGACTGACATCGGGGATGTCCAGCCCGCGCGCCGCCACGTCACTCGCTGCCAGCAGGTCGATCTCGCCATTCCGGAATGCCTCGAGCGTTTCCATCCGCGCCCGCTGGTCCATGTCGCCATGCAGCGCGCCGGCATTGAAGCCGTGCACGGTGAGCGATTTATGCAGGATCGCGACGTCACGCTTGCGGTTGCAGAAGATGATCCCGTTCTTGATTTCGTCCTGACTGCGGATGAGCTTGCGCAGCGCAGAGCGTTTCTCGCGCGGTTCCCCGTCGACGAACTGAAAGCGCTGCGTAATTGTCGATGCCGTCGTGCTCTGGCGGGCGACCTCGACCCGCTCCGGATCACGCAGGAAAGTTTTGACGAGCCGGGTGATCTCATCCGGCATCGTCGCGGAGAAAAAGAGCGTCTGGCGCCGTGGCGGCAGGAGCCGGCAGATCTTCTCGATATCCGGGATGAAGCCCATGTCGAGCATGCGGTCGGCTTCGTCGATGACGAGGATTTCGACCCCGGTCATCAGCAGTCGCCCACGCCCGAAATGGTCGAGCAGCCGACCCGGTGTCGCGATCAGGACGTCGACACCGCGATCGAGCTTTTTGTTCTGCTCGGCAAACGCGACGCCGCCAATCAACAGCGCGACGCTCAGCTTGTGGTTGCGCCCATACTGCTCGAAGCTTTCGGCCACCTGCGCTGCAAGCTCACGCGTTGGCGCAAGGATGAGCGATCGCGGCATCTTCGCCCGCGCGCGCCCGCGTTCGAGCCGGGTAAGCATCGGCAGGACGAACGAGGCCGTCTTGCCGGTGCCGGTCTGTGCGATGCCGAGCACGTCACGCCCGGTTACCGCGACCGGGATCGCGCCTTCCTGAATGGGGGTAGGGGTATCGTAGCCGGCCTCGGAAATAGCTTCCAGGACCTTGGCGCTCAGTCCAAGTTCACCAAAACGCATGTGTGAGAGTATCTCGCCGCCGTTGCGGGGGCCGATAATCTCGCACGCAGTGTATTTCGCGAGATGTGCGGCCGATGGATGATGGCGCACCGCGCCAGGCAAGGGGATTGGTGTATCCCGACCAGAGCCCGTCGGCGGCGGCCCGCGGCCATGCTGCGCCTTCGTGGTGCGGCATGCCGGGTGGGCATGGGGTACGCGGCGACTGGTCATGCGTCAACCGCCGTCGAGGGGCGCATCAGCGTCGCAGCCGCGGATGGGTGGCCGCAGAGCGATGTGCAGCCGATAGAGCTGCCTTAATGCCCCGTGCGTCGGCATCGCAACTTAGCCGGCGGACACGAACCTCAAACCGACCGTCAGGCGGCTCGCGTTACTGCGTCTCTTTCTCCGATGTCTTGGTTGCTGCCGCGTCGGTGCCGCTCGCTTCCGGACCGCCACTCAGCTCCGGCTCGTTACCGGCAGCGGCCTCACCGCTCGCGATCTCGGCGACGACAGGCACATAGCTGCCGGGCTTGTCGGCCGTGAACTCCAGTGTGGACGGCTCACCGGTCTCATCGTCGAAATGGCTGATGATGAGAATAATCCGTCCATCTTCCTCCGCATCGACCGCCAGCGTGAGGCCAGGAACCTTCAGGCGCGCCACCTCTTCGATGCCGACGCTCTTAAAAACGGTCGCGGATTTTTTGTCGACCGCGATCCACTGCAGAAAGACTTCGGCGTGCTCTTCACCGGCCTTGCCGGCCGCGGTCGCGACTGCGCGGTAATATCCGGTCTTCTTCTCAGCTTCCCAGGCGCCGGCGACGAGCACTTCGAACACTTGCGTCGGGATCGAGCGTACGACCCGGGCGGCCTCACTCGATGTGACCTTTGACGCCGTCGCGGCAACGCCGGAAGGTGCCGATACAAAGGAAGCGGTCGCAAGAACGGCAACAACGGCAAAGGCGATCGGGATGCGGTGTAAAAGAGCAGTTGGCATAGGGCTCATTCCATGACGGGCGGGCGTCGCATGACGAAGCAATCCCCGGGCCAGCGCGCGCCCGGCGCTGACATGCGCGGGCAACTCGGCGCGGCCATAGACAGAAGCGCCATCAGCGAATACCGGCGAGGCTCACCCACGCTCCTGCCGTACCGGCCATGAATGCATCGTTAACGCCATCAGGTGACGCAATGACCGCAGCACGCAGCACGCACCGGGATCAGGACGGTGCACCGCGTCGCGAGGCGGTTTTTATTCCGGGCCTCCTCTGCACTGACGCGGTGTTCGCGCCGCAAATGTCGAGCCTTGGCGGGCCGGCGGGGCACCTCACCTGTCGCGCCGTTGATGCCGCAGCGCATGACGCACTCGACTCGGCCGCCGAGCATATCGTCGAAGGACTGGCACCCGGCTCCCTCCTCGTCGGTCTGTCGATGGGAGCGAGCATTGCGCTAGAGGTCGCACGACGCGCCGGGGGCCGGGTCGGCGGGCTTGTGCTCATCAGCGCCAGCGCCCGAGCCGACCGCCCGGTCCAGGCCGAGGCACGCCGCGAATTTTTATCCCGAGCAAGCGCAAGCGTGAATGGCTTGGCGGCAGCCGTCGATGAGCTGACCGACGTCATGCTGGCTCCAACACGTCGCAACGACGAACATGTTCGCGCGCTGCGTTTGGAGATGGCGGAGGCGCTCGGGATCGACGGCCTCGCCCGCCAGACCGAGGCGCTGATATCGCGGCGCGACTTGCGTGAGACGCTGTGCGACGTTGCGGCGCCCACTCTGCTTATCGTGGGGTCGGACGACGCGATGACACCGCGCAAACTGGCCGATGAAATGCTGACGGCGCTCCCCAACGCCGCGCTCGAGGTCATTCCCGGTTGTGCTCACCTCGCGACGCTCGAGTACCCGGCGACCGTGACGGCACTCATCCGCCGGTTCGCCGCGACCCTGCCACCACAGAACGCGCAGGCTTGAGAGGCTGCGCACTCCTCGGTGGTGCAGGGTGATTTGCCGTCCCCCGCCCAAGTCCGGCCCAACTCCCGCCGCACCACCGTCCGGCTGGAGTGGATGGGGAGGGCAGGCGCATGGCGCTGAGCGGGCGAAGACTGCGGGGCAATGACCTGACTGACGATACGGCGCGACAGGCCGTCGAACAGGGAAACCGCGCCGGTCGCGCCGGCTTCGGCACATTCGCCACGGTATTTGTTTCCCTCCTCGCGTTGGTCTTCTCCGGGCTCAGCCTCTACGAGACGGTCCTTCGCCGAGCCAGCCTGCGCATTTTCGTCCCCGAGGTCGTGCACTACGGGCGCGAGCCGGGCGGCGATCGCGAGCTTTTCGCCGTACCGATGACGATCGCGAACCACGGCGCGCGCGATGCCGCGGTCACGGGCATTCGCATGATCGTGCGGAAGCAGGACGACGACACGCCGGCAAAAACGTTTTTCGCCGCCTGGTTTGTCGATGCCGCATTTTTCGCCCGCTCGAAGGGGTTCGACCGAGCGACCCGCACCTTCGACCGTAATCCGCGTCCGAAGCGCCCGTTCGCGCCGATCGCCGTTGCGGGGCGTACCGCCTTCAGCGGGACGGTCCTGTTCAACGTGGTTGGAAATACCTTCCCTGTCGCGATCGGCGAGGCGGGCACTTACGAGATCGTCTTGCGCCTCGAGACCGATCTGGACGATGCGCGCGGCGTGGCTGATCGCCTACTCACCACGCAGACGGAGCCGATCATGATGACGATGTCGTTGCCGGGGATGTCGCATCAGGGGCTGCGCCGTGGCGAGCTTGCGCAGCTCCGCGCGGTCCCGGAAGCGCCAAAAATTGCCGTGCCCTCGACCGAAGCCCCTGCACCGTCCACAGACGCGCAGTAGCGCCTGCAGGCAGACGTGATAATCACGTCGAAGCAGAGACCGCTGGGGCAGACGCGCGCGCAACGCCAGGTCCTCGCCGACTGCGCCTGACGCTGCAACACGGTCGTGTCTGCGCTTTCCGGCTAAAGAAGCGTCTGGAAACAGAAGGATGACCCGCATGGCATCGCCGGAGAAAAACATCACGGCGGCGGAGAACAATTCATTCCCCGGTGGGCCCGGTGACGCTGATGCTGCGCAAGAAGCCTTCACGCCGGAAGAAGCGCAGGCCGAGCTGGAGCGACTGCGCGAGGACACGCATACCTACCTGCGCGCGCGCACCGTTGGCTGGCTGGTCCGCTGGGGCATCGGGTTCACCGGTCTGGCCGTGCTTGTCTGGTATCAGCCTGAGCTCGCCTGGCTCTGGCGCTGGGCGATCGCCATCGCGCTGGTATCGCTTATTATTCTGGTCCTCGCACGCGCAGCGCTCATCAGGCGGATGCGTGATGCGGAAGCGGCCATCATGTCGGACCGCCAGAATCAGCCGAGCGAGACTGATCCGGGCGAGACTGATCCGGGCGAGACTGATCCGGGCCAGACTTACCCGGAGCAGACTTACCCGGAGCAGACTGAGCCGGGCCAGACTAAGCTGAGCGGGAATGGGCTAAGCGAGGGAAGCGGCGACAAGCCCTAGCGTTTCGATTGACGGGTACCCGGCCAAACGCTCGGACGCACAGGCAGCAGTAAAATCCGGAGCAAAAACACAGAAGGCCGGAGCTGTCGCCAGCCCCGGCCTCCCGAACAGCCTTTTGCCGTAGCGTGTCAGCCGCCGTCGCGCAGGCGATCGTCGCGACGCGCGG